>NZ_JBMKJG010000017.1:0-111903 GCF_049237765.1 Enterobacter cloacae complex sp. SHL021 | reverse complement strand
AGTGTGGGGTCTCCCCATGTGAGAGTAGGGAACTGCCAGGCATCAAATAAGAAGAACCCCGTACCGTAAGGTGCGGGGTTTTTTGCTTTTGTTTTCTCCCTCACTCTCACCCTTTCCCTGCAGGAGAGGGCATCAGACCGCACCCCACCCCACAATAAACTCAGCAATCTTATCCTCATCATTTAAATCCAGCACCGGAACCTCAACATCGAGAGCGACATCGCTGGCCACCGCAATGACATGCTCATCCAGCGTTAACTCGCTAACATCATGCCCGGCATCGCTTCTGAACAGCAGGATCTTTGCAACGGCCTCATGCTTAAACCCCTCAACCAGCACCAGATCAAGCGTAGAGTGATCCATCCGACTGACCAGATACGCGAGATCCAGCGGTGCTTCATCGGGCGTTTCCGTCATTAATGCCCACCGCTCACGACTTGCCACCATGGTTTGCGCGGCACCTGCCTTACGCAGTTCATAGCTGTCTTTACCCGGTTTATCGACGTCCATATTGTGGTGGGTATGCTTAATCAGCCCTGGGCGGATGCCTCTGGCACAAAGTGCGGGTATCAGCTTTTTAAGCAGCGTCGTTTTCCCGGTACCACTCCAGGCGGCGATAGCTAAAACAGGCGTCATTATTTCTCCTGCATGGTCTGTAAATCTTCCGTCGTATTCACGTTCACAAAGGCAGACTTCCAGTCGCTAAAATCAACGGAATGGCCGCCTGACTGACGCATAAACACCATGACTCTTCGCTCTCCCGCCGTCAGGTAATCCTGCAGCGCTGGAACTAATGATCTATGAATCAGCGTAATAGCAGGATGGTCGCGCTCACCGTCATGCACCCAGACAACCGGTGCACCATCACGAAATTGCACGAGACGCTCCACAAGGCAAAAGGGAATAAACGGCGTATCACACGGACAGAAAACAAACCACTCTGCCTCAGACTGCTGCATGACCGAGAGCATGCCGGCCAACGGTCCTGGGTAATCCCCAAGAGTATCCTGATAAACGGGGTATCCGCTGCGCTGATAAATATCGATATGGCGATTGGCACTGATGGCCATTGCCGAAACCTGATCTGCAAGCGTGTCAGCAACATGCTGCCAAAGTGGCTTACCGTTAAGCTGCTGAAGCCCCTTATCTTTTCCCGCCATGCGCGTTGCCCTGCCACCCGCCAGAACCACTCCGATGATTTCCTGACCCGGATTCACGAATATCGCCTCTTTTATTGTGGGATTGACCCTGCTAACGTGTCACTCTAAATGAAAGGAGCACCACCATGAAATGTAAACGTCTGAATGAAGTCATTGAACTCCTCCAGCCAGCCTGGCAAAAAGAGCCAGAGCTGAATCTGATGCAATTTTTACAGAAACTGGCGAAAGAGTCAGGTTTTGAAGGTGAACTGACAGACCTTTCTGACGACATCCTGATCTATCACCTCAAAATGCGTGACTCTGCCAAAGATGCTGTTATTCCTGGTATTCAGAAAGATTATGAGGAAGATTTTAAAACCGCATTGCTGCGCGCCCGAGGCGTAATTAAAGAGTAAAAGCTTGTAAGCGGCGGCACCGAAATCGCCACAAGATGATATCCTGAATCATTCGTATAATTTCCGGATGATCGGATGAACGACCAGGCTTTTACTTTCCAGACATTACACCCGGATACCATTATGGATGCGCTGTTTGAGCAGGGTATTCGGGTGGATTCCGGGCTAACCCCGCTAAATAGCTACGAAAACCGCGTCTATCAATTCCAGGACGAGGATCGTCAGCGCTTCGTTGTTAAGTTCTATCGCCCCAAGCGCTGGTCCGCTGAACAAATTCAGGAAGAGCATCAGTTTGCTCACGATCTACTGAATGACGAAGTTCCTGTTGCCGCACCGATAAAATTCAATAACCAAACGCTGCTTACGCACGAAGGGTTCTACTACGCTATATTTCCCAGTCTGGGTGGTCGCCAGTTTGAAGCGGATAATATCGACCAAATGGAGTGGGTTGCCCGCTATCTGGGACGCATCCACCAGACGGGACGCAAAACGTCGTTTATTGCCCGCCCGACTATCGGTATTCAGGAATACCTTATTGAACCCCGCCAGGTCTTCGAAACCTCAGCGCTTATTCCCTCTGCATTAAAGGACGCGTTTCTCAGCGCGACGGATAAACTTATTGGGGCGGTAAAAGCCTGCTGGCGCGATGATATTTCTGTCCTGCGTTTGCATGGTGATTGTCATGCCGGGAATATTCTCTGGCGCGATGGCCCTCTGTTTGTTGACCTCGATGATGCGCGGATGGGGCCAGCGGTGCAGGATTTGTGGATGTTGCTCAACGGCGACAAAGCCGAGCAACGTATGCAGCTTGAAACGATTATTGAAGCCTATGAAGAGTTTAGCCCTTTTAATTCAGACGAAATTGCCCTGATAGAACCTTTACGTGCGATGCGTTTTGTTTATTATCTCGCATGGTTAATCAGGCGTTGGGATGATCCCGCATTTCCTCGTAATTTCCCGTGGCTTACCGGAGAGGATTACTGGCGCAGCCAGATATCCACATTTACTGAGCAGGTTAAGGTTCTTCAGGAACCCCCACTGCAACTAACGCCGATGTATTAATTGGACACATCCAGGAGAGAGTTAATCATGAAAAAAATTTGGCTGGCGCTGGCAGGTATTATTCTGGCATTTAGCGCTTCTGCTGCACAGTTTACCGACGGCAAACAGTACATTACGCTGGACAAGCCCGTCGCTGGCGAGCCACAGGTTCTCGAGTTCTTCTCGTTCTATTGCCCACACTGCTATGAGTTTGAGCAAGTGCTGCATGTTGCTGACAACGTGAAGAAAAAGCTGCCGGAAGGCACCAAAATGACCAAATACCACGTTGAGTTCCTGGGCCCATTGGGTAAAGACCTGACTCAGGCGTGGGCGGTTGCGATTGCGCTGGGTGTGGAAGATAAGATCACCTCCCCTATGTTTGAAGCGGTGCAGAAAACCCAGACCGTCCAGACCGCAGCAGATATTCGTAAAGTGTTCGTTGACGCAGGCGTGAAAGGTGAAGACTACGACGCCGCATGGAACAGCTTTGTCGTGAAATCGCTGGTTGCTCAACAGGAAAAAGCCGCAGCCGATCTGCAGCTCCAGGGCGTTCCGGCGATGTATGTAAACGGCAAATATCAGCTGAACATGCAGGGCATGGACACCAGCAGCATGGATATCTTCGTACAGCAGTACGCAGACACCGTGAAATACCTGGTCGAGAAGAAGTAAACCCAATGATATAAAAACGCCGGTCAATGACCGGCGTTTTTGTTTGAAGCTTTGATGTTCTCTATCTGCTCATCTTTCTCTTTCCAGAGCGTATTAAGCCAAAGCTGGAAACGACGTTTGAAGTTCTTATCGTTAACGTAATCCCCATGCAGTTCGGTATCAATTGGCACCAGATCGACACGAACCACGATACGCGTCAGCTTGCCGCTAAGCATATCGAAGAAAGGCGTCTTATCGTTTTCCGGATAGCAGAGCGTCACGTTCAGTAATTTATCGAACTGCGCCCCCAGCACGTTAAGCGCCATGGCAATACCCGCCGCCTTGGGTGGCAGCAGGTTCTGATAAGGGGAGCGAGTCTGAAGACGCTTCTCTTCTGTGAACCGCGAGCCTTCGACAAAATTCACAATCGTTGTCGGATGTGCGCGAAACTTCTCGCAGGAGCGACGCGTCGTTTCCACATCCTTACCCCGTCGCTCCGGGTGGCGAATCAAATAGCTGCGCGAATAGCGTTTCATAAAAGGCATATCCAGCGCCCAGCAGGCCAGGCCGATAAACGGTACCCAGGCTAGCTGTTGCTTCAGGAAGTATTTGTTCATCGGGATATGCTTACGGAACAGCACACATAACACCACGATGTCGGCCCAGCTGTGGTGATTACAGATCAGCAGATACCAGTTCTTTTTGTTGAGTCTTTCCAGACCCTCAACGTCCCACTTCAGGTGAGGATTCAGGCGCAGCAGGATGGCCAACCCTTCGCACCAGCAGTACATCATGAAATTACAAAACGCCGACACGGCTCGCCAAACCGTAGGCAAAGGTAACAGCAGTTTAATTATCCCGGCGATGATGATCGGTACAGAACAGGCGATCGTTACCAGAATAGTTAAAATGATGCTTAACAGTAATGTTATTGCAGCGAGCAATCTCGACATGATGAGCTTTTTCAAATGGTTAGCTGTAAGTTAGCGACCGACTATCCGGTGCAGGGCGCTGATTTTATCAGAAATCAGACAAAATAATGGGGCTTTCATACGGAGAGTTGACAGGCAGCATCTCGCTGCAGAAGATTTCACTACTATTACGCAGCAAACCGGGCATATATCCACATATGCTATATTCTCATTAGCTAGCAATATAAATCACTGTCCGTATATAACTAATTGATAAATAGATTATAATTATGTGTCTTTACGCTTTTTTTGCCTTTGTTAGTCATATGAAGTGAAAGTATTCACAAACTTATCCACAGTTTAAATTTTGCGAGCGATCCTCACGATCGTAAAATCTTTTCCAGTATCAGGCGCTAATAACTGATGTTTTCATCCTTCTGTGGCATCCTTTAGTCATAAATTGATTAAAGGCACGGACATTATGGTTCAGATCCCAGAAAACCCTCTTATTCTCGTCGACGGCTCTTCTTACCTGTATCGGGCGTATCATGCGTTTCCTCCTCTGACCAATAGCGCAGGGGAACCCACCGGCGCGATGTACGGTGTACTTAACATGCTGCGTAGCCTGATCCTTCAGTATCAGCCAACCCATGCGGCAGTCGTTTTTGATGCGAAAGGCAAAACTTTCCGCGACGAGTTATTTGAGCATTACAAATCTCACCGTCCGCCAATGCCTGACGATCTGCGTGCGCAGATTGAGCCGCTGCACGCGATGGTGAAAGCGATGGGGCTGCCACTGCTGGCGGTTTCTGGTGTGGAAGCGGATGACGTCATTGGCACCCTGGCGCGTGAAGCCGAAAAAATGGGCCGTCCGGTTCTCATCAGTACTGGTGATAAAGATATGGCGCAGCTGGTGACGCCAGGGATCACCCTGATTAACACCATGACCAACACCATCCTCGGCCCTGAAGAGGTGGTCGCAAAATATGGCGTGCCGCCAGAGTTGATTATCGATTTCCTCGCGTTGATGGGCGACTCATCGGATAACATCCCAGGCGTGCCAGGCGTTGGCGAAAAAACGGCACAGGCACTCCTTCAGGGACTGGGCGGGCTGGATACGCTGTATGCGGAGTCTGACAAAATCGCCGGGCTCTCCTTCCGTGGCGCAAAAACCATGGCCGGGAAGCTGGAAGAGAATAAAGAGGTGGCTTATCTCTCCTATAAGCTGGCGACGATTAAAACCGATGTTGAGCTGGAACTGGGATGTGAGCAGCTTGAGGTACAGCAACCGTCTGCGGATGACCTGCTGAGCCTGTTTAAGAAATACGAATTTAAGCGCTGGACCACCGACGTGGAAGCCGGTAAATGGCTGCAGGCAAAAGGCGCCAAACCGGCTGCGAAGCCAAAAGAGACGATTGTCATTGATGCCGACGATCAGGCTGAAGAAGAAGCCGCAGCGCTCTCTTTTGAGCACTACGAAACCATTCTTGAAGAGTCACAGCTGGTTGCCTGGATCGAGAAACTGAAAAAAGCACCGGTGTTTGCTTTCGACACGGAAACAGACAGTCTGGATAACATTACCGCCAATATGGTGGGCCTGTCCTTTGCGACAGAGCCGGGTATCGCTGCCTATGTCCCCGTCGCGCATGATTACCTGGACGCACCGGAGCAACTCTCTCGCGAACGCGTGCTGGAACTGCTGAAGCCGATTCTGGAAGACGACAACGCGTTGAAGGTGGGGCAAAACCTCAAATACGACCGCGGTATTCTGCAAAACTACGGTATTGAGCTGCGCGGTATCGCGTTTGATACCATGCTGGAATCTTACATTCTGGACAGCGTAGCAGGCCGTCATGATATGGACTCCCTGTCTGACCGCTGGTTAAAGCACAAAACCATCACGTTTGAAGAGATTGCCGGTAAGGGCAAAAATCAGCTCACCTTTAACCAGATTGCGCTGGAAGAGGCGGGACGCTATGCGGCAGAAGATGCCGACGTCACGTTGCAGCTGCACCTGAAGATGTGGCCAAAACTGCAGAAGCACGAAGGGCCGCTGAATGTGTTTCAGAACATTGAGATGCCGCTGGTACCTGTTCTTTCACGCATCGAGCGCAACGGCGTAAAAATCGATCCGACGGTACTGCATAACCACTCGGGCGAACTCGCCCAGCGTCTGACCGAACTGGAGCAAAAGGCGCATGAGCTTGCCGGTGAGCCGTTTAACCTCTCATCGCCAAAACAGCTGCAAACCATCCTGTTTGAAAAGCAGGGGATCAAACCGCTGAAGAAAACCCCTGGCGGCGCACCGTCCACCTCTGAAGAGGTGCTGGAGGAGCTGGCGCTGGATTATCCGCTGCCCAAAGTCATTCTGGAGTACCGTGGTCTGGCAAAGCTGAAATCGACTTACACCGATAAGCTGCCGCTGATGATCAACCCGAAAACGGGTCGTGTGCATACTTCATACCATCAGGCTGTGGCGGCCACCGGACGTCTCTCCTCGACCGATCCAAACCTGCAGAACATTCCGGTACGAAATGAAGAAGGGCGTCGCATTCGTCAGGCGTTTATTGCACCTGATGACTATCTGATTGTCTCTGCTGACTACTCGCAAATCGAGCTGCGCATTATGGCGCACCTCTCGCGTGATAAGGGCCTGTTGACGGCCTTTGCGGAAGGGAAAGACATCCACCGGGCAACCGCTGCGGAAGTCTTTGGTCTGCCGCTGGACAGCGTGACAAACGAGCAACGCCGCAGCGCGAAAGCAATCAACTTCGGCCTGATTTACGGCATGAGCGCCTTCGGTCTTTCACGCCAGCTTAATATTCCGCGTAAAGAGTCGCAGAAGTATATGGATCTCTACTTCGAGCGATATCCGGGCGTACTGGAATATATGGAACGCACCCGCGCGCAGGCGAAGGAAAAAGGCTACGTTGAAACCCTGGACGGTCGTCGTCTCTACTTACCCGACATTAAATCCAGCAACGCGGCGCGCCGTGCCGGGGCAGAACGTGCTGCAATCAACGCCCCGATGCAGGGAACCGCAGCTGACATCATCAAGCGCGCGATGATCGCCGTGGATGCCTGGTTGGAAAAAGAGAAACCGCGCGTGAAAATGATCATGCAGGTACACGATGAACTGGTGTTCGAAGTGCACAAAGACGATCTCGATAGCGTGTCGAAGACGATCCACGAACTGATGGAAAACAGCATGAAACTCGATGTGCCGTTGCTGGTGGAAGTGGGAAGTGGTGAAAACTGGGATCAGGCTCACTAATGGTTCGGCGAATAACGCGCTTTTTATGTAAGTTAGCAACATAACGACGTGCGTTTTGTGACGATCATTAGAATTCCCTATGTAAAGAATGAAAAAAAACTACAAAAAGTGCTTTTTCTGCAGCAAAAAAAGGGGTAGAGTTAGCGGCGTAGGGTACAGAGGTAAGATGTTCTATCTTTCAGACCTTTTACTTCACGTAATCGGATTTGGCTGAATATTTTAGCCGCCCCAGTCAGTAATGACTGGGGCGTTTTTTATTGCGGCAAAGAAAATTTCGGACAAAAAAAAGCGCGGCCATGGCCGCGCACGGTATTACTCTTCTTCCGCTTCTGTTGCGGGCTCCAGCTCCCTGAACCAGCTGTCGAGTTTCTGACGCAGCTTATCCACACCCTGCTTTTTCAGCGAGGAGAACGCTTCAACCTGCACATCTCCGTTGAATGCCAGTACCGCTTCACGAACCATATTCACCTGCGCTTTACGCGCGCCGCTCGCCAGCTTATCCGCTTTTGTCAGCAGCACCAGAACGGCAATATCGCTTGCCACAGCCCAGTCGATCATCTGCTGATCAAGGTCTTTCAGCGGGTGGCGAATATCCATCAGCACCACCAGGCCTTTCAGGCACATGCGCTTTTCCAGGTATTCACCCAGCGCGCGCTGCCACTTGAGCTTCATCTCTTCCGGTACCTGCGCGTAACCGTACCCCGGTAAATCGACCAGGCGTTTTCCTTCGGCCACTTCAAACAGGTTAATCAGCTGGGTACGGCCAGGTGTTTTTGAGGTACGCGCCAGGTTCTTCTGATTGGTCAGCGTATTCAGTGCGCTGGATTTCCCCGCATTCGAGCGGCCAGCAAAGGCCACTTCGATGCCGGTATCAGAGGGCAGGTGGCGAATATCGGGCGCACTGGTGACAAAATGCGTCTGTTGGTAGTTCCAGGTAGTCACGTGGTCGTCTCCAAAAATCGTAATCTGCGGGGGATTATACCTGAATGCAGGCAAAAGGCTTTTTTGATTGCACCTGGTCTGTAGGCTTAAGCCCTGGCCGATGTGAGACATCGGCTATAGATGTTATGAGAAATTTCAGAGAAATCGCAGGTGTAAAAAAATACAAACTGTTTTAAATCATAAGATTAATATTGAGTGATTATCTGAAAATCCGTTTTTGTACCCTTTCGTTGCTTGTTAGTTTAAATGAACAAGGTAAAGTGTGCGTCAAGGCGGGGATGCCAACAGGATAATGACTTAGGGATAAGGGTCAGGAGCGCCAGGAGGCGAAGACGCAGGATTGTCAGGATGACCAGCGCCTGGAGGCGTTTTAACAGGAAAAGGAACCGTATCACGGACGGTATCAGCCAACGGATAAACAGGGTTTGTTGTAGGCAAACACGGAATGTCTGACCCGTTAAGGGTTATGAGTCAGGAAAAAAGGCGACAGATTGCTCTGTCGCCTTTTTTCTTTGCTTGCTTTCTGCTAGATTTCGCCGCAATTCTATACTGAAGAAAACGACTTAAAGATAAAACATCATGAAAAAACCGACCTCCGCAGCGGGCGCGAAACGCCCTGCCAAAGCACGCCGCAAAACGCGCGAAGAACTGAACCAGGAAGCGCGCGATCGCAAACGCGAAAAAAAGCATCGCGGTCATGCTGCGGGTAGCCGTGCAAACGGTGGTGGTGCATCTGGCGCTTCTGCTAAAAATAAGCCGCAGAAAGATCCACGTATCGGCAGTAAAACTCCCATTCCACTGGGCGTGACAGACACCCCGGTCACTAAGCAGCACAAACCAAAGAGCGAGAAACCTATGCTTTCACCGCAGGCTGAGCTGGATTTGCTGGAGAACGATGAGCGCCTGGACGCGCTGCTGGAACGTCTTGAAGAGGGTGAAACCCTGACCGCTGAAGAGCAGTCCTGGGTGGATGCCAAACTGGATCGCATCGACGAACTGATGCAGAAGCTGGGCCTGTCATACGACGATGACGAAGATGAAGAAGAAGACGAAAAGCAGGAAGATATGATGCGTCTTCTGAAGGGTGGAAACTAACATTTGCACCCGGCAGGAACGATAGTCCTGCTTATAACCCTTCCGGTTATATGTTATCTGGTGTGGTTATTCGTTAAACTACGGCGGTTGTCGCGGCGACAGAAGTGGCTGCGCACCCGAATGATGGTCCGCAATGGGGCCAGAACGGGCCGCCGTATACGAACGCGACACCAACGGAAGGAGTGAGCATGTCTGTACCATCTATCGACTGGGATTTGGCCCTGATCCAGAAATATAACTATTCCGGGCCGCGTTACACCTCATACCCCACCGCGCTGGAGTTCTCCGATGCCTTCGGGGAGGGTGATTTTCAGCAGGCCGTCGCGCGCTATCCAGAACGCCCGCTGTCGCTCTACGTCCATATTCCGTTCTGCCATAAGCTCTGCTACTTCTGCGGCTGCAATAAAATTGTCACCCGTCAGCAGCATAAAGCCGATCAGTATCTGGATGCGCTGGAGCAGGAAATTTTGCATCGCGCGCCGTTGTTTACTGGCCGTCATGTCAGCCAGCTTCACTGGGGCGGCGGTACGCCAACCTATCTGAATAAAGCGCAGATCAGCCGTTTGATGGCGCTTCTTCGCAGCAATTTCCATTTTAATGACGACGCCGAAATCTCGATCGAGGTCGATCCGCGTGAAATTGAGCTGGATGTGCTGGATCATTTACGTGCCGAAGGCTTCAATCGCCTGAGTATGGGCGTTCAGGACTTCAATAAAGAGGTCCAGCGTCTGGTGAACCGTGAACAGGACGAAGAATTTATCTTTGCCTTACTCAACCATGCGCGTGAAATTGGTTTCACCTCAACCAATATCGATCTGATTTACGGCCTGCCAAAGCAGACGCCGGAGAGCTTTGCTTTTACGCTGAAACGCGTGGCTGAACTTAACCCGGACCGCCTGAGCGTGTTCAACTATGCGCATCTGCCGACGCTCTTTGCCGCGCAGCGCAAAATCAAAGATGCCGATCTGCCTTCTGCTCAACAGAAACTGGATATTCTCCAGGAAACCATTACCTCGCTGACCGAGACCGGCTATCAGTTTATCGGTATGGATCACTTTGCCCGTCCGGATGACGAGCTGGCTGTTGCTCAGCGCGAAGGGGTACTGCACCGTAATTTCCAGGGCTATACCACCCAGGGCGATACCGATTTGCTGGGGATGGGCGTTTCCGCCATCAGCATGATTGGCGATTGCTACGCGCAAAACCAGAAAGAGTTGAAGCTCTACTATCAGCAGGTGGATGAAAAGGGCAACGCGCTGTGGCGCGGCATCGCGTTAACACGTGACGACTGCATTCGTCGTGATGTGATTAAGGCGCTTATCTGCAACTTCCGTCTCGATTTCAGCGACGTTGAGTCGCAGTGGGATCTGCACTTTAGCGATTATTTTGCAGAAGACCTGAAGCTGCTGGCGCCGCTGGCGAAGGACGGGCTGGTGGATGTGTCGGAGAATGCGATTGAGGTCACGCCAAAAGGACGTTTGTTGATTCGTAATATCTGCATGTGTTTTGACGCTTACCTTCGGCAGAAAGCGCGTATGCAGCAGTTCTCGCGGGTGATTTAAGCCGCAAAAGCATGAAACGTAGGCCGGGTAAGGCGAAGCCGCCACCCGGCTTTTACATTTTTACCCGCTAGCTAAACAGACCAACCAGCGCCGCACACAACACTGCAGCAACTGCGGTTTGCGGCGTGTGGCTTTCTGCGGCTCCGCTAGAGAGCATATGTACTAATGTTTCCAGCATGATGTTCACCCCCAATTTCCGGGCACGATCATACAAAACTCATCGACACAGTAAAGCGCAAAATAACGGCAATTTGCGCTCAATTAGTAATCTTTACACAGCGGTGAAGATTACTCCATTCCCAGCTCTTTAAGCTTACGCGTCAGGGTATTACGTCCCCATCCCAGCAGGCGGGCTGCTTCCTGTTTATGGCCCTGCGTATGACGAAGCGCGGTGGTTAACAGCGTGCGTTCCATCTCCGGCTGTGCCTCAGAGAGCAAATTTTGATGACCGGAACGCAGCGCGCGATCGGCCCACTGCGCCAGCAGCGTCGCCCAGCTGTCCGGCAGCGCATGGCCCGTACTGCTTTCAGGGGCAGTTGCTTCAAACAGCTCGGCCGGCAGATCCTGAATCAAGACCTCCTGTCCGGCGGCCATGACGGTGAGCCAGCGACAGGTATTTTCCAGCTGACGCACGTTACCCGGCCAGGCCAGGCGGGTGAGGGCGGCATCGGTTTCCGGGTGAAGCTGTTTGGCTTCTACGCCCAGTTCACGCGCGGCGACCTGCAGGAAGTGACGCGCCAGGCGAGGGATATCTTCGCGACGTTCACGTAGCGGCGGTAGATGGACGCGGATGACGTTCAGGCGATGGAATAAATCCTCACGGAATTTTCCCTCCTGCACGCGTTGCTCCAGGTTCTGGTGCGTCGCGGCAATAATGCGTACATCCACTTTCACCGGCGCATAACCGCCTACGCGATAAAACTGTCCGTCAGCCAGCACGCGCAGAAGACGGGTCTGAACATCCAGCGGCATATCGCCAATTTCATCCAGGAATAACGTCCCCCCGTCAGCCTGTTCGAAGCGGCCCTGACGAATGGTATTCGCCCCGGTAAAGGCGCCTTTTTCATGGCCGAACAGTTCGGATTCAATCAAATCTTTCGGGATAGCCGCCATATTCAGGGCGATAAACGGCGCTTTTGCCCGCGGGCTATGGCGATGTAAGGCGTGCGCGACCAGCTCTTTACCGGTGCCCGATTCGCCATTAATCAGTACGCTGATGGACGAACGCGACAGACGGCCAATAATGCGAAACACATCCTGCATCGCCGGTGCTTCGCCAATGATGTCCGTGGTAGGGCCGAAATCGGGCGCATTACGCGGCTGTTGCTGCTCCTGGTAATGGCTAATGGCGCGCTCAACCAGCGCGACCGCTTCGTCGATATCAAATGGCTTGGGCAGGTAGTCGAATGCCCCTTGCTGATAGGCGCTAACGGCGGCATCCAGATCGGAGTGTGCCGTCATTATGATGACCGGAAGCATAGGGTGGCGTTGTTTGATCTGCTTTAAAAGCGCCAGCCCGTCCATACCCGGCATACGAATATCCGACAGCAGAACATCCGGCGTTTTGGTGGTGAGTGCGTCGAGCACTTCGCTGCCGCTCTCAAACGTCGTGCAGCTTAATCCCGCCCCTGTGAGCGCGCGTTCAAGCACCCAACGGATGGAGCTATCGTCATCGACTACCCAGACTATCCCTCGTTGCATAAACGTCACCTTTATTTTTTAATCGGCAGGAAAACCGAAAACTCGGTATGTCCCGGCCAACTGGTAAATTCAATTTTTCCAGAGTGTTGATCGATCAAACTGCGGGCAATGGATAATCCCAGCCCGGTACCGCCTTCGCGACCGCTGACCATCGGGTAGAACAGGGTGTCCTGCAGATGAGATGGGATCCCCGGCCCGTTGTCCTCAACGTCGATGCGTGCCGCCAGCCGATAGCGCACGCCATGCAAGGTGAGCTGGAATGCGGTACGGGTACGCAAAATGATTTCGCCGCCTTCCGGTCCCAGAGCCTGCAGCGCATTACGCACAATATTCAGCAGGACCTGCTCAATCTGGTCCGGATCGTGCGCCAATTCCGGCAGGCTGGGGTCATAATCACGCACCAGCGTAACGTTCTCCGGCAGCTCCATTGAGACGAGCTTCACCACCCGTTCAGCCACTTTATGAATGCTTTCGGTGACGTGCATACCCGGCTGTTGCGGCCCGAGCAGGCGGTCAACCAGGTTACGCAGGCGGTCGGCCTGCTCAATGATGACGTTGGTATACTCCGCCAGCGCAGGGTCCGGCAGCGCTTTGGTTAACAGCTGCGCCGCCCCGCGTAATCCGCCCAGTGGGTTTTTGATTTCATGCGCCAGGCCCCGCACCAGATCGCGGGCAGCAATTTGCTGCGCATGCTGAAGTTGCTCCTGGCTCAGTCGGCGCTGATTGTCCATCGGTGCCATTTCGAGCAGGATCAGCCCTTCAGGAAGACGTTGCGCGGTAAGCGACAAAATATGCGAGCGCCCGTCGATCACCAGCGTCACTTCGTTATCGGTGAACCCCTGACCGGCCTGCAGACTTTCCTGCATCAGGCCAATGTTCAGCGAAAAATAGCTCAATAATTCTGGCAGCGGAGTGCCAAACAGTTTGCGTGCGCTTTGGGCGAGCAGTTGCTGCGCCGCCGGGTTGGCGTAATGAACAGCCAGCTCGTCGTCGACCAGCAAAATGCTGTTAATTAACGAATTGAGGATCTGCCCAGCATCGGGCAGCGTGCCAGTTGCCATTCAGCAGTCTCCTGGAGTTGGTTGCACTAATTTAGTGCAGTATAGCTTTTTCGTCGTAAAAAGCGCGTGAGATCAGGTTGTTGGTGGAGAAAAAAGCCCATCCGGAGATGGGCTGAAAGTTTCCACGGCAACAAAAAAAAGCTTTCGGGGCCGCGCCTGAAGGGTGGCGCGAAACCCGTTGTAACTTAAACGCTGTAGTACAGTTCGAATTCAACCGGATGCGGAGTCATGCGCACGCGGTCGTTCTCTTCAGTACGCAGGGCGATGTAAGCATCGATAGCGTCGTCAGTGAACACGCCACCCGCAGTCAGGAATTCGCGGTCTGCGTCCAGTGCCTGCAGGGCTTCTTCCAGAGAGCCTGCAACCTGTGGGATCTCTTTCGCTTCTTCTGGCGGCAGGTCATACAGGTTTTTGTCCATTGCTTCGCCTGGGTGGATCTTGTTCTTGATACCGTCCAGACCGGCCATCAGCAGTGCTGCGAAGCACAGGTATGGGTTAGCTGCTGGATCCGGGAAGCGCACTTCGATACGACGCGCTTTAGGAGAAGCCACCACCGGGATACGGATAGAAGCAGAACGGTTACGCGCTGAGTAAGCCAGCATAACAGGTGCTTCGTAGCCTGGGACCAGACGCTTGTAAGAGTTGGTGGTTGGGTTCGCCAGGGCGTTGATCGCTTTAGCGTGTTTGATTACGCCGCCAATGTAGTACAGCGCCTGCTCAGACAGACCTGCATATTTGTCACCAGAGAACAGGTTGGTACCGTTCTTGGACAGGGACATGTGGCAGTGCATACCGGAACCGTTGTCGCCAAACATTGGTTTTGGCATGAAGGTCGCGGTTTTACCGAAACGGTGTGCAACGTTGTGCACAACGTATTTGTAGATCTGAATTTCGTCCGCTTTTTTGGTCATGGTGTTGAAGCGGGTTGCCACTTCGTTCTGACCAGCAGTCGCCACTTCGTGGTGGTGAGCTTCAACTACCAGGCCCATCTCTTCCATCACCAGACACATGGTGGAACGGATGTCCTGTGAAGAATCGACCGGAGGAACCGGGAAGTAACCGCCTTTCACGCCAGGACGGTGACCTTTGTTACCACCTTCGTATTTGGTGGAGGAGTTCCATGCACCTTCGATGTCGTCGATAGCCACGTGGGAGCCAGAGATAGAGGCACCGAAACGAATGTCATCGAACAGGAAGAATTCTGGCTCTGGCCCGAACAGAACGGTGTCTGCGATGCCGGTAGAACGCAGGTACTCTTCTGCACGTTTAGCGATGGAGCGTGGGTCACGGTCGTAGCCCTGCAGCGTGCCTGGCTCGAGGATATCGCAACGGATGATCAGGGTTGGCTCTTCGAAGAACGGATCAATGACCGCCGTGGTCGCGTCTGGCATCAGAACCATGTCAGATTCGTTAATGCCTTTCCAGCCACCAATGGAGGAGCCGTCAAACATTTTGCCTTCTTCAAAGAATTCGGCGTTTACCTGATGAGCAGGAATAGTGACGTGCTGTTCTTTACCTTTAGTATCGGTGAAGCGCAGATCAACAAACTTCACTTCATGTTCGTTCAGCATCGTCAAAACGTGTTCAGCGGACATACTTAACTCTCCAGATTGGTCATTGTCGTCGTGGTAACGAGGTCTTCAACTTCTATCAAGGTGGCTATGAAGCCATCTTTTTGCCGTATTTTTATAAAGCGAAATCTGTGCCAACTTTTAAAACACCCCAAAAAGGCGTTATCATGCGCACCATAGTGCAAAAGTGCTGCACCACAATGGTTATGTTGCACCAGTATAGTGCTTCAGTGTGAACACTGAGCACCATATTGGTGCAATTTTCGTTAAAGTGCCCTTTTTACGCTCCGTGAAAGCGATCACAAAGCATCTCTGCAATACTTGTTTGCGGGGGATGTTTGTGATCCTGTTTTGTAGTGCGATTAATCCGTGTACAATAACGCGCTATTTCTAATGCCTGAGGCAAAGTTGTGATCGAAAATTTGCGTAACATCGCCATCATCGCGCACGTTGACCATGGTAAAACTACCCTGGTTGATAAGCTGCTGCAGCAATCCGGTACGTTTGATGCACGTGCCGAAACTCAAGAGCGTGTGATGGACTCCAACGATTTGGAGAAAGAGCGTGGGATTACCATCCTCGCGAAAAACACCGCTATCAAATGGAATGACTACCGTATCAACATCGTTGATACCCCAGGGCACGCCGACTTCGGTGGTGAAGTTGAGCGCGTGATGTCCATGGTGGATTCCGTGCTGCTGGTGGTTGACGCCTTTGACGGCCCAATGCCGCAAACGCGTTTCGTGACCAAAAAAGCATTTGCCCATGGCCTGAAGCCTATTGTTGTTATCAACAAGGTTGACCGTCCTGGCGCACGTCCTGACTGGGTTGTTGATCAGGTGTTCGACCTGTTCGTTAACCTTGACGCGACCGACGAGCAGCTGGACTTCCCTATCATCTACGCTTCGGCGCTGAATGGTATTGCGGGTCTGGATCACGAAGATATGGCGGAAGACATGACCCCGCTGTATCAGGCGATTGTCGATCACGTACCGGCTCCGGATGTTGATCTTGATGGTCCTCTGCAGATGCAGATCTCCCAGCTGGACTACAACAACTACGTTGGCGTTATCGGTATCGGCCGCATCAAACGCGGTAAAGTGAAGCCGAACCAGCAGGTTACTATCATCGATAGCGAAGGCAAAACCCGTAACGGTAAAGTGGGCAAAGTGCTGACTCACCTGGGTCTGGAGCGTATCGACAGCGATCTGGCTGAAGCGGGCGATATCATCGCGATCACCGGTCTGGGCGAGCTGAACATCTCTGACACCATCTGCGACCCGCAGAACGTGGAAGCGCTGCCAGCCCTGTCTGTTGATGAACCAACGGTAACCATGTTCTTCAACGTCAACACCTCTCCGTTCTGTGGTAAAGAAGGTAAATTCGTTACCTCTCGTCAGATCCTTGACCGCCTGAACAAAGAGCTGGTGCACAACGTTGCGCTGCGCGTTGAAGAAACGGAAGACGCTGATGCCTTCCGCGTATCCGGTCGTGGTGAACTGCACCTGTCTGTTCTGATCGAAAACATGCGTCGTGAAGGTTTCGAGATGGCGGTTTCCCGTCCGAAAGTTATCTTCCGCGAAATCGACGGCCGTAAACAAGAGCCGTTCGAAAACGTAACGCTGGACGTTGAAGAGCAGCACCAGGGTTCTGTGATGCAGGCTCTGGGTGAGCGTAAAGGCGACCTGAAAAACATGAATCCAGATGGCAAAGGCCGCGTACGTCTCGACTACGTGATCCCAAGCCGTGGCCTGATCGGCTTCCGTTCTGAGTTCATGACCATGACTTCCGGTACCGGTCTGCTGTACTCCACCTTCAGCCACTACGACGACGTACGTCCGGGTGAAGTGGGCCAGCGTAACAACGGCGTGCTGATCTCTAACGGTCAGGGTAAAGCGGTTGCGTTTGCGCTGTTCGGTCTGCAGGATCGCGGTAAGCTGTTCCTGGGTCACGGTGCTGAAGTGTATGAAGGCCAGATCATCGGTATTCACAGTCGTTCTAACGACCTGACTGTAAACTGCCTGACCGGTAAGAAACTGACCAACATGCGTGCGTCCGGTACTGACGAAGCAACGGTTCTGGTTCCACCGATCAAGATGACGTTGGAGCAGGCTCTGGAATTCATCGATGACGACGAACTGGTAGAAGTGACTCCACTGTCTATCCGTATCCGTAAACGTCACCTGACCGAGAACGATCGTAAACGTGCAATGCGCGGTGCGAAAGAAGAGTAATACGGTCAATCCGTTAGCCGGGTAAGCGCATGCGCCGCCCGGCAGTAAAAAGCCGCTGATTGCTCAGCGGCTTTTTTATTAGAACGAATACCGCAATCCCAGGCGAATCCGGTACTGCTCCCGGTTGTAATCATTCCATCTGTCCAGCCACTGCAGTTCAAGATATGGCAGCCAGTTTTTGTCGATCTTGTAGCTGAATTTATTGGTAATTTCCCAGTGATGATCTTTGCCATTTTTGCTGTGGTAATCATTCACCCGCTGGAAAAAGTGCGGTTCAAAGGTATAAAAAAACGCATCCGTCACTTTGAAATTCCAGTAGTTAGCAAACTCGTGCGTATCGTTCTTATCCATCTGCCCGTTATAGTCCGGCGTATCGTAATTGTTATGGTTATAGCGATAGCGGAACGTCAGGTTGAACCCGTCCGTAAATTTATAATTGGTATCTAAATAGACCGCACCACCCGATCCTGCGCTGCTGTCGTTAATCAATCCGCCGGGCTGGAAGGTGAGCTTGTCGGTGGGTTTAAAGAGCGGATACCACCCCTCTATTTCGTTATAGCTGTGCTTAAGCTCATCCCATTTCCCCACGTTATAGGCATTGGTGAACATCAGCCCCGCGCCCATATCGAAGTTATAGCCTGCACGCAGGATCACCTCGTGCAGCTCAGAGGCCGTATTGTATGCTTCGCGGGTTTCGACATAAGCCCCGGCAAATACCGGGCAGGACACAGACGACACGATCAGTACAGTAATGATTCTTTTCATAATTTGTCCATGTATCAGGTACAGAAAGGCCTCCCTCCTGATGAACAGGAAGGACATAGTGGCCGGTTTTATTGTTATAAAGTGACTGCTGACGCTTTATTGTTGGTGGTTATCTCAGGGGTATTCGCGGTTTGTTTTTTCCGTTTTCCAATCTCCTCGATAATAAAGGCGAAGCGCGCTTCGTTGAGTTTATAAAACAGCCCCATGGTCACGGCGGCAACGACAGCCAGGCCGCACGGCCAGAGGAAAATAAGCTGACGCAGACCAAGTAGCGTGCCAGCGCTCTGCACCGCATGGGGAACGTAGCCAATCTGGGTCAGCATGATGCCAGGCAGAAAACCGGCGAGGGCGGCAGAGATTTTGCGCGAGAAGGTATAGCCGGTATAAACCGACCCTTCAGCACGAATGCCCGTTTTCCACTCGCCGTAATCAACGGTATCCGGTACCAGCGCCCAGTTCAGGCTGTTCACAAACGCCGTGCCGAAAAAGGCCATGCAGGAAAACAGCACGAACAGCAGGGAACTGGTCCCCCAGAAGAAGTTCAGCACGTCGCCCACTGCCCACAGCGCCAGCCCACCCAGATAAACCGGTTTTTTGCCAAAGCGCTTCACCGCGCCGGGCACCAGAAACACGCCAATCAGAATGCAGCCCATGCTGAAAAAGCCCATCCACGACAGCAAATGCAGATCGTTTAGCACGTACTGGGTGTAATAGACCTGAATCGCCAGCTTGATGTTAAACGCGGCAAGGGTACACAGGTTGGCGATACACAGCACCAGTAGCGGCGGATTGCGGAAAATCGCGCAGAATGATTGCAGAATGCCGGGCTTATGGTGATCGGGCGTAAGCTCCACGTAGCGCTCTTTCACGCCGCTGTAGCACCACCACATGCAGACCAGGCCACCGGTGACGAACACCAGCGCCGCCACCAGATAGCCGAGGGAGGGCTGGCTGACGAACAGCGCCTGAATGGGCATAAAGCCGACGGTGCAGAGCAACAGCCCCACGGTTGCGCCGCCCTGACGCCACGCCGCAAGCTGCGCGCGCTCGTTCGGGTTTTTGGTGATGGCCGGGACCATCGCACCGTAGGCGCAATTCATCAGGCTATAGCAGAGGCCAAACATCATGAAGAGCACGGTGGCGAGCGCCGTTTTCACCGTCAGGCTAAAGTCGTTGGCCATAAACTGCGCCGTCGCGACCAGCGCCACCGGGACGGAGGCATAAAGAATGAATGGCCGGAACTTTCCCTTCGCGCCGATGTTACGCCGGGAGTCCAGCAGCACGCCGGTCAGCATGTCGGTGAACGCGGTAAAAAACTTCGCTACCAGGAAAATAATGCCGCCATAGAAGGCGGGCATGCCCAGTTCGTCGGTGTAAAACTTCAGCAGATACAGCGTGCCAATACACAGCATCAGATTCGAGCCAAAATCGCCCATCCCGTAGGCGCACTTCTCTCGCAGGCTCAATTTCAGGGTTAACGGATCAGTGTTATGTGTCATGGTCGATCCTCAGAGCGCCCGCAGGGCGCTCTATCTCGTCATTTATGCCGTACGTTTACGCAGTTCGATCTCTTCCACGATGCGCACATACATCTTCTCGTTGAGATTGTAGAAACAGCCCATCGCCACAATGGTGATGACCGCCAGCAGGCTCGGATAGATAAAAATCAGCTGCCGCAGTCCTTCAACCGTTCCGGCGGATTGCACCACGTTGGGCACATAGCCAATTTGCGTGAGCATGATCCCCGGGAAGAAGCCCGCCAGTGCCTGGGATACCTTCCTGAAGAAGGTAAAGCCGGTGTAAACCGTTCCTTCAGATCGCACGCCGGTGCGCCACTCGCCGTATTCCACGGTATCGGATACCAGCGCCCAGTTCAGGCTGTTCACGAACGCGGAGCCGAAGAAGGCCAGGCAGGAGAACGCCACAAAGCTCACCGAGCCGCCGCCTAAGAAGTAGTTGAGCAGATCGCCCGCCACCCAAACCATCAGCCCGCCGATATAGACTTTTTTCTTGCCGAAGCGCCGCACCGCGCCGGGCATCATAAAGACGCCGATAAAAATACAGCCCATGCTGAAGAAACCCATGTACGACAGCAGTATCGGGTCGTTCAGCACGTACTGCGTGTAGTAAACCTGGATGGCGAGTTTGACGTTAAAGGCACCCAGCGTGCAGAGGTTGGCGATGCACAGGATAAACAGCGGACGGTTTCCGGCAATGGCGCGAAACGACTGCAACAGCCCCGGTTTTTGCGCCGGATGAGCAGGCTGCGTCTCGACGTAACGCTCGGTCACGCCCTTGTAGCACCACCACATAAAGAACAGCCCGAACAGCGAGAAAAGCGTGGCGGCAAAGATATAGCCAAGCTGATCGTTGCCCTCAATCAGGTTCATTACCGGGACAAAACCGACGGTACAGAGCAGCAGGCCAAGCGTGGCGCCGCCCTGACGCCAGGCGGCCAGCGAGGCGCGCTCGTCCGGGTTTTTGGTGATGGCGGGCACCATCGCGCCGTAAGAGCAGTTCATCATGCTGAAGAACAGGCCGTACAGCATGAACAGCACCGTTGCCATCACCGTTTTACCGGTGATTTCAAACGGCGTACCGACGAAGTTGGCAATCGCCAGCAAGGTCACCGGGAAGGCGGCATACAGCACGAACGGGCGGAATTTCCCTTTCGGGCCGATGTTGCGCCGGGAGTCGAGCATGATCCCGGTGCCCATATCGGTGAAAGCGGTAAAGAATTTGGCAATCAGGAAGATAATCCCGCCGTAGGTACCCGGCAGGCCCAGCACGTCGGTATAAAACTTCAGCAGATACAGCGTGCCGATATCCAGCAGGATGTTAGAGCCGAGATCGCCCATCCCGTAGGCGAGTTTTTCTTTAAACGGCAGGCGTAGGGTTGCCGGATCAGAAGTATGTTGACTCATTATTGTTCTCCGTCTGCCCGCAGGTTTCCCCGCGGGCGAGCCTTATCAGATATGACGTAAGGTATTAAACAGATCTGCCCATTCGCTTTGCTGGCGATAGAAAACCGGCGGTTTGCCGAGCGGGGCAGCAACGGTCACCTCACCGCCCTGGCAGATTTCACCCGTCCACACATTCACCCAGTTGTCCTGCGGCAGATAGAGCGTCCAGTCGTGGCGGCCCTCTTCATGAACCGGTGCCACCAGCAGATCGCGGCCAAACAGGTACTGGTATTTCAGCGTGTAGGCGCGCGCGTCGTCTTCATAATGCAGGAACAACGGGCGCATCACCGGCAGGCCACTTTTCGCGTTCTGCGCAACCGCAGCTTTGATGTACGGCTTCAGGGTGGTGAACACGGTGGTCATACGTGCAAAGTGCGCGATGGTTTCGGCGTCGCCGTCGAACTGCCAGTTGTCACCCGGGCGGTTACCTTCGTGGGTACGCATCATCGGCGTAAAGGCGCTGAAATCGCACCAGCGCAGCAACAGCTCTTTGGTGCGTTTCATCTCGAACAGGGTGGTATAGCCGCCGATGTCGCTGTGGTGCAGCCCGTGACCGGTCATCGCCAGAGACAGCGCAGCAGGTACGACGGACGCCAGACCGTCGTCCAGGCTCCAGTCGACGTTCTGATCTCCCGCCCACATCATTACCGAGTGCTTCTGGCTGCCGGTATAACCCGCGCGCATGAAGAACAGGATCTCGCCGAGCTTGCCGGTCTCTTCCAGCGCCTCGTAGTTACATTTGGCCCACAGGGCAGGCCAGGCGTTATGCATGATCTCCGCGCTGACGCCGTTGTGCAGGAAGGTATCGGTTGGCAGATATTCGCCAAAATCGGCCATCCAGCCGCTGCAGCCCAGTTCGATCAGGTTCTTTTTGATCACCTCTTTGTACCAGCCGTAGGCTTCCGGGTTGGTCAGGTCGATGACGCCCGCGTAAAACTCGCCAAACTCGACGTGGTAGTCCTTGCCGTCGGCATTTTTGGTCAGATAGCCGCGTTTTGCCGCCTCTTCACAGAGATCTTTGTCGCTGGCGACGTACGGGTTGATATAGGAGAGGAACTGCACGCCTTCCTGTTTCCACTGTGCAATACGCTCATTAAGCTGCGGATACAGCTCGCTGTTCCACTTCCAGTTCCACATCACGCGTTTGCCAAAGGAGGTCATGCGGATGCCGGACCAGTCCTGCGCCCAGATGCCGTTCACCTTCACCCCGCCCTGGCGCATGACGTCGAGCTTGTGCTGACACACCCCGGTGCCGCCCTGAATGCCCAGCGTCACGCCGTCGTAAACCCAGTCCGGCAGCTCCGGCTGACGCCCCAGCAGGTCGGTGAGTTTTTCCAGCAGATCGACGTAGGTTTCTGCACATTCGAAGCGCAGCGTGGCGTTATCTTCCCAGAACGCCAGTTCGTGGAAATCCGGCGCGCTGAAGTCGAAGTTCATGTAGCAGCTGTTATCCACGTGACAGTAGTACTTCTGGGTGCTCACGAAGGTAGGCTGGGGGAAGAAGGTCCAGTAATAATCGCCGCCCGCGTTCTCTTTGCAGTCGGCCTGCCAGGTCACGTAGGTCTGCTTATTGCGGCCCACCCCCTGTTCGCTGGTCCACAGCGGGAACGGCTTTCCGCGCAGATCAAAGTACGAGAACTGCTCGCCGCAGCCGTAGATATGATCTTCAGGCTGGGCCGCCAGCCGCAGCCAGATGCGGTTGTGACAGATGGCATCATTTTTCAGCTTCAGTTCCAGACGGCCTTCCGCATCCACACCCACCAGCAGCGTCGCGCTCACCGCATCGCCACGGGTAAAGCGGATCGCCCAGCCTGCGCTTTGCTGTGTAACGGTCGCGTCCGTCAGGGCGATTTTTTCGTTGAGTTTGTCTTTGATGCTGAAGTTGCCGCGAAACATATCGATATCGGCAACGCCCGCGCCGATCCACAGGCAAGGTTCATCGGTGGAGTGGGATAAAATCAGACGGTCCTGCCAGCGCAGGGTGAAGCCATGTTCGTTATTTTTCAGATCAATATTGTGTAGGGTACGCATAGAAAACTCCGTCTTTATTATTTGGCCTGGCTATCCAGTAATCCGGCGGCTACGGCAGGGGCTAAGCCCGGGGCCAGCGGCAGGCGGGGGATCACCAGGCAGTGCAGTAGGTGGTAAATATCCTGCTTGCCGTCCCAGACTTTGGTGGTCACTTCGTTGTTGGTGTCCAGCTCCTGCCACCAGGATCCGTTCTCGTAATCCATCAGGTATTTGATGCAGTAATCCCACCATTTCTGATACCAGGCTTCGTACTGCGCCTCGCCGGTTACGGTGTAGAGCGCATACGCAGTGCCCATCGCCTCGACGATCGGCCAGCGCACGCGTTCGCGCACGATAGGTTTGCCGTCCCAGCCAACGGAGTAGACGAACCCATCGGCTCCGTCTGGCGCCCAGGCATCGCGGATGGTGGCGTGGAACAGTCCTTTTGCGTCTTCCAGCAGCCACGCCGGTGGGGTTTCGAAGCGGGCTTCCAGCGCGGCACGCAGGTGCAGCATCAGGCGGCCCCATTCAATCCAGTGCCCTGGTGTGCCGCCGTAGGCGCGAAAACGGTGGGCGGGATTATCGATGTTGTAGTCGCGGATCGGGTTCCAGTTGGTATCGAAATGCTCGTTAACGCGATACTCACCTTTGCGCGCCACGTCGTGAATAATCACCGAGGCGATGCGCAGGGCGCGGTCGAGCCATTTACGATCGTGGGTTACGTCATACACGATGAGGAAGGCTTCCACGGCGTGCATGTTGGCGTTACCACCGCGGTAATCTTCCGTTTTGCTGAACGCTTCATCCCAGGACTCCAGGCACATCTGCTCCTGTTCGCTCCAGAAGTAGCGCTCAATCACCTCAATGGCGTCGTCCAGCAGCCTGCGCGCCTGCGGGTGTCCGGTGGTGACGGCGCTCGCCGCGCCCAGCAGTACGAAGAAGTGCTGATAGCCCTGCTTGGAGGCATCCACCACGCCTTCATCGTTAACACAGGCGTACCAGCCGCCGTACTGTTTGTCGCGCAGCGGGCCGTTCAGGGCATTAATGCCGTGCTCAACCAGGGCATACGCACCGGGACGACCCATGTTCGCCGCCACCGCGTAAACGTGCAGCATACGGGCGGTGATCCACAGATGCGTGCCCATATCGCTGCGAACCTGCCCGTTATTGCCCAGCCAGCCGAAGCCGGTCGGTACGGCTGCGTTTTTACCGAAATCAAGAATGCGGTCGGTCTCTTGTTCGAGCCAGCGGTTATGGCTCAGGGTGTTAAACCATTTCATGTTCGGGTCCTTTCTTAACGGCGAGCCATCATTTCGTCGACGATCTCACCCAGGCGCTGCAGTTTAGGTACGGAAATATCGCGAAGCATCAGCCCGGTGTCCGGCAGGCCAATCACCGATGACCAGACGGCGCGACCGGCTAAAAAGCCTGATGCCCCCGCCTGCATGGCAACGCTCACGGCGCGCGGGAATAATTTTTCGTCCACGCCGGAGGAGAGGATCACCCACGGCATGGCGATGTGCTCGTTCAGCTTCTGCGAGGCCGCCAGCAGTTCCTGCTGCGTGCCTTTACCCAACAGCGGCATCTCCACTTTGTAGAGGTCCGCACCGCTGTCACCCAGCTCTTTGGCCGCATCGATAATCGCCTGTTCGCGGTTAAACCCGGCGCCGCGACGCGGTGGACGCACCACCGGCTCGATAATGCTCAGCAGGCCGTTGTCGTGGCACAGGGAGTTAAATGCCTTCACCATCTCAAGACGCTGCTGCGCGTCTTCATCGCTACGCCATAGCACCAGTAATTTCAGCGCCTTGCCGCCATCGCGTTTGACCGCCTGCGCATCGACGTTCTTGTCGATCGTCACGCTGTCGACGGGAATACCGTTCCCTGGAATAAACTCGTCGGCCGCCACAATCAGCGCGCAGCTTTTAGCTACGGCCTGCTGCTCCACAATCTGGCGATAACAGAACTGCTGGTCGACGAGAATGGCAGAGGCGTACGGCGACAGAATTTTCGCTGCGTTGACCTTAAAATCCGTCAGATGCTGGTCCGTGACCGGCACCGGCGCACCTGCTGCGGCAAACATCAGGCGCATCGCTTCGCGCTGATCGACGGCCAGCATCGCAAAACCGCCGGAAGGTCGGGTGATATCTTTCAGGGTGTACATCGTCATTCCTCAGTCCTTTCGTATCAGTGTGATTTTTTCAGCCCGGCAGATGCGCGAACCTGTTCAAGAATGGCTGTCCAGTCTTCGCGCCCGCGCCCGGCGGCGCGTGCCTGGTTGTAAACTACGCGGGAAGCCGCGCCCAGCGGCATCGGAACGTGGAGCTGGTTGGCCACGTCCAGGGCGATCCCCAGATCTTTATGTGCAAGGTCGATCATGAAGGCGGGTGAAAGATCCCCTTTCAGCACCTTGTTCGGCCAGGAGGTGGTGAAATGGCCTTTACCTGCAGGCGTGCCGCTCATGACCTTGAGCGCCACCTCAAAGGAGAGACCGAGCGCTTCACACAGCACGGCCGCCTCGGCGGACAGGGCGTTTAGCGCAATGCTCATGTAGTTATTGATAAGCTTCACGCGGATGCCCATGCCCGGCCCGCCGGCGTTAATCAGCTCATTGCCCATCGCCATTAAGACGGGGGTGGCGCGCTCAACCTGCTCCGCCGTGCCGCCTGCCAGCAGGAGCAGCGTGCCGGCGATGGCATGGTCTGAGGTGCGCCCGACAGGTACGTCCATCAGGCTGAAGCCACGCCCGGCCATGTCGTGGATCAACGCGTCGGTTTGCAGGGGATGAATGGTCGACATATCGATCACCAGCGCGTTGCGAGATAAGCCTTCGCAAACGCCGTGTTCGCCAAACAACACGCTGCGCACCAGGTCGCCGTTGGGCAGCATGGTAATGACGAACTCGGCATCCGTTGCGGCCTGCGCGGGCGTTGCCGCCGCCTTCGCGCCGCTCTCCACCAGGATCTGAACCGCCTGCGGGTTCACATCAAAGACCTGAAGCTGGTGACCTTGCTTCAACAGATTCTTCGCCATTGGCGCGCCCATCTGCCCTAAACCGATAAATGCGATTGCTGACATGCCTCTCTCCTGTCATATCGTGTCAATTTTTGCGCGTTTATGTTGTCTGTTTTTGATCGTATTTGTAATTTATAGTCAAAAAATTGACAGGGGTCACTTTTTAAACATTTGATGAAATTAAAATGAAGGCATCAGAAATTGCAGAAGGAAGCACCATGACTCGCATCGTTTGTGTCGGCATAACCGTGCTGGATCGCATCTGGTATCTCGATGATTTACCAAAAGAAGGTGGGAAATATGTCGCAAAAGACTATACGGAAGTGGGCGGCGGCCCGGCGGCAACTGCGGCGGTGGCGGCGGCAAAACTGGGGGCATCCGTGGATTTTATTGGCCGGGTGGGTGACGACGATACCGGCAGAAGGCTGCTTGCGGAGCTGGAATCCCTGGGGGTGAACACCCGCTACACGCGCATAGTGAAAGATGCCCGCTCGTCACAATCGGCGGTGCTGGTGGACGGCAGCGGGGAACGCATCATCGCGAACTATCCCAGCCCCGATCTTCCCGCTGCGGCAGACTGGCTGCAGGGTATCGACTTCTCGCAATGGGACATTGTTTTAGCCGATGTGCGCTGGCATGAAGGGGCGAAGCAGGCGTTTACCCTTGCCCGCCAGCAAGGCGTCACAACGTTGCTCGATGCGGATACAACCCCTCAGGACATCGCGGAACTTATCGCCCTCAGCGATCATGCTGCCTTTTCCGCGCCGGGGCTGCGTCGGGTAAGCCATCTTGAGGAAACGGAAGGTGCGCTTAAAAAAGCACAAACGCTCACAAATGGACATGTCTATGTCACGCAGGGCCGGGACGGCTGCTTTTGGCTGGAGAACGGTGCCCTGTGCCATCAGCCGGGTTTTGAGGTCGAGGTGGTTGATACCACCGGGGCGGGGGATGTTTTCCACGGTGCCCTGGCGGTCAGCCTGGCGCAACGGTTATCTCCAGCGCAAGCCGTGCGTTTCGCCAGCGCCGTCGCCGCGCTGAAATGTACTCAGCCCGGCGGTCGCGCAGGTATACCCGACTGTGATCAAACCCGCTCTTTTTTGTCACTTTTTGTATAAAATGCGGGGCGTGATGGTTTTCAGAGGACAGCCCATGAGCCTTACCGAACTGACCGGCAACCCGCGTCACGATCAGCTGCTGACGCTGATAGCCGATCGCGGATATATGAACATTGATGAACTGGCGCAGCTGCTGGACGTCTCGACGCAAACCGTGCGCCGGGATATCCGCAAGCTGAGCGAACAGGGACTGATTACGCGACATCATGGCGGTGCGGGCAGGGCATCCAGCGTGGTGAACACGGCCTTTGAGCAGCGCGAAGTGTCGCTGACTGAAGAGAAGCGGGCGATTGCCGAAGCAATTGCCGACTATATTCCTGATGGTTCGACTATTTTCATCACCATTGGCACGACCGTGGAGCACGTGGCCCGTGCACTGCTCAACCATAACCATCTGCGTATCATCACTAACAGTCTGCGGGTGGCACACATCCTCTATAAAAATCCGCGTTTTGAGGTGATGGTGCCCGGCGGTACGCTGCGTCCACATAACGGCGGCATTATCGGTCCGGCGGCGACGGCGTTCGTGTCTGGCTTTCGGGCGGATTATCTGGTGACCAGCGTGGGGGCGATTGAACACGACGGCGCGATGATGGAGTTTGACGTCAATGAAGCCAGCGTGGTGAAAACGATGATGGCTCATGCCAGACATATTTTACTGGCGGCCGATCATACGAAATACACCGCCTCTGCCGCCGTGGAAATTGGCAACGTGGCGCAGGCAACGGCGCTCTTTACCGATGAACTGCCCGGCTCTGCGCTACATAACCATCTCAAATTCAGCAAGGTAGAAGTTGTCGAAGTCAGCACAGGCGACGAGCAGCAGGCTGGATAACCTTTCTGACGGCCCGAAAATCCCTTCGGGCCGTTCCTTTCTTTAAGCTGAATCTGGCGCATAGCCAAACCTTATCTTTCCCGCTACAGTTACTTTTCCACGGCGAGCAGGAGATAAACATGCTTTATATCTTTGACTTAGGAAATGTAATCGTCGATATCGATTTCAATCGGGTGCTGGGCGCATGGAGCGATTTTAGCCGTGTCCCGCTGGCGACGTTAAAACAGAGTTTCGCCATGGGCGAGACATTCCATCAGCATGAACGGGGTGAGATCAGCGACGAAGTGTTTGCTGAACGTCTGTGCCATGAAATGGATCTGCCGTTAAGCTACGAACAGTTCTCCCACGGCTGGCAGGCTGTATTTGTCGCTATCCGCCCTGAGGTTATCGACATCATGCATAAACTTCGCGAGCAGGGTCACCGGGTCGTCGTGCTGTCGAACACCAACCGCCTGCACACCACGTTCTGGCCTGAAGAATATCCAGAAGTTAAGGCCGCAGCAGATAAAATCTACCTCTCGCAGGAGATGGGGATGCGTAAACCCGAAGCGCGGATTTATCAGGCGGTACTGCAAGCGGAAGGATTCTCCGCGTCCGATGCGGTCTTTTTCGATGACAATGCCGATAATATAGAGGGAGCTAACCAGTTGGGTATTACGTCAATTCTGGTGACCGGAAAAGAGACGATACCGAACTACTTTGCGAAGCAGTTATGCTAAAAACCGTTCATCAAAAAGCCACGCACCATACTCGCCCGCTCAGGGCCTGGCTAAAACTCCTCTGGCACCGTATTGATGAGGACAACATGACCACGCTGGCGGGTAACCTCGCCTACGTGTCGTTGCTCTCCCTGGTACCGCTGGTGGCGGTTATTTTTGCCCTTTTTTCCGCTTTTCCCATGTTTGCAGAGGTCAGCCTGCAGCTGCGTCACTTCGTCTTTGCGAATTTTATTCCTGCCACTGGCGATGTGATCCAGAACTACATTGAACAGTTTGTCGCAAACTCCAGCAAGATGACGGCAGTGGGGGCGTGCGGGCTTATCGTCACCGCGCTTCTGCTGATGTACTCCATCGACAGTGCGCTTAATACGATCTGGCGGAGTAAAAAAGTCCGCCCGAAGGTCTACTCCTTTGCTGTTTACTGGATGATTTTAACTCTCGGCCCGTTGCTGGCGGGGGCGAGCCTGGCGATTAGCTCCTATCTGCTCTCCCTGCGCTGGGCCAGCGATCTCAACGGTGCCATTGATAACGTGTTGCGTATCTTCCCGCTGATTTTATCGTGGCTCTCTTTCTGGCTGCTCTACAGTGTGGTGCCGACCACGCGCGTGCCGAACCGTGATGCGGTTGTTGGCGCACTGGTGGCAGCGGTACTCTTCGAACTGGGCAAAAAAGGGTTTGCCCTTTACATCACCATGTTCCCCTCCTATCAGCTCATTTATGGCGTACTGGCGGTGATCCCCATTTTGTTTGTCTGGGTTTACTGGACCTGGTGTATCGTCTTGCTTGGTGCGGAAATAACTGTCACTCTCGGCGTATACCGCGAACTTAAAAAAGCAGCAGAAGCTGAAAAACAACAAGAAGCAGACCAACCATGATTGCATTGATACAGCGCGTAACCCGTGCCAGCGTCACCGTGGAGGGAGAGGTGACGGGTGAAATTGGCCCAGGACTTTTAGTGTTGTTAGGTGTCGAAAAGGATGACGACGAACAAAAAGCCAACCGCTTATGTGAACGCGTGCTGGGCTACCGTATCTTCAGTGATGCGGAAGGCAAGATGAACCTTAACGTCCAGCAATCGGGCGGAAGCGTGCTGGTGGTTTCCCAGTTTACGCTGGCCGCCGATACCGAACGCGGCATGCGCCCGAGTTTCTCAAAAGGTGCGGCCCCGGATCGGGCAGAAGCGCTTTACGAGTACTTTGTTGAGCGTTGTCGCCAACAGGAAATGAATACGCAAACCGGACGATTTGCTGCAGATATGCAGGTATCGCTGGTGAACGATGGCCCCGTCACATTCTGGCTCCAGGTATGAGCCAACTGGCGGCGTGGCCGCGGGTAACAAGAGAGAGTACAGCTATGTATCACCTTCGAGTACCGCAAACGGAAGAAGAGTTAGAAGCCTATTACCAGTTCCGCTGGGAAATGCTGCGCAAGCCATTACATCAGCCTAAAGGGTCTGAACGCGACGCCTGGGACGCCATGGCACATCATCAGATGGTGATGGACGAAGAGGGTAACCTCGTTGCCGTCGGGCGTCTGTATATTAATGCCGATAACGAAGCCTCTATTCGTTTTATGGCGGTTCATCCCTCCGTGCAGGACAAAGGGTTAGGTACGCTGATGGCCATGACCCTGGAGTCAGTGGCCCGTCAGGAAGGCGTTAAACGCGTGACCTGTAGCGCCCGCGAAGATGCCGTTGAGTTCTTCGCCAAACTCGGTTTTGTTAATCAGGGGGAAATTACGACCCCGCAAACCACGCCGATTCGCCACTTTTTGATGATTAAACCCATCGCCACGCTGGATGATATTCTCCACCGCGCGGACTGGTGCGGACAGCTTCAGCAGGCCTGGTATCAGCACATCCCTCTGAGTGAAAAGATGGGGGTGCGTATTCAGCAGTACACCGGGCAAAAATTCATTACCACCATGCCGGAAACCGGCAACCAGAACCCGCACCACACGCTATTTGCCGGCAGCCTGTTTTCGCTCGCCACGCTCACCGGCTGGGGGCTTATCTGGCTGATGCTGCGTGAACGCCACCTTGGCGGCACGATCATTCTGGCTGATGCCCATATTCGCTACAGCGCCCCCATAAGCGGCAAACCGAGCGCAGTGGCCGATCTCGGCTCTTTGGGGGGCGATCTCGACCGCCTGGCGCGCGGCCGCAAAGCCCGTGTACAGATGCAGGTTGAACTCTTTGGCGATGAAACCCCAGGCGCGGTGTTTGAAGGTACCTATATCGTTCTGCCTGCGAAGCCGTTTGGCGCGTATGAAGAGGGCGGGAACGAAGAGGAATAAGGTTCCCCGTTGTTATCGCCGGGCGGAGTTGATCCGCCAGGCGATGTCCCGAAGAACGTCTCGCGCTGATGGACTGACGCCGGCAAGCTGGAAGAAGCCGTGGATGACACCCAGCCAATGCTGCGCTGTGCAAATAACCCCTTGTTCTGTCATATGTTGATAAAGCGCCTGACCCTCGTCGCATAGCGGATCGTACTCGGCGGTAATAATGTGTACCGGCGGCAGGCCGTTGAAATCATCCCGCCAGAGTGGGCTGGCTTCAGGGTCCCGGCGGTCTGTCTCTGCCAGGTACATGTCATAACCACTCAGCAGCGTATCGCGCGTGATAACGTAGTCCTGCCCATTATGGGTGTAGCTTGCAAAGCTGGCTGTGGCGTCGAGCATAGGGTAAATAAGGATAAGCTGGGCCGGATTCCACTGTGTTTTAGCCTTGAGCCGCAGCGCGGTGACCAGCGCCAGATGGCCGCCTGCACTGTCACCACAAAGCGTAATCCGGTTTTTATCCACACCGACTTTTTCTGCATTTTGCCAGACAAGCTCCGCCGCTCTCTCTGCATCATCATGCGCAGCGGGGAAAGTATGCTCCGGTGCCAGCCTGTACTGAACCGCAACCACCCGACACTGACCGTAAAACGCCAGCTGGCGGAGCTGATTGTCATGGGTTGCAAACCCACCGCTGACAAAACAACCGCCATGGTAGTAGAGGGCACAAGGTAACGTTTCAGCGACATTGAGAGGCGAGAATACCCGAAAGGTAAGGCCATCAATGACAAGCGTTTCAACCTGCACGCGGGTTTCGGTCTCGCTGGCAAGTACAGTGCTGGCTACATATCCGGCTCTCCGGTCATCAATACTCTGCTTACGTGCGCCAGGTCGGCCTGCAGCGATAAAATCCTGCACAAGCTTATCAATACCCTTTTCCAGTGCCATGGTGATGTCCTTTTGCTGTATGTATATACAGATTTATAGCCTGATTTAGTGCAGATGAAAACAGCGAAATCTGAGGATGCGAACGATATGGAAAGCGGCTCGCAAAATTGATTACTCTCGAAAAAATGCCCTTTAACCCTAAATTGATAAGGTGTATTTTGCCTGAAAATTAACCGCAGATGATATACTAAGGTGATATATGAGTGTTTTGGCGGAACTGGATATGGGCAGAATACTGATCGATTTATCTGATGACGTGATTCAACGGCTGGATAACCTCAAGCAACTGCGAAATCAGCCGCGCGCTGAGCTGCTACGGGAGGCGATAGAGCTGTATCTCGACCAGCAGAGTTCGTCTGTTATCCGCGCTGCGCTTGGCTTGTGGGGAGACAAGAAAGAAGACGGACTGGAGTATGAACGTAAGCTGCGTGAGGAATGGTGATCTTGAATAATATGGCCGTGTTTGATACCAATATTCTCATTGATCTCTTCAACAACCGTGTCGAAGCTGCGGATGCGATTGATCATGCCGCGTCACATCGAGCCATTAGCTTAATTACCTGGATGGAGGTGATGGTGGGCGCACGCAGGCATGGTCATGAAGCGAAAACGGCAGCCGTGATGGGCGCTTTCGAAATTATTGATGTGTCTCGGGATATCGCGGAAAGAAGCGTTTTACTGCGTGAAAAGCATGGAATGAAACTGCCTGATGCCATCATTCTGGCCACAGCCCAGAGCAGAAAATGTCCGTTGATTTCTCGAAATACGAAAGATTTTTCGGGTATTGATGAGGTCGTTACGCCTTATCAACTGTAGGCCGGGCAAGCTTGCGCCGCCCGGCACTATTACAGGAGATTACTCCCCTTCACCCGGGAACAGGAACGGGTTGATAGAGCTACGGGCAAAGCCCTCCTGCTCCATTTTGGCGTCCAGAATCAGCGAGGCGAGATCGTCGGCCACCGCTTCAACTTTCGGGTCTTTTTCCTGATACAGAATCTTCAGATACGTACCGCAATCGCCGCAACTTTCGGCTTTTACCGCCGCGTCTTCATTTTCCAGTGACCAGTAGTTCAGATCGCGGGTCTGCTCGCAGTTGCTGCATTTCACGCGCACCACATGCCACTCGGTTTCACACAGGTTGCAATGCAGGTAGCGCAGCCCCTGGGTGGTGCCGATTTGTACCATGCTGGAGACTGGCATTGAGCCACACACCGGACAGAACTGGCGCGCTTCGCCGTATTCGGCGCGCGCTTTACCGGGGATCAGACTGGCCATTTGCGCCCAGTAGAGCGACAGCGCAGCCCAGATAAACGGCGCTTTATCGCTGCTGACCAGCGAGAAGTCAGAGGCAAACAGCGCGCTCGCCATCTCTTCCAGCTCCTGATCGGAGGCTTTTTCCAGGTTCTCAATGACCGCCAGCGCGGTGCCGCTCATCTCGGGCTTCAGCTCGGCAATCAGAGAATGCAGCAGCTTATGCCAGTGCTTGTCACGCGGCAGGACGTGAATATCCAGCGGCGGCTTGCCCTGCTCACTGGCTTCTTTGATGCGCGCAGTCAGATCCATTTGCAGCGGGTGGTCGTACAGCACCACTTCCTGCGCATGGGCAACCAGCGCGGCAAAACGCAGAAAATCGCCCAGCGGGTTGTTCTCTGCCAGCTCGCGCAGGCGCTCTGCACGGCGGTTGTAGAGGTTCTTGAGTCTGGGGAATAACAACGGCGGAATATATTCCGCCGTGCGTTTCTCGCTCGACCCCAGCTCATCTTGCGGGATTATGCGAATACTCATTCAGATGACTTTTCCTGTTTCTGGCGGACTTCACGGTACCAACGCGGGTGATGTTTCTTCGCCCACGTTTTGGTTACCCATCCTTCCACCATCGCGGTAATGGTGCCTTTCACCCAGAGGGCGGCGTAAATATGCACCATGATAACCACAATTAACGCCACTGCGGCAAATGAATGCAGCATCAGCGCGAATCGGATCACCGGGATTGAGAAAGCAGGCGCAAAGTACGGACGCCAGATGATCACGCCGCTCACCAGCAACAGGACCAGGAAGATAATCGCCGCCCAGAATACGCACTTCTGGCCGAAGTTATAACGCCCGGTGTCACCCACTTCCTCGTTGACGACGATCTTACGAATATTCTTCGCCCAAAAGATATCATCCCGATTGATTAGGTTATGGTGCCAGTAACGGAAAAACATGATGATAAACGAGGCAAACATCACCACACCCACGAACGGGTGAAGGATGCGCGCCAGCTGTGGCGTACCCAGTATCTGCATCAGCCAGTTGAAGGACGGGAAGAAGAACCCCAGCCCGCTTATCGCCGCCAGCATAAAGCAGAAGGCGGTGACCCAGTGGTTGATGCGTTCCGGCGCGGTGTAGCGCACGATGGTGTCACGTTTTTTCATTTGCGCACCTCGTCTTTCTCTTCATGCAGGTTGTCGTCTTCCTCTTCCGCGCGGTTCGGACCGACGCCGACGTAGTGGAAGATGCTCGCTGCGAAGGTGGCAGCAAAGCCTACCGCTGCCAGCGGTTTCCAGATGCCTTTCCAGAACTTCACGGTGGCGCTGATTTCCGGGTTCTCCGGCAGGCCGTGATACAGATTCGGCTTGTCGGCATGGTGCAACACGTACATCACGTGCGTACCGCCCACACCGGCCGGATCGTACAGGCCAGCGTTATCGTAACCACGGGTTTTCAGTTCACCCACGCGTTCGGCCGCCAGCGTTTTCATATCCTCTTTGGAGCCAAAGTGGATGGCGCCGGTTGGACAGGTTTTCACGCAGGCTGGCTCCTGGCCAACGTTCACGCGGTCAACGCACAGCGTACATTTGTAGACGCGGTTGTCTTCCGGGTTCAGTCGCGGCACGTCAAACGGGCAGCCCGCGATGCAGTAGCCGCAGCCGATGCACTGCTCGGACTGGAAGTCGACAATGCCGTTGGCATACTGAATGATAGCCCCTTCTGACGGACACGCCTTCAGGCAGCCCGGATCCGCACAGTGCATACAGCCGTCTTTGCGGATAAGCCATTCCAGTTTGTCGTTCTGCTCCACTTCAGAGAAACGCATTACCGTCCAGGACTTGGCGGTCAGGTCGGCCGGGTTGTCGTACACCCCGACGTTGTGACCCACTTCGTCACGGAGGTCGTTCCACTCTGAACAGGCCACCTGACAGGCTTTACAGCCGATACAGGTGGTAACGTCGATAAGCTTCGCCACTTCCTGCTGGTGGTCCCGCGCCTGAGGCGCGGGCGTGAAACCGTTAGTCGCGGAACGACGAATAATGTCCTGAGATTGATAAGCCATAAGTCGTCTCCGTTACACCTTTTCCACGTTCACGAGGAAGGCCTTAAACTCCGGCGTCTGCGTGTTCGCATCACCGACGAATGGCGTCAGGGTGTTCGCAATGAAACCTTTCTTCGCCACGCCCTCATAACCCCAGTGAATCGGAATACCGATGGTATCCACCTGCTGACCGTGAACGTTCAGCGTGCGAATACGCTTGGTCACTACCGCCTTGGCCTTGATATAGCCACGGTTGGAGGAGACCTTCACGGTATCGCCATGGGCAATGCCGAGCTTGTTCGCCAGCTTCTCGCCGATCTCCACAAACTGTTCCGGCTGCGCGATGGCGTTAAGCAGCGCGTGCTTGGTCCAGTAGTGGAAGTGCTCGGTCAGACGGTAAGTGGTGCCCACATACGGGAACTTGTCTTTTTTACCCAGCGCTTCAAAGTCGCCTTTAAAGATACGGGCAGCCGGGTTAGAGACCACGTTCGGGTGCAGCGGGTTAGTACCCAGCGGCGTTTCAAACGGCTCGTAGTGTTCCGGGAACGGCCCTTCCGCCATTTTATCGATGGCAAACAGGCGTCCCATCCCTTCAGGCTGCATGATAAACGGCCCGACATCGCTGCCTGGTGCGGCAGTGCTGTAGTCCGGAATATCCACGCCGCCCCATTTCGCGCCGTCCCATTTCAGAAGCTGACGCTTCGGATCCCACGGGTTACCCTGCGGGTCAGCGGAGGCACGGTTATAGAGAATGCGGCGGTTAAGCGGCCATGCCCATGCCCAGCCCAGCGTATTGCCAAGGCCCGATGGGTCAGCGTTATCGCGGTTGGCCATCTGGTTGCCTTTCGGCGTCCAGCTACCGGTAAAGATCCAGCAACCGCTTGAGGTGGTGCCGTCATCACGCAGGTGCGCGAAGGTGCTGAGCTGATCGCCTTTCTTCGCCAGCACGGTACCGGTGGCCGGGTCGATAACGTCCGCCAGCGCCTTACCGTTGCTCTCCATCGCCACTTCTTCCGGGGATGGATTCTCCGGCGTCGAGTAGTTCCAGGTCATGTTCAGAACCGGTTCCGGGTTCGCGCCGCCTTCTGCCGCGTACATCTTACGCAGGCGTAAGAAGATACCGGCCAGGATCTCGCCGTCGTTCATGGCGATGCCCGGGGCGTCCGCACCTTTCCAGTGCCACTGCAGCCAGCGGCCAGAGTTGACGATAGAACCGTTCTCTTCCGCGAAGCAGGTTGATGGCAGACGGAACACTTCGGTCTGAATTTTTGACGGATCGACGTCGTTCGATTCACCGTGGTTCTGCCAGAAGGTAGAGGTCTCGGTGTTGAGCGGGTCGATGGTAATCAGGAACTTCAGTTTCGACAGCGACTCGACAACCTTGTTCTTGTTCGGGAACGAGGCGACCGGGTTAAAGCCCTGGCAAATGTAGCCGTTGACCTGACCCTGGTGCATCATCTCGAAGTACTGCAGAACGTCGTAACCTTTGTCCCACTTCGGCAGCCAGTCAAAGCCCCAGCTATTTTCCGCCGTCGCTTTGTCGCCGTAGAAGGCTTTCATCAGCGAGACGAAGAACTTCGGATAGTTGCCCCAGTAGTTCACCTGGCCTTCAAGCAGCGGTTTTGGCGTGCTGGCCGTCAGGTAGGTTTGCAGGTCCGGTTGTTTCTCGCTTGGCAGGTTCATATAACCCGTCAGGCTTTGTGACAGCAGGCCGAGGTCGGTCAGACCCTGAATGTTGGAGTGACCGCGCAGGGCGTTCACGCCGCCGCCTGCCATCCCCATGTTGCCGAGCAGCAGCTGAACCATCGCCATGGTACGGATGTTCTGCGCACCAATGGAGTGTTGCGTCCAGCCGAGGGCATACAGGAACGACGCGGTTTTGTCTTTCGCACTGGTTTCGGCGATAAGCTCGCAGACCTTCAGGAAGTCAGCCTTTGGCGTACCACAGATGTTCTCAACAACGTCCGGCGTATAGCGAGAAACGTGCTCTTTCAGCAGGTTCCACACGCAGCGCGGGTGTTGCAGGGTGGTGTCGCGCTTCGCAAAGCCGTTCTCGTCCAGCTCGTAGTTCCAGCTGGTTTTGTCGTACTTGCGTTTTTCGGCGTCGTAGCCGCTGAACAGGCCATCTTCGAAGTGGTAATCCTCACGCACGATCAGGCTGGCGTTGGTATAGGCTTCGGTGTATTCGCGGTTGTATTTTTCGTTAGTCATCAGGTACAGCAATACGCCTGACAGGAAAGTGATGTCAGTACCTGAACGAATAGGGGTGTAGAAATCCGCCACTGACGCTGTACGCGTAAAGCGGGGATCGATCACAATCAGTTTCGCACCGTTGTGGATTTTGGCTTCCATCGCCCAGCGGAACCCGACAGGGTGCGCTTCAGCGGCGTTACCGCCCATCACCACAATGAGGTTGGCGTTCTTGATGTCGACCCAGTGGTTGGTCATCGCACCGCGACCAAATGTTGGAGCAAGACTTGCTACCGTTGGTCCGTGTCAGACACGCGCCTGGTTGTCGACCGCGAGCATACCGAGTGCGCGCGTGAATTTCTGAGTTAAATAGCCGGTTTCGTTACTGGAAGCCGATGCACACAGCATCCCGGTGGAGAGCCAGCGGTTGACCGTCACGCCGTCGGCGTTCTTCGCAATAAAGTTGGCATCGCGGTCTTCTTTAATCAGTTTAGCGATGCGGTCAAATGCTTCTTCCCAGCTGATTTGCTGCCATTTATCAGAGCCAGGCGCGCGATATTCCGGGAATTTCAGACGGCTTTCGGAGTGGATAAAGTCCACCAGACCGGCCCCTTTCGGGCACAGCGCGCCGCGGTTGACCGGGTGGTCCGGGTCGCCTTCGATGTGGAAGATAGACGCTTTGGCGTTTTTAGCACCGTCGCCGAGGCTATACATTAACAGCCCGCAACCGACAGAGCAGTACGTACAGGTATTACGGGTTTCACGGGTGCGCAGCAGTTTATACTGCCGCGTTTCCGCCAGCGCTACGCCAGGCGCAAAGCCCAGTGCCGCTGCCGTGGTGCCTGCCATACCGCCAGCGCAGATCTTAAAGAACTGCCTTCTGCTGACCTGCATGGGTCACTCCTTGTTTCGACATTGCTTACATATGTAGTTTTGACTTCGCGGTTGAATAATGACCGCAAAGGAGAAAAATTTGCGTTAATCCCTCATTTCTCCGGGGGATATCACCAGAATACCACAATGTCGGTACGCCTGTTCCAATGGCGTTAATACAAAGTGAACGTATTATCACCGTGTTGATTATAAAGTGTGATATCAATCACATTATTAACCCCGCATGTTACAGGGGTGTAGCATGGCGCCGGTTGCACCTCTCCAGAATGAGTAGGTAAACTTGAGGCGGTTTGGTGCTGAAAAGTTGATCCATACTATGCGTAAGGCCTGTGGTTTATGCTGCAATAGCAGGCTCACCTCCGTGGTTGTTCAGGAAAACCGTTGTGTCTAAACAAAACCGTGCTACCCACTCGTCACCGCTGCCAGCAGGCATTGTGGAGCTGTCGGTACATCGACCCCCTCACATTACCCACGCCACGCCCGATTTTCTGGCGGAAGAAGTTCCCGTCGCCCTGGTGTACAACGGCATCTCGCACGTTGTGATGATGGCGTCGCCAAAAGATCTTGAACTGTTCGCCATCGGGTTTTCGCTCTCGGAAGGCATCATTGCGCATCCGCAGGACATTTACGGCATGGATGTGGTTCAGGCCTGCAACGGTCTGGAAGTGCAGATCGAACTCTCCAGTCGTCGCTTTATGGGGCTGAAGGAGCGTCGTCGCGCGTTGGCCGGGCGAACAGGGTGCGGCGTCTGTGGCGTTGAGCAACTGAACGATATCGGCAAACCTGTCGCGCCGCTGCCCTTTACGCAGACCTTCAATCTGGCCAACCTCGACCACGCGCTTGCCCACCTCAACGACGTGCAGCCCATCGGTCAGTTGAGCGGCTGTACGCATGCGGCGGCATGGGTTCTGCCATCAGGCGAGATCGCCGGTGGGCATGAAGACGTGGGACGTCACGTGGCACTGGATAAACTGATGGGGCGTCGGGCGCGGGAGAGCGATCTCTGGCAGCACGGCGCAGCGCTGGTTTCCAGCCGCGCCAGCTACGAGATGGTGCAAAAGTCTGCAATGTGCGGCGTCGAAATCCTGTTTGCGGTATCGGCGGCGACGACGCTGGCGGTAGAGGTGGCAGAGCGTTGTAACCTGACGCTGGTCGGCTTCTGCAAACCGGGAAGGGCTACCGTTTACACGCATCCTCAGCGTTTAATTGTTGATCAGTAATTTTGAATAATAATAGCAAATCCTTCCGCTTTTAGTTGTCGGTTATGAGGTCTAGTATTTATCTCATCAAGGCACGGTGCCTTACCAAAACAACTTAACGAAAGGGTTTATATCATGAAAAGCATCAAAACTTTTGTCGCTGTAATCGCTCTGGCTGCTTCATTCGGTTCTTTCGCTGCTCAGACTGTCACCGCTTCCGCCTCCACGCTGGATGGCGCAGAAGCGAAAATCGCTGCTCAGGCTCAGGAAGCGGGCGCGTCCTCTTACAAAATTACTCAGGCATTCTCTGGTAACCGCGTACATATGACCGCGGAACTGAACAAATAAGTTGTGTTGCCACTGTCCCTTGCTCTTCGGAGCGGGGACAGGTGTAAACATAAAGCCATCCTGCTTCTCGCTTGCAAAGGCGATACTTCCCCCCCTCTTCTCAATTGTTATTCCTGTTTAACGCTTATCGTTAAATAACCCTCTTAAATAATTTGTCTGATAAGACTGTCGATAACATAATTCCCTTCAATGCTTTTAAGCCGCTGGCGCTATTTACATTCATATTCCAAATAATTGATCTTAATAGTTAAGGAATTCCTCAGGTCTAAATCCTAAAGATGGGTCAGACAATTGATAGCGGTTATTGATGCTGGTATTTTCCGGCAATTAATATTGCTTATCGATACCCTCGGCCAAATGTTGGCATTTGGCTTTCTTTTGTATTTCACCTTAATAAGGAAATTGAATGAACGCATTGATCAAAAAAGGAATGCTGGTTACAGCGTTAGCCATGTCGGTTAATACAGCTATGGCTGCACAAAGCATTGATATTAAAGTAACAGGTAAAATCCTTCCATCCTCATGCACTCCAGCCTTCCCAAGCGGTGGCGGTGTGGCTGACTTTGGTACCATGAAGGTTGCCTCACTCAACTCGACCAGCATGACCCCGCTGACGGAAATGAAAGAAATTCCTGTTGCCATTACCTGTGAAGAAGCCACGCGTGTTGCTGTGAAGTTTACCGATTCGCGTGATGACTCTTCACCCACTGAAAAAGTCGTAATGGGTAATGGCTTTACCGGTTCGCCATCTACTGTGTTTGGTCTGGGAATGTATAACGATAAAAAAATTGGTGCCTATGCATTAGCGTTATTCCGTACTCAAGGTGCAAACACTAACAGTAATGGGGACCCGCTTTATCCATTGGCGAGTATAGATGGTGGAAAAGGCTGGGTTGTTAGAGGCGCCGACTATATGCAAATTTACAGTGACAATTCTGAAATTTATGCCTTTGCTTCAGATAAAACGAGTGGCGCGCCTTCTGCAGAAAGCAAGATCAACTTTAAGGTTGCTGTGAGCGCCACAATCAACCCAACCAACGATTTAAACGTCACGGATGAAGTGACGCTGGACGGTTTAACCAACGTTGAGCTGGTTTACCTCTGATTATCACAGTGCTGATAATTCACTGCTCCTCTGATTAGGGGAGCAGTTTCCATCAATATTAACGGACTAATATTATGATTCTCTCTAAAAAAACGTTGCTCTGCGTTTGCCTGCTTTCGTCGTTGCAGACATTTGCCGCCGGTATGGTGCCAGATACTTCCCTGCTGTTGATTAACGAAGACGAGCGGGGAGCGAGCATGGATGTGAAAAATAGCGACGATACCGCCCAGCTTCTTTATACCCGTATTGTCGATTTACCGGATGATCCCACACCCGGTGTTATTGTTACTCAACCGGTGGTGCGTGTAAATGCCGGTAAAACGCAGCGTGTCCGCTTTGTCTTAAAAGACAGCGCGGAAAAATTAAAAACAGAACACTTAAAACGCGTCATTTTTTCCACTATTCCGCAACGAGAGCAGAATAAAGTGAAAATGGTGTTCAGCCAGAATCTCCCGGTCATTATTCACCCGGCGGGTCTCGACGTGAATATGGAGCCGTGGAAAGATCTGCGCTGGCAGATTAAAAATGGCAACCTGACGGTGGTAAACGATACGCCTTATGTGGTGCGTATGGAGCAAAACGCCACATTATTACCGTCACGAATTAAGGTCAAATTTGACAAAAGCTATATTCTTCCCGGCCAGACGATGATAGCGACGTCAGAAAACAAAATATCCGGGCAGAATAACAAGGTAGAAATATATCCTGCTACCCGCTTTGGCTATAAAGCCAGTTCTTACGTTGCTGAAGTAAAATAATAATACCCGACGGAGTGGCCATGAAAATTTCCCCCTGTAAAACAGGTGCGCTGGCATTTTGCCTGAGCGCGGTGGCATTCGGAATTCGTGCAGAAATTCTGCCAACGGCAGTGCCCGCTATGGAGCTGGCAAGAGCGTTTTTCGATACCCAGGCGTTAAAAGAGAATGGCCTCGATCCGGCTATTGCTGACTATTATGCCGTCGCCCCGCGATTCATGCCGGGTTACCATAATGTCACCGTGCTTATTAACGGCAAAAAGCGCGGCATTATGCCCGTGAAATTTAATGATGAAGGTCTTCCGTGTATTGATGGGGAATTTCTGGACGCCGTCGGGTTATATAAAAAACTCAAGCGTGAAACGTGCCCTTCAATTCACCAGTACTGGAAAAACGCAACGGTCGTCACTTCTCCAGACGTAGACGAAATTTCACTGGTTGTTCCGCCGGAGGCCATTAACCCGGAAAGTGGCCGCCAGGTGGCTGACGTGCGTGGCGGACGCGCGGCTATGCTGAACTACTCCATGTTTGGCACCCATTACGACTTTGATGATGATAAGTCCGATCGTTTTCAGTCTTCGTTTGAATTTGGCTTTAACGCAGGCGACTGGATTGTGCGCAGTTCGCAGTTTATCAGCGACGGCAGCGACATGTCGTTCGAGAGCGACTCGCTCTACACCTACGCACAACGCACCTTTACCGACTACGGCGTGATGGTGCAGGGCGGGCAAATTAACATCGCCAACAGCCGCTTCAGTATCCCCGGGATCTATGGCGTACAGATGATGCCGGATAACGCTCTCCTGCCGGGCTACAGCAGCGGTATTGAGGTAAGCGGTATTGCCCGCAACGCCCAGGCGCGCGTGGACATTCGCCAGGGTGGACAGCTGATCTTCTCCACGCTGGTGCCAGCCGGGCCGTTCACCTTAAGCGATGTGCCGGTTGCTAACCTGAACACGGATTTAAAGGTCACGGTGACAGAAACCGACGGCAGCGAAAGCCATTTTACGGTTTCCGCCAGCACCTTCCGTAGCAACCACGTGGGCCGCGCGCCGGGGTTTTCACTGGCCGTCGGGCGTGCAGAGGACATGGAGACAAACTTTACGCAGCCGTGGATTGTCGCCGCATCAAACGGCTGGTCCATTAATAACCGGATGAACTTTCTCGCCGGCATGGTGATGGCAGATAACCACTATTACGGTTTCTCCGCCAACATTGACACCGTGCCGATGCAGCATATGTATGCCTCGCTGGGTTTTCTCGGCTCCATTGATAACCTCTCGCAAACCGACGGTAACAAAACCACGCTGGATCTCGGCTACGCCTTACCGTGGGGGCTCGGCCTGTCCCTTGGCGGGAGCTACGGTACGCCGAAGTATCGTGAAATGCAGGAGTTATACAGCGATGACGATGACTACTCGACCACGAAATACGACACCAACGTTGGCGTGAGCTGGTCGAACCCGACGCTGGGCCGTTTCTCTCTGAGCTATTACAACAACCAGACCTGGAACAGCGAATACGACAGCCGCCGCATCATTTCGTCATGGTCGCGGTCGTTCCGCTATTTTAACGTCAGCGTAAACTGGGAATCAGACATCAGCCACGGTGATAAGTACACCAGCGACAGCGATATGTTTTATGTGAACGTCTCTGTGCCGCTGGGCCGCACCGGCGTGTCCACCAACAGCTGGTACCGTGAAAACGAGGGCAAAGCCTCTTACGGGACCCGCGCCATGGGGTCATTTAACGATGAAAACACCTACACGGTGGGCGTCTCTCAGGATCACGATGACAGCGTAACCAACTGGGATGGTTCGCTGAACAGTAACCTGCACTACACCACGCTCGCGTTGGGGATTGGCGGTGACAATGAAAGTAACCGTAACTCCTCGATCGCGCTGAGCGGCGGCATTGTCGCGCACGGTGATGGCGTCACCTTCTCACCTTATCCGGTAACAGATACCTATGCGGTAGTGGCGCTGGACAAGCCCGTTGCCGGGGTGGCGATAGGTACCCCGCGCGGTAATGTCTGGACGGACAAATGGGGCAGAGCGGTTGTGCCCGCCCTGACACCGTTCAGCGAAAGTACGGTTGAAATAGATACCCAAAGCCTGCCGGGCAATGTGGACGTCAGCAACGGTCATGCGTCGCTGAAGGCCTCCCACGGAGCATTTGCTCACTGGAAGTTCACCACGCTGAGCCAGCGCCGCGTGCTGCTGAACATTACGCGCGCGGACGGTACGCCGTTACCGAAAGGCGTCTCTGTCGTGAACGGGAAAGGGGAGTACATCACCTCTGCACCGGAAGACGGCATCATTTTCCTAAATGATATTTCCGCCAGCCAGACGCTGTATGCGAAGCAGGATACTGGCCGTTGCACGCTGAGTTTCACCTTGCCGGAAGCGGATCCCACTCAATTCTACGAGGAGATAAACGGAAAATGTCTCTGATTATTCATCGCACGTGCTTACTGCTGCTGGCCTGCGTCGCCCTCAGCCATGCTCCCTTCGTCCTGGCAGAAGAAGAGTGTCAGGTGGTTTCGTCAGTAAAGAGTATCAATAATGGTCTGCTACGTCGGGAGGCGATGCGCGAGGTCAGCACGGATATTGCCGGAAAAACGTACCGGGGTTATGCCTCGTCAGAACGTGAGATCCAGGTGTCGGTGATCTGCCCGGACGCGCGCAAGATCCGTCTGCAGGTGGACGGCCCGGCCCGTGGAAATAAAGCGTATCGCTTTAGCGACAACGGGGTGCTGAAAATCACGGCGAAAGAGGCCCGCATGGATAATGGTGCCGTGCAGCTGGCGGCCGTGCCGCGCGGCGCGGCGCAGGTCACCGCGGGTGCAGCGGAGGTTACGCTGCCACCGGATACGTCGCTTGTGGCGGTGAACGGCAGCGAGGTGGCGGGAAAACAGCTGGTCGTTACGCTCTCGGTGGTCACTTATCTCAACGATAACGCGTTCAGGACCGGCAACACGGCGGAACTCGAAGAAATGCTGACGGTGAATTACGTTACCCTCGCGGCGCAGTAAACGCCGCCTTGCCCGACGGACGCGTGCTGTCGGGCTTTTTTATGCCATGCCCGCCAGACGCAGCAGCGCCGTAACGACCGCCGCCACCACGATCACCACAATTAACGGCATTTTTCGCCAGGCCAGAAACACCGCAAACGCCACGCCCAGCACCCGCGCCATCCCGGCGAAATGTTCCCCTTCATAGAAGGTGGTCGCCAGCGCCACGGAAAACAGCAACACCGTTGCCGCATCCGACAGCAGCGCCTGAGATCGCTCGGACAGCGCCAGTCGGCTACCCAGTTTCGCCCCGCCAAGACGCATCAGATAGGTCCCTGCTGACAGAATGGCGATACCGAGGATAAAGAGGGTCATGTTTTCCATTATTTTTTCCTCGCGGCGAGACCGAGTAAAGAGAGCAGTACCGGTAAGCCCACCGGAGCGAACGGTACGGCGGCCAGCGACAGGGCGGCGCCGCTGCAGGCGCGGATAAGCGTGGTGCGGTTTTTAAACGCCGGAACCACTAAGGCCAGCAAAATGGCCGGAAATACCGCGTCCAGCCCGATGGTTTCCGGGGCCGGCAACAGTTTTCCGACCATGGCACCCAGCAGGGTACCCAGCGGCCAGAGAATGGCAACGCCCAGGCCGCACAGCCAGTAGGCCGTTTTGCGCTGCTCCGGGGTTTTTTGCGACAGCCCAAACACCACGCTTTCGTCGTTCATGATGTGGCAGCCCAAAAAGCTTAAACCGCGTTTACCCACCAGCTCGCGCACCGTAACGCCAAACGGCACATGGCGGGCGTTCACCAGCAGCCCGGCCGCGGCCGCCGCCAGTGGGTTACCCCCGCTCGCCACGATACCGATAAACATAAACTCCGAGGCCCCCGCCAGCACGGTAATAGACAGTACAAACGGTACCCATAGCGGGAAACCGTAGGCCATCGCCAGCGAGCCGTATGACATCCCCACCACGCCAACGGCGAGGCAAACGAGGATAATTGCTTTGATGGTGTCGCCTTTCAGGCAAGAGAGAGAACGTTTCATACAATTTTAGCCATATCGAACGTGTATCCATTATAATGAACGGATCAGATTCGGTTTACAAGATGAACGAATCGTTCGATTTATAGAACAAGAGGCCGTTTATGACGCAGCCAATCAGCGTGATCGCCAAAAGTCTGGTGCGAGAACGCCTGCGAACCGGACTTTCACTGGCGGAAATTGCCCGCCGTGCCGGTATCGCCAAATCCACACTTTCGCAGCTGGAGTCCGGCAATGGCAATCCCAGCCTTGAGACGCTGTGGTCGCTATGTGTGGCGCTGGATATTCCCTTTGCACGGTTGCTGGAGCCGCAGCAGCCGACCACGCAGGTGATCCGCCGCGGTGAAGGCACAAAAGTGGTCGCCGGGCAGGCCAATTACGAAGCCATTCTGCTGGCGGCATGCCCCCCGGGCGCACGGCGCGATGTCTACCTGCTCATCACCCAGCCAGGTGCCGATCGTATTTCCCAGCCCCATTCACCGGGGTCGGTTGAGCATATTATTGTGACCCAGGGCCGGGCGCTGGTCGGTCTGCTTGATGCCGCGGAGGTGCTGGAGGCAGGGGATTACATTTGCTATCCCGCCGACGAGCCGCATATCTTCAAGGCCCTGGAGCCAGACACCTACGCGCTACTGGTGGCGGAACAAAATTAACCAGGAAACGGAAACGCATGTCGCTTAAAGCTATCGCCAAAGAACTGGGGCTTTCGGTTACCACCGTCAGTCGTGCCCTCAACGGATATGACGACGTCTCCAGCGAGACGCGCGCCCGCGTGGAAGCGGAAGCCCAGCGACGCGGCTATCGGCCCAATACCTTTGCCCGTCGTCTGAAGATGGGCAAGATCGACGCGGTGGGGCTGGTTTTCCCGGTACATCCTGTTCCGCTCAATAATAGCGTATTTATGGACATGGTCGGCGAAATTAGCCACGAACTGGCGCGACATGAAATCGATCTCCTGCTGATTGCCGATGACGATCTGGCCGATAAACACAGCTATATGCGCATGGTGCAAAGCCGTCGCGTGGATGCGCTGATTGTGGCGCACACGCTGGATCACGATCCGCGCCTGGAGCAGCTTCAGGCTGCCGGATTCCCCTTTCTGGCTCTCGGACGCAGTCAGCTGCCGCAGCCCTACGCGTGGTTTGATTTTGACAACTACGCCGGTACGTATCAGGCCACCCGCTGGCTGATCGAAAAAGGCCATCAGCGTATTGCTTTGCTCGGCGAAAGTAACAACCAGGCGTTCATCACCCAGCGTCGCCAGGGGTATCTGGATGCGCTGCGTGAAGCCGGGCTGTCCAGCGAGTGGCTGCGCGCCATGCCGCCTTCCCGCCGGGTCGGCTACGCCACAACAAAAGAGCTGCTCTCTCTGCCGCAACCCCCCACGGCCATCATCACCGACTGCAACACCCACGGCGACGGTGCGGCAATGGCGCTGGCACAGCTTGGCCGTCTAACCGGCGAGAATGCCGTATCGCTGGTGGTCTACGACGGTTTGCCCCAGGACAGCATCGTCGATATCGACGTGGCGGCGGTGATCCAGTCTACCCGTCAGGGCGTCGGGAAGCAGATTGCCGATATGGTGCGCCAGTTGATTAATGGCGACGACATCGACACTCTTCAGGTGCTCTGGCAGCCGGAATTCTCCCCAGGCCAGACGGCGTAAACCACGCAAAATTCCAAACCCGATCACAGATCCGAAACGTTTTGGTTTGTATCCGAAACGTTTCGGATCAACACTCAGGACATCCCGATGACTGGAGATGTCTGATGCAAGATTCCCTATTTCGACTCGTAAGCAACACGGTGGACGTGGTGATAAAAACGCACCCGTTTGCCGAAATTCTCTACTGGGGGCCGCACCTTCAGCACTTTTGGCCGCAGGATGCCGCTACGCTCGAACGCCCGGTGGCTAACGGCAGGCTCGATGTGGATTCCCCGGTTACGCTGATGGCTGAACCTGGATACGGCCTGTTTGGTTCACCTGGCATTGAGGGGCACCGGCAGGGGCTGGATGGTTCCCCGGTTTTCAGCACCACCGACGTGCAGCAGCAGGGACAAACCCTGACGATAACGGCAGAAGATGAACACGCGGGCCTGCGCCTGACCAGCGTGCTGGCGCTGGACGCCAGCGGCGTGCTGGTCGTGCGGCACGGCGTAACCAACCTGAAATCGCAGGCGTGGCAGGTGGACCGTTTTGCCGTCACGCTGCCCGTGGCGGAGCGCGCCTGGGAGGTGATGGCGTTTCATGGCCGCTGGATCCGTGAATTCCAGCCGCACCGCGTCATGCTGGAGCATGACAGCTTTGTGATTGAGAACCGCCGGGGTAGAACGTCTCACGAACACTTCCCGGCGCTCATTTCAGGCACGCCGTCGTTCAGCGAAATGCACGGCGATGTCTGGGGTGTGCATCTGGGCTGGAGCGGCAACCATCGCCTTCGCGCTGAAGCCAAAACCGATGGCCGTCGCTATCTGCAAGCGGAAGCGCTCTACCTGCCAGGAGAGATGGCGCTGGAAGAGGGACAAACGCTCTGGACGCCACGCCTTTATGCGAGCTACTCCGCGCACGGGCTGAACGGGATGAGCCAGCAGTTTCACCGCTACCTGCGCGACAACATCATCCGTTTCCCGGAAAACAAACCGCGTCCGGTCCATCTCAACACCTGGGAGGGGATCTACTTCAACCATGATCCGAACTACATCATGCGTATGGCTGACGAGGCGGCCGCGCTGGGTGTGGAACGCTTTATCATCGACGACGGCTGGTTTAAAGGGCGCAACGACGACCATGCTGCGCTGGGCGACTGGTATCTGGATGAGAATAAATACCCGAACGGCCTGCGGCCAGTGATCGACCATGTCAAAAACCTCGGCATGGAGTTCGGCATCTGGATTGAACCGGAGATGATCAACCCGGATTCCGATCTCTACCGCGCGCACCCCGACTGGGTTCTGGCGTTGCCGGGTTACGCGCAGGCGACCGGACGACATCAGCTGGTGCTCAACCTGAACATTCCGCAAGCGTTTGATTACCTGGTGGAGCGCATGAGCTGGCTGCTGGGCGAGCATGCGGTTGATTATGTGAAATGGGATATGAACCGCGAGCTGGTGCAGCCTGGCCATAACGGCAGAGCCGCCGCCGACGCGCAGACCCGCCAGTTTTATCGACTTTTAGATGTGCTGGGCGAGCGTTTCCCGCATATTGAATTTGAATCCTGCTCCTCCGGTGGCGGACGAATCGATTACGAGGTGCTGACTCGCAGCCATCGCTTCTGGGCGTCCGACAACAACGACGCGCTGGAGCGCAACGCTATTCAGCGCGGCATGAGCTACTTCTTCCCGCCGGAGGTGATGGGCGCGCATATCGGTCATCATAAATGCCACGCGACGTTCCGCCAGCACAGCATTGCCTTCCGCGGCCTGACGGCGCTGTTTGGCCATATGGGGCTGGAGCTGGATCCGCTCACCGTCGATGAGAAAGAGCGCGAAGGTTATCGCCATTACGCTGCGCTGCACAAGCAGTGGCGCGAGGTGATCCACCACGGCACCCAATGGCGCGTGGATATGCCGGACGCCACCACGCTGGCGCAGGGGATCGTGAGCGAAGATAAGTCGCAGGGGCTGTTTATCGTCAGCCAGCTCGCGATGCCGGATTATACCCTGATGATGCCGCTGCGCATGCCGGGGCTGGAGGCCAGCGCGCAGTACCGTATCTCGCTGCTCGATCACCCGAATATTCAGATTACGGGAGAGGGCGGGCACACCATGCGCAAGCTGCCGGCATGGATGGAGACACCGCAAACGGTGAACGGTGAGTGGCTGATGCAGGCGGGTATTGCGCTGCCGATTCTCGATCCGGAAACCGCCATTCTGATTGGTGTGGAACGCGTGTAAGGGTGACGGGCCGGGAAACTGGCCCTCCGTTGAGGATAAAAATAATGAACACAACAACCTGTACCCACAAAGACAACCCTAACTTCTGGATCTTCGGGCTGTTCTTCTTTCTCTACTTCTTCATCATGGCCACCTGCTTTCCGTTCCTGCCTATCTGGCTGTCGGACATCATCGGCCTGAACAAAACCCATACCGGCATTGTTTTCTCCTGCATTTCGCTGTCGGCTATCGCCTTCCAGCCGGTGCTGGGGGTGATTTCGGACAAGCTGGGGCTGAAAAAGCATCTGCTGTGGATTATCTCTGTACTGCTGTTTCTGTTCGCGCCTTTCTTCCTGTACGTCTTCGCGCCGCTGCTGAAAACCAACATCTGGCTGGGTGCGCTGAGCGGCGGGCTGTATATCGGCTTTGTTTTCTCGGCCGGGTCCGGGGCGATTGAGGCCTATATCGAACGCGTGAGCCGCAACAGCGCCTTTGAATATGGCAAGGCGCGCATGTTCGGCTGCCTTGGCTGGGGGCTGTGCGCCTCAACGGGGGGCATCCTGTTTGGTATCGATCCGTCATACGTTTTCTGGATGGGATCGGCGGCGGCGCTGTTGCTGATGCTGCTGCTGGTGGTCGCAAAGCCGAAGCCCAATCAGACGGTACAGGTGATGAATGCCCTGGGGGCCAACCTGCCGCAGATCACCGCGAAAACGGTCTTTAACCTGTTCCGTCAGCGCAGAATGTGGATGTTTATTCTGTACGTGATTGGCGTGGCCTGCGTCTATGACGTTTTTGATCAGCAGTTCGCCACCTTCTTCAAAACCTTCTTCGCCACGCCGCAGGAGGGCACTCGCGCCTTTGGTTTCGCGACGACGGCGGGGGAGATCTGTAACGCCATCATCATGTTCTGCTCGCCGTGGATCATTAACCGTATTGGGGCGAAAAATACGCTGCTGATCGCCGGGTTGATTATGGCGACGCGCATCATCGGCTCGTCGTTTGCCACCACCGCCGTGGAGGTCATCGCCCTGAAAATGCTGCACGCCCTGGAAGTCCCGTTCCTGCTGGTGGGGGCATTCAAGTACATCACCGGCGTGTTTGATACGCGACTCTCGGCCACTATCTATCTGATTGGCTTCCAGTTTGCCAAACAGTCAGCGGCCATTTTCCTCTCCGCCTTTGCCGGAAATATGTATGACCGGATCGGCTTCCAGGAGACGTATCTGATGCTGGGCTGCTTCGTGCTGGCAATTACGGTGGTGTCGGCGTTTACGCTGAGCAGCAGGCAGGAGATAGCCGCTGCCGCGGGCGCGGCAGCGTTAACCAGTCAGTCCAGATAAAACACCTCTTCCAGCCCGGTACTCACCGGGCTATTGTCCGGGTTCGACGGCATTACATCACGCATGTGTTTCCACCAGCGCTGGCAGACGTCGGTATTCGCGACCGCGTTCCAGCGCTCCTCCGATTCAATCTCTACGGTGGCAAACAGCAGGTTACGTTCCCGGTCGAGATAAATGGCGTAGTGGTGCGCGCCGTGGTCCTTCAGCACCGCTTCCAGTTCGGGCCAGATGGGGTTGTGGCGACGCGCGTACTCCTCGTGCGCGTCCGGGTTTACCTGCATCACAAAGGCTTTGCGGATCATAATGCCTCCAGATACAGCTCGCGCACCTCGTCGCGGCTGGCGGTGCGCGGGTTGCATGGCGCGCACGGGTCGGCGAGGGCTTTATCCAGCCAGCCTTCGATATCGGCTTTGGTGACACCAAGCTGGCTGAAGCCGGACGGAATGCCGACGCGGGCGCTCAGGTCGCGAATCGCCTGAATCGCTGACAGACTGGCCGCTTCGTCGCTCATGCCGCGCGTGTCGACGCCCATCGCCTGCGCCACGCGAGCAAACCGTGCTACGGCGTTCGGGCGGTTAAAGTTTTCAACGATCGGCAGCAGGATGGCGTTACACACGCCGTGCGGCAGATTGTGCGTCGCGCCCGGCTGGTGCGCCAGGGCATGCACGAGGCCGAGGCCAGCACTGTTAAACGCCATGCCCGCCAGATACTGACCAAACGCCATCTGCTCGCGTGCTTCCAGGTTATGACCGTCGTCGACCGCTTTGGGCAGCCAGAAGTTTATCAGGCGAATCGCCTCCAGCGCGTTGGCATCGGTCAGCGGGTGCGCGCCAACGGACACATAGGCTTCAATGGCGTGCGTTAACGCATCCATTCCCGTTGCGGCAGTGACGGACGCAGGAATATCCAGCATCACGCTGGCATCATCCACGGCGATATCCGGAATGATGTTCGGGTCGATGATCACCTCTTTCACCTGACGCGCGGAGTCAATAATCACCGCGTTGCTGGTCATCTCCGCCGCCGTGCCTGCGGTGGTGTTGATCGCCACCAGCGGCACGCCCGGGTTTTTCACCTTGCCGACGCCGGAATAATCGGTGGACGGACCCGGATTGGCGGTGAGGATTTTAATCGCTTTGGCGGTATCAATCGGGCTGCCGCCGCCGAAGGCGATAAGATAATCACATTCCGCGTCCCGGTATGCTGCATAGCCTTTTTGCACCAGCGCCTCCGTTGGGTTGGGAAAGACTCCGTCAAACAGCTGATATGACATCTGGTGCGCATCCAGCGCGGTAAACAGACTGTCCAGCAGGCCCAGTTTCACCAGCTGGCCGTCGGTGACAATCAGCGCTTTGCCCCACCGTTTGTTCGCCACCAGCCTGACCATGTCGCCAATAGCGCCCGCGCCGTGCAGGCTGATTTTTGGCAGTGCCAACATAAAGCTCATGATAATTCTCCTTAACTATCGCCCGGACCGTTCGGTCAGCGAGGGTTTATGCATATATTTCCAGCGCTGAACGGAGCGGGGTTACGCCGAAGCGCTTGCCGAGCGCAATAAGTTCTTCGCGGGTAATGGTTTGCTTCATACCGCCCATGGAATAAACCTTTACCAGCACTTCAGCGGATTTCTCGGCGGTGTCGATCAGGCCGAAGGTTTCATCAAGCGTCGGGCCGCTGCCGAAGACGCCGTGGAACGGCCACAGCACCAGCGAATGTTTTTGCATATCTTTGGCGGTTGCCTGGCCGATTTCGTCGGTGCCCGGTACCATCCACGGCAGAATGCCGACCCCGTCCGGGAAGACCACCAGACACTCGGTGCTGCCTTCCCACAGCTTGCGGGTGATGAAGTCAGAGCTGTTTTCCAGCACGTAGGTCAGGGCGATCAGGTTGGTGGCGTGGCAGTGCATGATCACGCGGTCTTTGCCGTCAGTCGCCTTAATGCGCTCGCAGTGCGAGAGGAAGTGCGCCGGCAGTTCAGAGGTGGGTACCGCCTCATCGGTCAGGCCCCACAGGATGTGGTAGCCCGCGCCGTCGCTGTCCACTTTCACCACGCCAAGGTTGGCCTCTGGATCGAGCTGGACGTTACGGAAGAACTTGCCGGAACCGGTGACGATAAACGGCGTATTGGCGAGCAGCGGCATGGGCTGGCTCAGGGCAATATAGCGCGGCTTCTGGTGGAAATCGGCGGTGTAGGGTTCGATATCTGCGTCGTCCAGGCGCAGCGTCAGGTTGCCGCCGTTACGCTCGTCCCAGCCCTTCAGCCAGGCATCGGAGGTGGCTTTGATCATGCCCTGGACGAACCAGGAGGTGGTGATGGTCTGCATAGTTTTCTTTTCCAGTTATCGCGGTGAGGTGAAATCCCTCACCCCAGCCCTCTCCCACAGGGAGAGGGGGTAAAAGTTCCCTCTCCCTGTGGGAGAGGGTTAGGGTGAGGGCAAAATTACCCGCGCTGACTTAACACGTCTTTCTCATACGCCCGCACGTTTTCCAGCCACTGGCTGCCTGCTGGTGTGTCGTTACGCTGGCAGTACATCTCCCACACGGCCTGCCACGGCAGGGATTTCTGCTCTTCCAGTAGCGCCAGGCGCGCGGTGTAGTCACCGTTTGCTTCCAGCTGTTTCAGCGCTGCGGTTGGCTCCAGCAGCGCGCGCAGCAGGGCTTTTTTCATATTGCGGGTGCCGATCACCCATGCCGCGATGCGGTTGATAGAGGCATCGAAGAAGTCGAGGCCAATGTGCACGCGGTCAAACAGGTCATGACGGATGATTTCGCTGGCAATCGCCTGGGTTTCGTCATCCAGCAGCACCACGTGGTCGCTGTCCCAGCGCACCGGACGGCTGACGTGCAGCAGCAGGCGCGGCACGAAGAGTATGGCGGCGGAGATTTTGTCGGAGATCACTTCTGTGGGGTGGAAGTGACCGGCGTCCAGGCACAACGCGGTCTGGCGGCTGGTGGCGTAACCCATGTAGAACTCGTTCGAGCCGACGGTATAGCTCTCCGCGCCAATGCCGAACAGCTTGCTCTCCACCGCGTCGATGTGGTGCGCCGGGTTGAGTTTTTCGCTGATGGCCTCATCCAGCGCGGCCAGCAGGCGCTGACGCGGGGCGAGACGGTCGACGGTGATGTCTTTCATACCGTCCGGGATCCAGATGTTCATCACCGACGGCGTGCCAAGCTGCTCGCCAAACCAGGCCGAGACGCGGCGGCAGGCTTTAACATGGTCGATCCAGAACTGACGGATGTCGTCGTTGGCATGTGCAAGGGTAAACCCGTCTGCGCTCAGCGGGTGCGAGAAGCAGGACGGGTTAAAGTCCAGACCCAGTTTGTTGGCTTTGGCCCATTCCACCCAGTTTTTAAAGTGCTCCGGTTTGATCTCGTTACGCGCCACCGGCTCGTCGGACTCCAGATAGATCGCGTGCAGGTTCAGGCGTTTTGGCCCCGGGATCAGGCTCAGCGCCAGTTCCAGATCCGCACGCAGTTCGGTGGCGTTGCGCGCTTTGCCCGGGTAGTTACCCGTCGCCTGAATACCACCCGTCAGAGAACCGCCCGGGTTCTCGAAGCCGGCGACGTCATCGCCCTGCCAGCAGTGCATGGAGACAGGCAGACGGTCGAGCTGGCGCAGCGCCGCGTCGACATCCACGCCGACGGCGGCGAAACGCTGTTTAGCCAGGTCCCAGGCTTGTTCAAGTTGAGTGATCATGCGCAAAGCTCCTTAGTCAGTCGTTTTTGCTGAAACTGCGCCCGGTAGCGGGCAATTTCATGGCAGGGATTAGGGGTGAAGGTGGTCAGGCGGGTATTCGCGGTGACCACCGAACGGAATTCGTCGACGTCTGAAAGTTCGTCCAGAGTCATCAGTTGAATACCGATGTTGCCGAGCGTTGAGGCCTCCACCGGACCCGCCACCACGGTGATGCCGCAGGCATCGGCGCAGAGCTGGTTCAGCAGCTGGTTCTGGCAGCCGCCGCCCACGATATGCAGCTGGCTGAACGGTTTGCCGCGAAGGCTCGCCAGCTCGCTCAGAACATCCGCGTAGAGCAGGGCCAGGCTGTCAAAAATGCAGCGCGCCAGCTCGGCAGGACGGGAAGGCACCGGCTGACCGGCTTCGAAACAGGCGGCCTGGATTTCGGCGCTCATATGCACCGGGTTAATAAAGCGGTCGTCGTTCGGGTTGATCAGGAACGTACAGGCCTTCAGCTTTTCGGTCTCTGCGATAAGCGCAGGCAGGTCGGCAATGTGTTGCTCTTTCAGCATCCTCTGGAGCAGCCAGAGCCCCATGATGTTCTTCAGCACGCGGTAGCGGCCTTCGGCACCGCCTTCGTTAGTGATGTTTGCTGCCATTGCGGCGTCGCTGGTGTACGGCGTTTTGCTCTCAAAGCCCATCAGCGACCAGGTGCCGGAAGAGAGATAGGCCGCGTCTTTACCGGCCAACGGAGATGCAATCACCGCGCTGGCGGTGTCGTGACTGGCGACGGCGACCACCGGGATTTCATTCCCCTGCGGGCAAATCCAGTAACCGATTACGTTACCCGGATGGGTCGGCGTGCCGAACCAGGAAGGCGAAGCGCCGGTCCAGGCCAGCAGGGTTTCATCCCAGCTGTCGGTGTTGATGTTGACCAGCTGCGTGGTGGTGGCGTTGGTGTATTCCCAGTTCATGTTGCCGGTCAGCCGGTAACTTAAGTAATCCGGGATCAGCAGCGCGTGCGCCACCTTTTTGACCAGCTCCGGCTGCTGCTCAACCAGCGCGCGCAGCTGATACAGCGTGTTAAAGGACAGAAACTGAATGCCGCTGCGGCCATAGATGTTGTCCTTGCCAATCTGCGCGATGGCCTGTGCCATCAGCCCGTCGGTGCGGCTGTCGCGATACGAGACGGGCAGGCCGACGCGGTCGCCATGGCTGTCGAGCAGAACGTAGTCCACCCCCCAGGTATCAATGCCAATGCTGTCGATGCGAATGCCGTCGTTGCAGACGTTGTTCAGCCCGGTGCGGATCTCCGCTTCCAGGGCATCAATATCCCAGGTATCAAAACCGTCCTGTTTTTGCAGGCAGTTGGCGAAACGGTGCATTTCGCGAAGCGTAAGTGTGCGCTTGCCGCAGTCCCAGGTGGCGAGCATTACGCGGCCGCTGGATGCGCCTAAATCGACAGCCACACAATGGCGAAAAGTCATGGTCAGGTCCCTTCTTAAGTCATTGGTGTTGAGTGTAAAAAAGGGAAGAAAAGACCACCTTCTCGTCACTGACAGCCCGAATCTCGCGCTGGCAAGAAAGCAAAGATGAACGTGAGGGAGTTCACAATTTCCAGTCAGGGCGGGGTTTTCGGGCAATGTGACGCTGACCGCATTTCCCGATTTTTCCGTCTGTTTCTTGAAAAATGGACAGCTTTTGCGACGTTTGCTGTCAAAAATTTAAGGTGTGTGTGGAAGGCCTTAATTACTATTTTGAGAACTTTTCTCATTGGTGGGGGCCGTTATGACCGTACTGCACAGCGTCGATTTTTTCCCGTCGGGAACGTCTCCGGTCGCGATTGAGCCACGGCTCCCGCAGGCTGCGTTTCCTGAACATCATCATGATTTTCATGAAATTGTGATTGTCGAGCATGGGACAGGCATTCATGTCTTTAACGGCCAGCCGTACACCATCAGCGGCGGTATGGTGTGCTTCGTGCGCGATCACGACAGGCATTTGTATGAACATACCGACAATCTGTGCCTGACCAACGTGCTCTATCGTTCGCCGGACGCGTTCCAGTTTCTGTCGGGGTTGAACAAGCTCCTGCCTCAGGAGCAGGATGGGCACTACCCGTCTCACTGGCGGGTGAATCAGTCCACGTTGCAGCAGGTGCGCCAGCTGCTGAATCAACTGGAGCAGAGCGAGGACGGGCAGGAGACCCATGCCATTGCCACCCGCGAGCTGCTGTTTATGCAGCTGCTGGTGCTGCTGCGTCGCAGCTCTCTGGTGGAAGGGCTGGCAAATAACGACGCGCGGCTGAACCTGCTGATGGCCTGGCTGGAGGACCATTTCGCCGAGGACGTGTGCTGGGAAGCGCTGGCGGATGAGTTTTCGCTGTCGTTACGCACGCTTCATCGTCAGCTCAAGCAACACACCGGGCTGACGCCCCAGCGCTACCTCAATCGTCTGCGCCTGATTAAGGCGCGTCATCTTTTACGTCATACCGATGAAAGCGTCACGGATATCGCCTATCGCTGCGGTTTCGGCGACAGTAATCACTTTTCAACCCTTTTTCGCCGCGAGTTTAGCTGGTCGCCGCGCGATATCCGTCAGGGGAAGGATGCTTCACTCCAGTAACGCGAAGGCAATCACCGTTTTATTGCCGCAAAAAGGCTAATAATGTCCGGTTATTCACCGTAGAGGTTGTGGTGTGGCCGCTCAGTTAATTCTTCGCAAAGATGATTTTTTTGCCTCCGCGAGTCAGGCCGTCGCGGTGGCCGACCGCTACCCGCAAAATGTCTTTGCCGAGCATACCCACGAATTTTGTGAGCTGGTGCTGGTGTGGCGCGGCAACGGCTTACACATCCTCAATGACAGGCCCTACCGCATTACGCGTGGCGATCTGTTTTATATCCGCGCCGAAGACAAACACGCCTACGCCTCGGTTAACGATCTGGTGTTGCAGAACGTGATCTACTGCCCGGACAGGCTCAAACTGAACGTCGACTGGGCGGCCCATATCCCCGGTTTTCTCAATGCCAGAGGCGAACCCCACTGGCGCTTGAGCAGCAGCGGCATGGCGCAGGTGCGCCAGACGATCTCCCAGCTGGAGCAGGAGAGCCAGAAGCACGATCCGGTGGCAAACCCGATGGCGGAACTGCTGTTCGCCCAGCTGGTCATGACCCTCAAACGCCATCGTTACGCTACCGATAACCCCTCCGCGACCGTTCAGGAAGCGCTGCTGGACAAGCTGATCGCCCGGCTTGCGGGCAGCCTGAACAAAAGTTTCGTGCTGGAAAAGTTCTGCGAGCAGGAGCAGTGCAGCGAGCGCGCGCTGCGCCAGCAGTTCCGCACCCAGACGGGGATGACGGTGAATCACTACCTGCGCCAGCTGCGCATCTGCCACGCCCAGTATCTGTTGCAGCATACGGAGCTGATGGTCAGTGAGGTGGCGATGCGCTGCGGGTTTGAGGACAGTAATTACTTTTCGGTGGTGTTTAACCGCGAGGTGGGGATGACGCCGGTTCAGTGGCGTCATCGCAGTCGAAAGGCAGCGTAATCAGTTCGCCATGCCGAGGCCGACAATGTTAGCGGCAATGATGATCACCACGCAGCCCAGGCTCAGGACGCCCACCGGACGACGCCCGGCGTTATTCCACTCCTTCAGTACCAGCCCAACCAGTCCGCCACACAGTACGTAGAAGCTCATGTGCAGCATCCAGCTTATGTAGTCGTACTGCGGTGGAATGCTGGCGTGACCCCAGGCGTAGAAAAAGAACTGCAGATACCACATGAGGCCGCCCAGCATCGACAGCAACACATTGGTAATGATTAAGGATTTTGCCAGTGAGAAATCGGCTTTTACCGACAGATCCTTCACTTTTGCCAGACGAATGAAGCAGAAGCCGAGGTTTACCAGCGCGCCGCCGCCCATGATCACCACGTAGCTTGGCAGCGCCACGTACAGCGGGTCGACGCCCAGCGCGGCGGCCGCTTCGTGCATAGGTTTTGCGGCGTTCATGGCGAACGACATGCCCGCCGAGAAGATGCCGCACATCACTGCCAGCAGCAGCCCTTTCTTCAGGTTAAAGTCCTCGGCTTTGATGCCCATCTTGCGCTCTTTCAGCTGACCCGCACGGGTGACGATACCCACGCCGATCACCGCGACAAGCACGCCCAGCAGCGTCATCTGCCCGCCTTTGGTGTTGAGCAACACATCGACATTGCCGTTAAGAATGGGCGTCATCAGCGTGCCGACGATCAGGGTAATGCCAATTGCGATGCCGATACCCATCGACATCCCGAGGTAGCGCATGGTCAGGCCATAGTTGATGTTGCCGATGCCCCACATCGCACCGAACAGAAACACCGGCAGCAGGGTGGAGGCATTGAAGGAGGTGAAGTAGCCCCAGAAATCCGGGAGCAGCATGGCGCTAATGGTCCACGGCAAAATCAGCCAGGAGACGGTACCGCCAACCGACCACATGGTTTCCCACGACCACCCTTTCACCTTTTTGAACGGGGCATAGAAACAGGCTGCACTGGCTGCGCCTATCAAATGCCAGAAGATACCCATCGTAATCGCATGATTCATTTTTACGTCCTCATCGTTTTTATAGCCGGTGGCTTCCCCCCGACTTGATGAGTGTAAAAATTAGGCGGTTCAGGAACCTTCAGAAGGTTGCCGCACTTTGGTTCTGGATGGCAATCAGCACGTTAACCGGGTGAGCAGACTCACAATTTTGTCATTTGGCAAAACCCGAATAACCTTATAAAAACTACGGCATTGATAATCATTTTCAATATCATTTAATTAACTATAATGAACCAACTGCTTACGCGGCATTAACAGCTGTGCCGCCCGACACTAATGGAGAGGATTATGAGTTATACACTGCCATCCCTGCCGTATGCCTATGACGCACTGGAACCGCATTTCGACAAGCAGACGATGGAAATCCATCACACTAAACACCACCAGACCTATGTGAACAACGCGAATGCTGCGCTGGAAAGCCTGCCAGAGTTCGCTAACCTGCCTGTTGAAGAGCTGATCACCAAACTGGACCAGCTGCCAGCGGACAAGAAAACCGTACTGCGTAACAACGCGGGCGGCCACGCAAACCACAGCCTGTTCTGGAAAGGCCTGAAAACCGGTACCACCCTGCAGGGCGACCTGAAAGCGGCTATCGAGCGCGACTTCGGTTCTGTTGATAACTTCAAAGCGGAATTCGAAAAAGCGGCTGCGACCCGTTTCGGATCTGGCTGGGCGTGGCTGGTTCTGAAAGGTGACAAACTGGCGGTCGTTTCTACCGCAAACCAGGACTCCCCGCTGATGGGTGAAGCGATCTCTGGCGCATCTGGTTTCCCAATTCTGGGTCTGGACGTGTGGGAACACGCTTACTACCTGAAGTTCCAGAACCGTCGCCCGGACTACATCAAAGCCTTCTGGGATGTGGTGAACTGGGACGAAGCTGCAGCGCGTTTCGCCGCGAAAAAATAAGGTTGCATTGACGCCTGTGAGAAGCGAGTCTGTTGACTCGCTTTTTTTGTATCTGAAGGAGTAGAGATGCATTACCCGGTGAATGTGTTTACAGGCAAGGTAAGGGAATACGACGGCAGCCGCCCGAGCGCCATCGCCAAAGTGCAGGTCGACGGAGAGCTGACGTTAACCGAGCTCGGGCTTGCGGGCGACGAGCAGGCCGAGAAGAAAATCCACGGCGGGCCCGAACGCGCGCTGTGCCACTATCCGCGCGAGCATTATCAATACTGGATAACCGAATTCCCTGAACAGGCGGACCTGTTCGTCGCCCCCGCGTTCGGTGAGAATCTCTCCACCGAAGGGCTGACGGAGAAGAACGTCTTCATCGGTGATATTTTCCGCTGGGGTGATGCCCTGATTCAGGTAACGCAACCGCGCTCGCCATGCTTCAAGCTTAACTTCCATTTCGGCATTAACGACATATCCGCACGATTGCAGAGCGCGGGTAAAACCGGCTGGTTGTACCGGGTGGTGCTGGCGGGGCAGGTGTCTGCGGATGCGCCGCTGGAGCTGGTGTCGCGCCTGAGCGATGTGTCGGTGTATGACGCTTGTGCCATTGCCTGGCATATGCCGTTTGATGACGAGCAATATCATCGGCTGTTGTCGGCGGCAGGGTTATCCACCAGCTGGACAAGAACGATGCAGAAACGCCGCACTAGTCGGCAGATTGAGGATAATTCGCGGAGATTGTGGGGGAAATAGTGCCCCTCACCCTAACCCTCTCCCCAAAGGGGCGAGGGTGAAAAAACCGCACCGAGCAGTCCCCTCTCCCCTTTGGGGAGAGGGTTAGGGTGAGGGGATTACGCGCGTTTATACAACGGCAGCCACAGCGTTAACCGCAGCCCGCCCAACGGACTGTCGTCGGCTTTCACCCAGCCGCGATGCTGCTGCATAGCGGTTTCAACAATCGCCAGACCCAGCCCGGTACCGCCAGATTCACGGTCCCGCGCCTCGTCGGTGCGGTAGAACGGACGGAAAATCTGCTCGCGATCTTCCGGGCTTACGCCAGGACCATCGTCATCCACAATGATGGTGATACCGTCTTTATCCACCGAGAAGGCCACCTCAATCTTCGTATGCGAGTAGCGCAGGGCGTTACGCACGATATTCTCCAGCGCGCTCTCCAGCGTGTTGGGGTTACCGTACAGCGGCCATGGCCCCGGCGGGAAGTTGACGGTGAACGATTTACCCATCTGTTCCGCTTCGAACGCCGCGTTGTCTAACACTTCATGCCACAGCTGATTGGCTTTCACCGTTTCGCTCACCAGCGCGTTTTTCTGCTGATTGCGCGACATCACCAGCAGATCGTTGATCATGCTGTCCAGACGCTGGGCTTCGGTTTCGATACGTTCCAGCTCTTTGCTCTCACCGCTGCGGCGACGCAGCAGTGCGGTGCCCAGCTGGAGTCGCGTGAGCGGCGTACGCAGTTCGTGCGAGATATCCGACAGCAGCCGCTGCTGCGTGGTCATCATGCGCTCAAGAGCGGTGATCATCTGGTTAAAACTGGCCCCGGCGGCAAGAAACTCCTGCGGTCCGGCTTCCAGCTCAGGGTGCTGTCGCAGGTTACCCTGCGCCACTTCGTCGGCGGCGTTTTTCAGCTTACGCGCCGGTTTTGCCAGGCTCCACGCCAGCCATAACAGCAGTGGAGAACTGACCAGCATCGTCACAATCAGCAGCAGAAGCGGACGGTCAAACAGCAGGTTGATAAAATCGGACTGGGAATTGCTCGCCGGGCGAATCAAATAAAGCTGGTAGTTATCTTCCCCATCCCTGACTGAGAAAGGGCCCACCATCTCAACCCGACCATATTTTTTCTTCTGCGGATGATCGGCGTTATCCGCCTGGCCAATAAAGTTGCGGATGATCTGCATTTCATTGCGATCCGCGCCAATCACGCGGCCTTCGCTGGTCACCAGCAGCAGGCGTTGTCCGGGAGGTGCCCATTTGTCGATAGCGCGAAACAGCCTGCGCCACCACATCAAATCGTTTGGCGGATCGTTTGCCAGCTCGGCTTCTACGTGCTGCTCGATCATCACGCCCTGACGTTGCTCGCTGTCGAGAAGCTCCGTCATCTGGCGTGAGTCGAGTTTTGGCAACATCAAAACCAGCATTAAAACCAGTGCCAGCGTCAGCCAGAAGATGGCGAAGATGCGGGCGGTTAAGCTTCCTATCATGAAGCGGAAACCATCAGATAGCCGCGACCACGCAGGGTTTTAAACCACGGATGACCGTCTTTACGCTCCGGCAGTTTGCGGCGCAGGTTCGAGATATGCATATCGATGGCGCGGTCAAACGGCGTGAGGCGTTTACCCAGTACTTCCTGGCTTAAATGTTCACGCGATACCACCTGGCCGAGGTGCTGCGCCAGCAGATACAGCAGCGTGAACTCGGTACCGGTCAGCTCCAGCGTTTCACCGTCAAAGCTCGCTTCCTGACGACCCGGATTGAGGCTCAGGGAGTCCACTTCCAGCGTCGGTGAACTGTTGTCAGTATTCTGCTGCTGTTCGCTCCAGTGGGAACGACGCAGGATAGCGCGAATACGGGCGACCAGTTCGCGGTCGTTGAACGGCTTCGGTAGATAGTCATCCGCACCCAGCTCAAGGCCGAGTACACGGTCTAGTTCGCTGCCGCGTGCGGTCAGCATGATAACGGGGGTCTGGTGTGTCTGGCGAAGCTCTTTCAGCGTATCAATGCCGTTTTTCTTCGGCATCATGACGTCGAGCAAAAGTAGATCGATGCTGTCGTCAAGGAGACTCAGCGCCTGCTCGCCATCATGGGCGACCAGAACGTTGAAACCTTCCATGTCGAGCAACTCCTTTAAAAGAGATGTGAGCTCTCGGTCATCATCAACTAACAGGATTTTATTCATTGTTTAAATACCTCCGAGGCAGAAATTACGACATCAAGGCTATCTAATCCATGACTTTACGTTGTTTTACACCCCCTGACGCATGTTTGCAGCCTGAATCGTAGACTGTCTCTCGTTGAATCGCGACATGAAAGATTTTGGGAGCAAGTGATGCGCAAAGTTACCGCTGCCGTCATGGCCTCAACGCTGGCGTTCAGTGCGTTTAGCCAGGCCGCTGTAGCTATCATCGGCGATAACGCGTCCTCACAAGAGGGTATCGCGCAGCACAGCAGCCAAAGCCATATGTTTGACGGCATAAGTTTAACCGAACATCAGCGTCAACAGATGCGAGATCTGATGCAGAGGGCACGACACGATCAGCCCCCTGTTAATGTTAGCGAAATGGAGACAATGCATCGCCTTGTCACCGCAGAAAATTTTGACGAAAACGCTGTACGTGCTCAGGCAGAAAAAATGGCACAGGAGCAGGTTGCCCGCCAGGTAGAGATGGCGAAGGTTCGCAACCAGATGTTCCACCTGTTGTCGCCCGAGCAGCAAGCGGTTTTGAACCAGAAACATCAGCAACGTATGGACCAATTGCGTAAGGTTGCACGGATGCAGCGAAGCTCAGAAACGACGCTTTTCAGTAGCAATAGCAGTACCCGTAGTAACCAGTAAACCCTGTTTTCCTTGCCATAGACACCATCCCTGTCTTCCCCCACATGATGTGGGGGTTTTTTTTGCCCTTCATTCTGATGTGTTAACCGTTTATTCATCCTTTGACTCCGTAACCTTCCGTTATACTAGCGGCATGGCATGACAGGAGTATTTATGAATCAATCCTATGGAAGACTGGTCAGCCGGGCCGCCATTGCCGCGACGGTCGTGGCCTCAAGCTTACTGGTCATCAAAATATTCGCGTGGTGGTACACGGGCTCGGTCAGTATTCTGGCGGCGCTGGTGGACTCGTTGATGGATATTGCCGCCTCGCTGACCAACCTGCTGGTGGTGCGTTACTCGCTGCAACCGGCGGATGAAGAGCACACCTTCGGACACGGCAAAGCCGAATCGCTGGCGGCGCTGGCGCAAAGTATGTTTATTTCCGGCTCTGCGCTGTTTCTGTTTTTAACCGGCATTCAGCATCTTGTTTCGCCATCACCCATGAACGATCCCGGCGTGGGCGTGGTTGTGACGGTGGCTGCACTTATATGCACCCTTGTTCTTGTAACGTTCCAGCGCTGGGTGGTTCGAAAAACGCAAAGTCAGGCTGTACGGGCGGATATGCTTCATTATCAGTCTGATGTTATGATGAATGGCGCTATTCTTATTGCGCTCGGTCTGGCCTGGTATGGCTGGCATCGGGCCGATGCGTTATTTGCGTTAGGGATTGGCATCTATATTTTATACAGCGCTTTGCGGATGGGGTATGACGCGGTGCAATCGCTTCTTGACCGTGCACTCCCCGACGCAGAACGCGATGAAATTTATACTATCGTGACCTCCTGGCCGGGTGTCAGTGGTGCTCACGATCTTCGTACGCGGCAGTCAGGGCCGACCCGCTTTATTCAGATTCACATAGAAATGGAAGACAACCTGCCATTGGTTCAGGCTCACGTTATTGCTGAGCAGGTGGAGCAGGCGATTTTGCAGCGTTTTCCTGGGTCAGACGTCATTATTCACCAGGATCCCTGCTCGGTTGTACCCGGTTATGTTGGGCTTTCGTAATTCGTTGTAAAAAAGTGAGCCAGGCCAGCATTTTGTGTATAAATTACCGCCATTTGGTCTGACCTGAATCAATTCAGCTGGAAGTGGTTGATATACTATTTGCAGTATTCGTTGGTCGACAAGTTTCTTCCGGCAACAGATTTCAATTTTGCATTCCTAAGTTCAGAGGTAGTCATGATTAAGAAAATCGGTGTGTTGACAAGCGGCGGTGATGCGCCGGGCATGAACGCGGCAATTCGTGGGGTTGTTCGTGCAGCGCTGACGGAAGGTCTGGAAGTTTTTGGTATCTATGATGGTTATCTGGGTCTGTATGAAGACCGTATGGTTCAGCTCGACCGTTACAGCGTATCTGACATGATCAACCGCGGTGGTACTTTCCTCGGTTCTGCGCGCTTCCCGGAATTCCGCGACGAACACGTGCGTGAAGTGGCTATCGAGAACATGAAAAAACGCGGCCTCGACGCACTGGTTGTTATCGGTGGTGATGGTTCGTACATGGGTGCAAAACGTCTGACTGAAATGGGCTTCCCGTGCATCGGTCTGCCTGGCACCATCGACAACGACATCAAAGGTACTGACTACACCATCGGTTACTTCACCGCCCTGGGTACCGTTGTGGAAGCGATTGACCGTCTGCGTGACACCTCTTCTTCTCACCAGCGTATCTCCATCGTTGAAGTGATGGGCCGTTACTGTGGTGACCTGACCCTGGCTGCGGCTATCGCGGGCGGTTGTGAGTTCGTCGTGGTTCCGGAAGTGGAATTCAGCCGTGAAGATCTGGTTGCAGAAATCAAAGCCGGTATCGCCAAAGGTAAGAAACACGCTATCGTCGCGATCACCGAGCATATCTGTGACGTTGATGAGCTGGCGAAGTACATCGAAGCAGAAACCAAACGCGAAACCCGCGCGACCGTTCTGGGTCACATCCAGCGTGGTGGTTCCCCGGGTCCATACGACCGTATCCTGGCTTCCCGCATGGGCGCGTACGCCATTGAACTGCTGCTGCAGGGCCACGGCGGTCGTTGCGTCGGTATTCAGAACGAAAAACTGGTTCACCATGACATCATCGACGCCATCGAAAACATGAAGCGTCCGTTCAAAGGTGACTGGCTGGACTGCGCGAAAAAACTGTACTGATCGGTGTTTGTATTGTGCCGGGTGGCGGCAAGGTAAATGCAAAACGGTAACCCCAGGGTTACCGTTTTTTATGGTTGCGCCCTCTCCCGTGGGAGAGGGTTGGGGTGAGGGCATCAGGCCACTCATCCACTTTTTTATTCCTCAAAGTTATAGCCAATCTTTTTTTATTCTTTAATCATCAATTCCGTTTCTGGCACGCTGCATTCATCAAAACACTACATATGAGAGCTGGGCGATGAATAAATGGGGCGTGGGTTTAACATTATTGCTGGCATCGACCAGCGTTCTGGCTAAGGACATCCAGTTACTGAACGTGTCATACGACCCGACGCGTGAGCTGTACGAGCAGTACAACAAAGCATTTGCGGCACACTGGAAACAGGAAACGGGCGATAACGTGGTGGTTCGCCAGTCTCATGGCGGCTCTGGTAAGCAGGCGACCTCCGTCATCAACGGCATTGAAGCGGATGTGGTGACTCTGGCGCTGGCCTACGATGTGGACGCAATTGCCGAACGTGGCCGCATCGACAAAAACTGGATCAAACGCCTGCCGGATAACTCCGCGCCATATACTTCGACCATCGTTTTCCTGGTGCGTAAAGGCAACCCCAAACAGATCCATGACTGGAACGACCTGGTTAAACCTGGCGTATCGGTCATCACGCCGAACCCGAAAAGCTCCGGCGGCGCACGCTGGAATTACCTGGCAGCCTGGGGCTATGCCCTGCATCACAACAATGGCGATCAGGCCAAGGCTCAGGAGTTCGTCAAAGCGCTGTATAAAAACGTTGAAGTGCTCGACTCCGGCGCACGTGGCGCCACCAACACCTTTGTAGAGCGCGGCATTGGCGATGTGCTGATTGCCTGGGAAAACGAAGCCCTGCTGGCAACCAACGAACTGGGTAAAGACAAATTCGAGATCGTAACCCCGAGCGAATCTATCCTCGCGGAGCCGACCGTTTCTGTGGTGGATAAAGTGGTCGATAAGAAAGGGACCAAAGCGGTGGCGGAAGCCTACCTGAATTATCTCTATTCGCCAGAAGGCCAGGAAATTGCGGCGAAGAACTTCTATCGCCCACGCGATCCGGCGGTTGCGAAGAAATACGACAGCGTATTCCCGAAACTGAAGCTCTTCACCATTGATGATGAGTTTGGCGGCTGGACAAAAGCCCAGAAAGACCACTTCTCTAACGGCGGTACATTCGATCAGATCAGCAAACGCTAGGCTTTTGTAACGAACGACACGGTGACCCGGTGTGAGAAATCCGCCGGGTTTTTTATTTGGTCATCATTTTGCGTTACTCTTTGGCCTCTACCGAAAACAGGGAACGCATTGTGAAAAAAATTATCTTACTGATTCTGATTGTTATCGCCCTTGCCGCGGGTGGCGTGTACTGGATGAAAGCAGGTAATCCGAATGCGTTGCGTCACATCGTGCTGGACCAGTGTGTGCCGAATCAGATCCAGCACCGCAATCCGGCGCCGTGTGCACAGGTGAAACCTGACGCGGGCTATGTGGTGTTCAAGGATCGCAACGGTCCGCTGCAGTACTTATTGATGCCCACCTACCGCATCAACGGTACCGAAAGCCCGCTTCTGACAAAGCCTCAAACACCGAACTTTTTCTGGCTGGCATGGCAGGCCCGTAGCTTTATGAGCATGAAGCACGGATCCGAGGTGCCAGACAGCGCAATTTCATTGACCATCAACTCACCCACGGGCCGCACGCAGAATCATTTCCATATCCACATCTCCTGCCTGCGCCCGGACGTGCGCGAGAAGCTCAATGCCGCGCAGGGGCAAATCAGCACCCAATGGCTGCCCCTTCCCGGTGGACTGGAAGGACATGAATATCTCGCCCGCCGGGTGACGGAGAACGAGCTGGTGCAGCGGAGTCCGTTTATGATGCTGGCGGAAGAGCTGCCGGAAGCGCGTGACCATATGGGGCGCTTCGCGCTGGCGATGGCCCAGCAGTCTGATGGCTCGTTTGTGTTGCTGGCAACAGAACGTAATCTGCTGATGCTTAACCGCGCGTCGGCTGAGGAATTGCAGGATCATCAATGCGATATCCTGAAGTGACCCCACCATAAATAGCGTTTACTCGTCCTGCCTGTCGCCGTAGACTTGCTGAAAAAAACGACAGGAGACAGGCATGTCGCTCTGGTTAACCCACCCTCTGTTTGTGCCCTCAGCGATCGTCGGCGTCACCATTGTGTTATGGGCGACGTCGCTATTGCCGGAATTCATTACCGCGCTGCTGTTCTTCACGGCAGCGATGACCGCCAGAATTGCCCCGCCGGAGGTCATTTTTGGCGGCTTTGCCTCGTCTGCCTTCTGGCTGGTGTTCAGCGGCTTTGTGCTTGGTGTGGCAATCCGGAAAACCGGTCTGGCTGACAGGGCTGCACGGGCGCTCTCCGCCCGGCTTACCGACTCCTGGGTGCTAATGGTGGCCAGCGTGGTTCTGCTGAGTTATGCCCTGGCGTTTGTGATGCCGTCGAACATGGGGCGTATCGCGCTGCTGATGCCCATCGTGGCCGCGATGGCAAAACGTGCCGGTATTGCCGACGGATCGCGCGCCTGGTTTGGCCTGGCGCTGGCCGTTGGTTTCGGCACCTTCCAGCTTTCGGCCACCATCCTGCCTGCCAACGTTCCCAATCTGGTGATGAGCGGTGCGGCAGAGGGCTCATACGGCATTCATCTGAACTACGTGCCTTATCTGCTGCTGCACACGCCCGTGCTCGGTATTCTCAAAGGGTTGATTCTGATTGGTTTAATCTGCTGGTTATTCCCCGGCAGCCCGAAGCCGCCCAGGGATCTGGCACCCGCTGAACCGATGGGGCGAGATGAAAAACGCCTTGCCTGGCTGCTGGCGGTGGTATTGGGAATGTGGGTGACGGAGAGCTGGCACGGTGTGGGGCCGGCATGGACCGGGCTTGCGGCATCGGTCATTGTGATGCTGCCACGCGTAGGTTTTATCACCGGAGAAGAGTTCTCGGCGGGGGTGAATATGCGCACCTGTATTTATGTGGCAGGCATCCTCGGTTTGGCCATTGTGGTGACGCAAACCGGTATCGGTCCGGCGGTGGGGGAGGCGTTGCTGAAGATAATGCCGCTGGACGCCGACAGACCGTTCACCAGTTTCCTGGCGCTGACCGGGATCACCACGGCACTGAACTTTATTATGACGGCTAACGGTGTTCCGGCGCTCTACACCACGCTGGCGCAAAACTTTTCGGAGGCGACGGGCTTTCCGCTATTGTCTGTCATCATGATTCAGGTGCTGGGCTATTCCACGCCGCTGCTGCCGTATCAGGCGTCGCCGATAGTGGTGGCGATGGGCTTAGGAAAGGTGCCTGCAAGGGCGGGGATGGTGCTCTGTCTGGCGCTGGCAATTGCCACGTATCTGGTGCTGCTGCCGCTGGATTATCTGTGGTTTAGCGTTTTAGGTCGTTTGTAGCGATTTTGTAGGGCGGGTAAGCGCAAGCGCCACCCGCCACAACAGCATTACGCCTGTTTAGCCGCTTCTGCCGCTTTAACGATTACCGCGAAAGCGTCAGCTTTTAGGGATGCACCGCCAACCAGCGCGCCATCGATGTCTGGCTGGGTGAACAGTTCTGCCGCGTTAGAGGCATTTACGGAACCGCCGTACTGGATGATGACCTGCTCTGCCACTTTCGCGTCGGCTTTCGCAATGTGGTCACGGATGAATTTGTGAACCGCCTGAGCCTGCGCTGGGGTTGCAGATTTGCCGGTACCGATCGCCCAGACTGGCTCGTAAGCGATAACCGCGCCTTCGAATGCTGCCGCGCCCTGCGTTTTCAGCACAGCGTCGATCTGACGTGCGCACACTTCTTCCGTTTTGCCTGCTTCGTTTTCTGCTTCGGTTTCACCGATGCACAGAACCGGGATCAGACCCTGCTCTTTCAGCACCGCAAATTTCTTCGCGATGAACTCGTCGGATTCTTTGTGGTAGGTGCGACGCTCAGAGTGGCCGATGATGATGTATTTGGCGCCGATATCTTTCAGCATTTCAGCGGAGGTTTCACCGGTGAATGCGCCAGACAGGTTAACGTCAACGTTCTGTGCGCCCAGAATGATGTGGCTGCCGTCAGCGGCACGTTTAGCCAGATCCAGGTACATATCCGGCGGAGCGATAGCAACCGCGCAGCCAGTCACGCCAGCCAGCTCTTTACGCAGGTTCGCAACCAGTTCGTTTACCATGTGGCGGCTGCCGTTCAGTTTCCAGTTACCCATCACTAAAGGATGTCGCATTTCAATTCTCCACGCTAAATAAGCGAATTAAGGAATATGGCCACCCTGACGGGCAGCATGGTCTGTGAATCAGTATAGAGATTTTCCCTCGAAAGGCTTTGCTTTTTGTCATTAATTCGCCCCTCCGAGTGTGTCAGATAGTGCCAGCTTAATCGGTTCAACAGCGAAGGTCAGGCCTTTTTCGCCGTTATCCGCCACCACATAGCGCACCGCGCCTTCGGTTTCGGTGTAATAGCGCTTGTTTTTACCCGCAACCAGCAGTTTTTGCAGCTTTTGTTGGCTCTGTTTTTTCGTCAGTGCGGGCGTAAACGCCTGCAGCACCGCGCTCATGTACTCCAGCGCCTTCGCCTTGGCGGCTTTCTGCTCTGGCCCCTGAATCGGCAGCCAGGTGATCTGCATACTTTTGATTTTTAGCGTACCGCGCTCCAGCGCAGTGGAAGCGTACAAGTTTTCGTTAATCTTGCTGGCGGCACGGGTCAGGTTTGGAGTATCGCGAGCGCCATCAATGGCGCGAAATTCATCCAGCGGAAGCGTTGGATTGGTTTTGTTAAACGTTTCACGAAACTGACTGATGGACTGATCGAACGATGGCGCACCCGCCAGAAGGTAGGGCGCGGTTGTCGGAGCAGGGGGTTCGGCGGCGTGCAGGGGCAGACCGGCGCTCAGCATCGCGAAACACAGGAAAAGAAGGTGTGCCGAATTTTTCATCAACATTGTCCCTGGCCGTAAGTGCTCATGATTAAATCGATATCTGGTCGGCTTGTCAAAAGGTCACAACTCCAGGGTAAAATGCGCACGATATGATAATAAGGAACCTTACATGACCATACAGCAGTGGTTGTTTTCATTCAAAGGGCGTATTGGACGCCGTGATTTCTGGATCTGGATGGCGACGTGGATTATCGCCATGCTGCTTCTGTTTTTTGTGGCCTATAACGCATGGCTGAGCACGCAAACCGCGGCGTTTGCGCTGGTTTGTTTACTGTGGCCAACCGCGGCCGTGGTGGTGAAACGCCTGCACGATCGCGGTCGTTCCGGTGCATGGGCTTTTCTGATTATTCTGGCGTGGATGCTGGTCGCCGGGAACTGGTCAATACTTCCGTCCATCCTCCCCTGGGTGGTGGGCAGACTGCTACCGACCATTATCTTTGTGATGATGGTTATCGATCTGGGTGCGTTCATCGGCACCCAGAGCGAAAACAAATACGGTAAAGACACTCTTGAGGTGAAATACCGCTGATCACCAGTAGTGTTCGGCGGTCATATGACCCGGTCGGCGGCGAAGGTGTTTCGTCATCTGCCGGGTATCTTTCAGAAGCTGCTGAGTGTCCCGTACCATCTGCGGGTTACCACACAGCATCACGTGGCTGGTTTCGGCACGCATCGGCAAGCCAACGGCCTCTTCCAGGGCTCCACTCTCAATTAATGCCGGCACGCGGCCGGTCAGCGAACCTGCTGCCGTTTCGCGGCTCACCACGGTCTGGATTTTCAGCTTTCCGGCATACTGCCGCTCCAGCTCCTGCATCTGCGGCAGATAACTTAAGTCTGCGGCGTAACGCGCGGCATGCACCAGCACGATGTTTTTAAACCGCTCCAGGTCTTTGCCGTACTGCAGAATGGAGAGATAGGGGCCGATGGCCGTGCCGGTTGCCAGCATCCACAGGGTTTCGCAGTCCGGAATTTCGTCCAGCACGAAGAAACCTGCTGCGTCACTCACAATCTGGACATCATCACCGGGTTTAAGCGCCGCCAGGCGCGGGCTAAGTTTGCCGTCCGGGACGGTAACCAGATAGAACTCGAGATCCGGATTATCGGGCGCGTTGACGTACGAGTAAGCGCGCTGCACGCGTTCGCCGTCGATATCCAGCCCCAGTTTGGCAAACTGTCCGGCCGTAAACGGATGGATGGGGGCGTGCACGGTGAGACTAAATAGCGCATCGGTCCAGAATTTTATCTTAGTGACTTTACCTGTTACCCAGTCCGCCATGATCTTCTCCTGTGCTGTTTCTCGGATCTATCTTCCGTATTTGTGATGAAGATATCCAGCCCATTCGGGCTGGAAAGCTCTATCGATCAAACGGTTTTACAGAATGTGCGTCTGTACGTCCGGGTCTTTACGATCGAGATAGTGAATTGACTGAATGCGACGAATGGTGCGCGATTTACCGCGGATCAGCAGCGTTTCCGTGGTCGCCATGTTGCCTTTGCGGGTGATGCCATCCAGCAGATCGCCTTTGGTGATGCCGGTCGCGGAGAAAACAACGTTGTCGCTGCGGGCCATTTCGTGAAGTGCGAGGACTTTATTGGCTTCGATACCCATTGCCTCACAGCGCGCCAGCTCATCTTCGCCAATGCGGCGATTCTCTTCGTTGTCGCCTTTGACCTCATGACGAGGCAGCAGGCGGGCCTGCATGTCGCCATCCAGCGCGCGAATCACCGCAGCAGAGACCACGCCTTCCGGCGCGCCGCCAATCCCGTACAGGACATCCACTTCACTGTCTGGCATGCAGGTCAGAATGGAGGCCGCCACGTCGCCATCCGGGATGGCAAACACGCGTACGCCCAGCTTTTGCATCTGCGCGATGGTAGCGTCGTGACGTGGTTTCGCCAGAATGGTGACGGTGAGTTCGCTCAGCGGCTTGTTCAGCGCGCTGGCGACATTACGCAGGTTCTCTTCCAGCGGCAGGCTGAGGTCGATGGCGCCTTTCGCGCCAGGACCGACAATCAGCTTTTCCATGTACATATCCGGTGCGTTGAGGAAGCAGCCTTTATCACCCACGGCCAGCACGGCCAGCGCGTTGGCCTGACCCATCGCCGTCATGCGTGTGCCTTCGATCGGGTCGACGGCGATATCCACGGCATCGCCTTTGCCGGTACCCACTTTTTCACCGATGTAGAGCATTGGCGCTTCGTCGATCTCGCCTTCGCCGATCACAATAGTGCCGTCAATATTGACCTGATTGAGGACAATGCGCATGGCATGGACAGCCGCACCGTCGGCGGTATTTTTGTCGCCACGGCCAAGCCATTTATAGCCTGCCAGGGCAGCGGCTTCGGTAACGCGGGAAAACTCGATAGCAAGTTCACGTTTCATGAGGTACTCGTGCAATCAAAAGGAATTGCACGAAGTTTATCACAGAGTGGGGCGAGGCGAGGGGACCGGTGCAGCCGGAGCCCCTCACTCTGACCCTCTCCCCGGGGGAGAGGGAATGTATGATTACTCTTCGTGCTCTTCCCACGCCAGGGCGCGTTTCACCGCTTTCTTCCAGCCGCTGTAGCGGTAGTTACGCTCGGTGGTTTCGATGCCAGGACGGAATTCACGTTCGATAACCGCTTTTTCCTGCAGCTCGTCCAGATTCTGCCAGAAGCCGACCGCCAGACCCGCAAGATACGCCGCACCCAGCGCGGTCACTTCGCGCACTTCCGGGCGTTCCACGCGGGTGCCCAGAATGTCAGACTGGAACTGCATCAGGAAGTTGTTCGCGACCGCACCGCCGTCCACGCGCAGAGCGTGCAGACGGATGCCGGAGTCAGCCTGCATCGCTTCCAGTACGTCGCGCGTCTGATAGGCGATAGATTCCAGGGTGGCGCGAATAATGTGGTTAGCATTCACGCCACGCGTCAGGCCGAAAATCGCGCCGCGTGCATACGGATCCCAGTACGGTGCGCCCAGACCGGTAAACGCAGGTACCACGTACACGCCGTTGGTATCCTTCACTTTGGTGGCGAAGTACTCGGAGTCGAATGCATCACTGATAAGCTTCATTTCGTCGCGCAGCCACTGGATGGATGCACCCGCCATGAACACCGCACCTTCCAGCGCATAGTTCACTTCACCGCGTGGGCCGCAGGCGATGGTGGTCAGCAGACCGTTTTCTGATTTCACCGCTTTCTCGCCGGTGTTCATCAGCATAAAGCAGCCGGTACCGTAGGTGTTTTTCGCCATCCCTTCTTTAACGCACAGCTGGCCGAACAGCGCCGCCTGCTGGTCACCGGCGATACCGGCGATAGGAATACGCGTGCCGCCTTTACCACCGATGTTGGTCTGACCGTACACTTCAGAAGATTTACGTACTTCTGGCAGCATAGCGCGTGGAATATCCAGCGCGTCCAGCATCTTGTCATCCCACTCCAGCGTGTTGATGTTGAACAGCATGGTACGCGAGGCGTTGGTGTAGTCCGTGACGTGAACGCGACCCTGGGTCATCTTCCAGATAAGCCAGGTATCGACGGTACCGAACAGCAGTTCGCCGCGTTTTGCACGCTCACGTGAACCTTCCACGTGGTCAAGGATCCACTTCACTTTGGTACCCGAGAAATACGGGTCGACCACCAGGCCCGTGGCGCTGCGGACGTACTCTTCCATACCGTCGCGCTTCAGCTGTTCGCAAATCTCTGACGTACGACGACACTGCCAGACGATGGCGTTATAAATTGGCTTGCCGGTTTCACGTTCCCAGACGATTGTCGTTTCACGCTGGTTGGTAATACCAATCGCGGCTATTTCGTCAGAACTGATATCGGCTTTCGCAAGCACTTCGACCAGCGTGGAGCTTTGCGATGCCCAGATCTCCATCGGGTCGTGCTCTACCCAGCCTGGACGAGGATAGATTTGCTCAAATTCACGCTGTGACACGCTGACAATGTTCGCGTCATGATCCATTACGACAGCGCGGGAGCTGGTGGTGCCCTGGTCGAGCGCAACGATATATTTTTTTTCGGTCATGGTGTAAGTCCCGTAGTCAGATTACAGCGAAGCTTTTTGTTGTGCGGTAGAAGTCGTCTCTTTCTCCTCGTCCACACAGGTGTCGCACGGTAAGTGGCGACCAATTAATTTGCGATAGCTAAACGCACCCAGCGCAGCCCCGACAACCGGCGCAAACAGCGGAACCAGGAAGTAAGGAATGTCTTTGCCACCGGTGAAGGCCACGTCGCCCCAGCCAGCGATAAAGGCGAACGCTTTTGGTCCGATATCACGCGCCGGGTTCATCGCGAAGCCGGTCAGCGGGCCCATGGATGCGCCGATCACCGCAATCAGCAGGCCAATCAGCAGAGGTGCCAGCGGGCCGCGCGGAATGCCGTTTCCGTCGTCGGTCAGCGCCAGGATAACGCCCATCAGAATAGCGGTAATCACCATTTCAACTGCGAACGCCTGCACAAAATTGATATGCGGGTTTGGATACGTTGAGAAGATACCTGCCAGATCCAGACTTTCGACGCTGCCGCGCACCATATGATGCGTCTGTTCGAAGTCGATGAAAAGATTGTAATAAAGCCCGTAAACTAACGCCGCTGCGCAAAACGCGCCGGCAAATTGAGAAATAATGAAAGGAACAACTTTGCGTCCGTCGAAGCACGCGAACAGCCACAGTGCGATGGTCACCGCCGGGTTAAGATGTGCGCCAGAAACCCCTGCAGTCAGGTAGATGGCCATTGCCACACCCAGACCCCAGATAATACTGATTTCCCACTGACCAAAACTGGCACCCGCCACTTTCAGTGCAGCAACACAGCCCACTCCGAAGAATATCAACAACCCGGTACCAAGGAACTCGGCAATGCACTGGCCTTTTAAGGTTGATGTCTGACTCATAATCGGAATCCTGAAGAGATTGATGTTTATTGTTAGCATGGCCGCCCGTGACAGCCATGATGTCCTGTAGACATAGTGTTAATTTATCGTTAACGAGCAAAAACGAGAAATATCGAAATCAAAATGTGTGGTCTGTGTCAATAAAATGAGCGTTTACGCGCCATAAAGCGCATTTTTGCATCAGCGCGAGAGTGTGAGCTGAATCATTTCATTAACTAATGAGTTAACAACTTAGGGGTAATTGCCGCGAACGCACCAGGACGAGGCCGAAAAGTGTTGCAAACCACGATCTGCGCGGTGTGTCGCTGGACAGGGGCGACGGGGCTTCATACAATCGGCATAGATGTTGTGCGCGTTTACGTTAAAGCGTCGCCTTGCAATTCAGGAGAGGTAGGATCATGTCTTTAGAAGTGTTTGAGAAACTGGAATCGAAAGTACAGCAGGCGATTGACACCATCACGCTGCTGCAGATGGAAATTGAAGAGCTGAAAGAAAAGAACAACAGCCTGGCGCAAGAAGTGCAAACAGCTCAGCACGGCCGTGAAGAACTGGAGCGCGAAAACAACCAGCTGCGTGAACAGCAGAACGGCTGGCAGGAACGTCTGCAGGCACTGCTGGGGCGTATGGAAGAGGTTTAATTCCCCTGGGATTGAACTGAGTAGGCCGGGTAAGGCGAAGCCGCCACCCGGCTTTTTTATGGTTATCGCGAATGGGTAATAACCATAAAAAAGGCCGCCCAAGGCGGCCTTAACGCTACTTGTCCTGCGCTGTCGTAGCAAAAGCAAAGAACACATTGGGTTCATCACTCTTCACAACGAGTACGCTGGCGACAATGAACGCGATACATAAATAGCGTTTCATTATGCGGTCCCTGCAGCTAACCGCTCCACCGTTCACCACCGGTGATAAGTCGGTGGACACAAGCCCTGGTATTAGCCTGTTTTACGGTTGTGAATACACCTTTCCCTGGACCGATGCCCATTTGCGAGATGGCGGAAAGGGACGCTGCATCATAATAAGCAGCAACCGTGGTGTTAAGGTATTCATAAACAATTAGGATTTTATAAAGCTTCTGAGGGGTTGCCCAAGGTTTGGACGAGAGTATGATGAAGATCCTTGGTATTAGCCTGCAAGCCTTCCCAACGGACCGCGAATCCCGAGGGACAAAAAAACCGCCACATTGCTGTTGGCGGTTTTTTTATGGCGCTCGCTTACTGTTTACTACTCAATATCCAGCGGATCTTCGGAGAGGATAATGCCGGTGTTATCGGCATAGAGATGGTCGCCGGAGAAGAAGGTCACGCCGCCGAAATTGACGCGGATATCGCTTTCACCAATGCCTTCACCTGCGGCGCCTACCGGAATGGCAGCAATCGCCTGAATGCCGATATCGAGGTCTTCCAGATCGTCCACCTGGCGGACTGAACCGTAGACCACAATGCCTTCCCATTCATTTTGCACGGCAATTCCGGCCAGTTCTGCGTCAATCAATGCACGACGTACGGAGCCGCCGCCATCAACCAGCAGCACGCGACCACGACCGTTCTGTTCGAGCAGATCGTACAGCAACCCGTTATCCTCGAAACATTTCACCGTGATGATTTGTCCGCCAAACGAAGACCGTCCACCAAAGTTGGAGAACAGCGGTTCAACGACGTTGACATCTTCCTGGTAGATGTCACAAAGCTCGGAGGTATCGTATTTCATAGGTTTAACGCTCTGTTGCTGCGAATGTGTTCAGTATATCGTGCGAAATGCGTTGTTGGCAAAATCATCAATTGTTAATTGATATTTGTCAGTTAACTCAGCGTCTGGCTCAGGACAATCCCTATCACGAACAACAGGTTAGTGAGCAATGCGCCTTTTACCGTGCGCTCAAGCATCGGTGGCATGGCTGCCGGGCTGAGCTCACGCATCACAAAGCGGGCCTGTTTAATCAGCAGCGGCGCGGCGAGCACAAACAGCCAGCCCCAGAGACTATGCAGCGAGATCAGGTTGAACAGTGCGAGGCAGAGCAGGGCGCCCATTAGCAGGCAGGCATGATAGCGACGCGCGTTAACCGGCCCCAGACGCACGGCCAGCGTGTTTTTGCCGTTCTCACGGTCGCTGTCGATATCGCGCAGATTGTTGATGTTAAGTACCGCCGTTGCCAGCAGACCGCAGGCGGTGGCGGGCAGGAACAGGGCAGGGATAAGCGTATGCGCCTGTAAGTACCAGCTGCCCATCACGCTCAGCCAGCCAAAAAATACCAGCACGGAAATATCACCCAGGCCGATATAACCGTAAGGGCGCGTGCCGACGGTATAGGTAATGGCGGCGATAATAGCGAGCAGGCCCAGCACCAGAAAACCAATGAAATCACTGGTGGTTTTCGAGGCGACCGTCACCAGCGCCAGGCCGGATAAACAAATCAGTACCACGGTGATAATCAACGCGCGCTTCATCTGTGCCTGCGTAATCACCCCTTTCTGCATCCCGCGCAGAGGGCCGATACGGTCAGGCTTATCGCTACCCTTAACCGCATCGCCGTAGTCGTTGGCGAGATTAGAGAGGATCTGCAACAAACCGGCTGTGACCAGCGCCAGCACGGCAACCAGCGGATTGAAATACCCCTGCCACCAGGCAAGGACGGTACCGACGATAATCGCGGCAAAGGCCAGAGGAAGGGTTTTAGGGCGTAGACTTTCGAGCCACGCCTGAGTACGGCTGATATCAGTCATAGTTATTAAGCCAAAAAAATGGGGGCATTAGCCCCCATTAAATGTGATGAGAATGCAGTAACCGCGATTATAGGATAAAACGGCTCAGATCTTCATCTGCCACTAACGCATCCAGGTGTTTACCCACATATTCTGCGTCAATGGTAATGGTTTGACCGTTCAGGTCGCTCGCATCATAAGAGATATCTTCCATCAGGCGTTCCAGCACCGTGTGCAGACGACGCGCACCGATGTTCTCGGTAGTTTCGTTGACCTGCCAGGCCGCCTGGGCGATGCGTTTGATACCGTCTTCGGTGAACTCAATGTTCACGCCTTCGGTCGCCATCAGCGCTTTGTACTGTACGGTCACAGACGCGTTTGGCTCGGTCAGGATACGTTCGAAATCTTCAGTGGTCAGCGCCTGCAGCTCAACGCGGATAGGCAGACGGCCCTGCAGTTCCGGGATCAGGTCAGACGGGCTGGCAATCTGGAACGCACCGGACGCGATAAACAGGATGTGGTCCGTTTTGACCATGCCGTGCTTGGTGGAGACGGTGCAACCTTCTACCAGCGGCAGCAGGTCGCGCTGCACGCCTTCACGGGAGACATCCGGGCCGGACGCGTTACCGCGCTTACAGATCTTATCGATTTCGTCGATAAACACGATACCGTGCTGCTCAACCGCGTCGATCGCATCCTGCTTCAGCTCTTCCGGGTTCACCAGCTTTGCTGCTTCTTCTTCAATCAGCAGCTTCATCGCATCTTTGATTTTCAGCTTACGCGCTTTCTGTTTCTGACCGCCCAGGTTCTGGAACATGGACTGCAGCTGGCTGGTCATCTCCTCCATGCCAGGAGGTGCCATGATTTCCACACCCATTGGCGCGGCGGCGAGATCGATCTCAATCTCTTTGTCATCCAGCTGGCCTTCGCGCAACTTTTTGCGGAATGCCTGACGTGCCGCAGACGGTTCAGCCTGCTGTTCAGCCTGGCCCCAGTTGTTTTTCGCCGGCGGGATCAGCACGTCAAGAATGCGCTCTTCAGCCATCTCTTCCGCGCGATAGCGGTTTTTCTCGATCGCCTGAACGCGAACCATCTTGATTGCCGAGTCGGTCAGATCGCGGATGATCGAGTCAACTTCTTTACCTACATAGCCCACTTCGGTGAATTTAGTGGCTTCAACTTTGATGAACGGCGCGTTAGCCAGTTTCGCCAGACGGCGCGCGATTTCGGTTTTACCGACACCGGTTGGGCCGATCATCAGAATGTTTTTTGGCGTCACTTCATGGCGCAGCTCTTCGTCGAGCTGCATGCGGCGCCAGCGGTTACGCAGAGCAATAGCCACGGAACGCTTGGCGTTATCCTGGCCGATAATATGTTTGTCCAGTTCGCTGACAATTTCGCGTGGGGTCATTTCAGACATGGGAGATCCTTACGCTTTAGAGGTCAATTCTTCGATGGTGTGGTTGTGGTTGGTATAGATGCAGATATCACCCGCAATATCCAACGCCTTCACAGCGATATCACGCGCATTCATGTCGGTATTCTCCAACAGTGCGCGAGCCGCAGCCTGGGCATAAGGGCCGCCAGAGCCGATGGCAATCAGGTCGTTTTCCGGCTGAATGACGTCACCGTTACCGGTGATGATCAGCGATGCGGTTTCATCGGCCACGGCCAGCAGCGCTTCGAGTTTGCGCAGCATGCGGTCGGTTCGCCAGTCTTTCGCCAGCTCAACGGCGGCTTTCACCAGATGACCCTGGTGCATTTCCAGTTTACGTTCAAACAGTTCAAACAGCGTGAAAGCATCAGCCGTGCCGCCTGCAAAACCGGCGATCACTTTGTCGTTGTATAAACGACGGACTTTTTTCACGTTGCCTTTCATTACGGTATTACCCAGCGTGGCCTGGCCATCACCGGCGATTACCACGTGGCCGTTACGGCGTACACTTACTATTGTTGTCACGAGCAGACCCCCTGGTTACAGAATCGGGAAACAGAAGCCCTGAGCCTGTGCTCAGGGCTGAATAGAAAGATAGATGGGGGGGAATTTGGGGGTTTCAACCCCCGGAAGCAAGTCGGATGCAGTTTGTGTGACCGGCGACTTTCAAACGAGAAATGGTGCCATCGGCATTTTCTTTGCCTTTGACCGGGCCAATCACCACGCGATTCCAGCCGTTATTGGTGGTAATGCGCGAGTCAAATCCTTCAAATGCCAGCTGAGCGCGGACCGTTTCGGCCTGCTCGGCGCCTTTGAACGAGCCGCACTGCACCATCCAGCGGCGTTCGTCTTTCTTCTCAGCCGTCTGCTTCGGTGCCTCGGTCTCTTTGGTGACCGGTGCGGCCTGCTGTGTTTTCGGCTGCTGCGCGGTGGTATGCGCAGGCGTCTGCAGCAGATCCTGATACGGTTGAGCCGTTTGCTTCTGCGTCTGGGCCTTTGGCTGCTGAGCAGGCTGAGACTGCGCCGTTCGTGTTTGCGGCTGCTGGTACGGCTGTTCCGTCACGCGCGGCTGCGCTTTAGGTTGCTGTACCGGCTGGTTTTGCGTCCACTGCTGCTGTTGTTGTTGCTGCTGAATCTGTGCCTGACGCTGGCGCTGCAGTTGCAGCGTTTGCTGACGCTGCGCCGGCGTTTGTTCATTCCACGGCACTTCATTCAGCTGCGTAGGCTGCTGGCGCATATCGGCCTGCATCTGTGCCAGCAACTGACGCTGTTCGTCCGTTAGCTGATCGGCATTTTTCACCTCGCCACCGGCGGATGGCTCGGTCGGCGCACGCACGCCAGGCTGACGGCTTTCCAGCTCTTTAATATAGCGCCAGCGCTCTTCAGGCTTCGGTGGCAGACCATTTCCAACCACTTTGTTGCCCTGAAGGGCCTCAGCCTCTTCTTTTTTATGGTGCGTGATAAAGTACAGGCCGCCGATGAAGGCCACCAGTACCGCCGCAGCAATAGCGACCATTGCTGGCGAGACAGCAGGCAGGTTACGTTGCTTTTTCTTTGCGCTACTCTTTTTGCGTCGCGAAGGTGCCGGCTGGCCGCGACGTACATAATCTCGTTGTGCCACTATCGTTTCGCTGTATTTATTCGTTCGTCAGTCCGCCATGTTACTTAAGCGGCGGGGCTTTGACCAGATAAGGGTGTCCTAAAGACATTTACTTTAAGTCAATGCCTGGGTAGAACCACGAATAATCAGTTCGCAGTCCAGCAACCTCGATCCGCTGCTAACTGTTTGACCCTGCAACTGATCGAGCAAAAGAAGCATCGCTTCACGGCCAATGTCGTAGCGTGGCTGCGAAACGGTTGAGAGCGGGGGATCGCAAAATTCTGAAAGCGAAATATTATCGAAACCGATAATCGACAAATCTTTCGGTATGCGCAGGCCGCGGCGTTTCGCATACGATAATGCCCCAAGCGCCATCACGTCGCTGTGGCAGAACACTGCGGTAGGCGGCTCAGGCAACGCCAGTAGTTTTTCCAGCGCCTGACCACCGGCTTCGAAGGAAAAATTACCGCGCGCAATGTAGTGCGGATCAACCGTCACGCCGGTTCGGCGAAGCGCCTGAACATAGCCCTGCAGGCGATAGTGACACAGCGGCATCTCTTCTGGCCCGGCAATGCAGCCAATCCGTTTATGCCCCAGCTCCTGCAGGTAATTAACGGCGTTGAACGCGGCGGTCAGGTTATCAATATGCACCGTTGGCAGTTCCAGCTCCGGCGCAAACTCGTTGGCCATCACCATTGGCGGTAAATTGCGCTGCTCTTCAATGCTGGCATCAAACGGCAGGCGCGAACCAAGCAGCAGCATGCCGTCGATCTGCTTGGTGATAATGAGGTCGATAAAGGTTTTTTCCTGCTGATTCTGGTGCGCGCAGTCGCCAATGAGCACCAGATACCCTTGCTCCGCAGCGGTCACTTCGATGCCGCGAATAATTTCGCTGAAGAAGGGATCGCAGATGTCCGGCACAATCACCAGGATGGTCCGCGACTCATTACGTTTAACGTTACGCCCCATCGCCTGTGGGAAATACCCCACTTCCAGCGCGGCCTGTTCTACCCGGTTGCGGGTCGCCTGAGAGACTTTATCCGGGTTCATTAATGCGCGGGACACGGTTGCCGTAGAGACTTGTGCTTTCTGGGCAACGTCTTTCATGGTCGCCGTGGCAACCTCTTTCCTGGACTTCAACGTCTTCTCCTCGCCTGAACACCGAACTTCTGACGCCACCATTTTTACAGATAGTTAATGGAATCGGTTACAGAATTTTCATAAAAAGTGTGAGGGACGTTAAATTTTTCGATCCGGCTTCAGCCTTCGATGGGATCAACGTCAAGCACCCACTTCACTTTGCGCGCTTCTGGCAGGGTGTTGATCAAGGCCAGCGTGCCGCTGACGATGTGCTGTAAACGGATGCGCGAAGGGTGCTGGAGCAAAATCTGCCAGCGAAAACGTCCGCCGCGCTTGGGGGCCAGCGCCGGAACCGGCCCTAAAATCCACAATTGATTATCGACCAGCGGGCTGGCCTGCAGAAGGTTTCTCAACTGCTGCAGGAAAAGCGGCGCCTGCTGGTTGTTATGATCTTCCGCGCGGATGATCACGTGGCTGGTCCACGGGGGAAGCTGCATGGTCTGGCGTTCAGCCAGCGCCTGCTCGGCAAAGGCGTCATAGCCTTTGTGCAGCAGGGTTTGCAGCAACGGATGCTCAGGATGGTGCGTTTGTAGTACCACTTCGCCCTGTTTCCCGGCGCGTCCCGCGCGTCCGGCCACCTGGGTATAAAGCTGGGCAAAACGCTCGGCTGAGCGGAAATCGGCAGAGAACAGTGCGCCATCGACATCCAGCAGGGCAACCAGCGTCACGTCCGGGAAGTGATGACCTTTGGCCAGCATCTGGGTGCCAATCAGGATGCGCGCGCCACCGCGATGCACTTCTGCCAGCTGCTGTTCCAGCGCCCCTTTACGGCTGGTGGTGTCCCTGTCGATTCGGGAAATGGGCACATCCGGGAAGAACGGCTCCAGGGCCTGTTCCAGTTGTTCAGTGCCCAGACCGACCGGCACGATGTGCGTTGACCCGCATGACGGACACTGACGCGGCACCGGGCGCTGGCTGTCGCAGTGGTGGCAGCGCAAATGGCGCTGGGCCTGATGGAAGGTGTAGTAGTGGTCGCAGCGCGGGCATTCTGCGATCCAGCCGCAGTCGTGACACAGCAGTGCCGGGGCAAAGCCGCGTCTGTTGAGGAACAAAATAACCTGATTGCCCGCCTGCAAATGCTGACGCATCCGGGTGATAAGGACAGGTGCTAACCCCGCCTGCACCTGCTGACCTTTCAGGTCCAGCACGTGTTGAATGGCCGGACGCGCATTCCCCGCGCGACGCGTCAGGCGCAGCATATGGTATTTACGCTGACGAACATTATGCAGCGTTTCGAGCGCCGGGGTAGCAGAGCCCAGAATAATGGGGATTTGCTCGCTGTGCGCGCGATAGACGGCCAGATCGCGGGCGTGATACCGCCAGCCTTCCTGCTGCTTATAAGAGCTGTCATGTTCTTCATCAATGACGATGACGCCAAGATTTTTGAACGGTGTAAACAGTGATGAACGGGTACCAATCACGATCGCCGCTTCGCCGTTTTTCGCTTTCAGCCAGGCGCTGAGGCGTTCGCTGTCATTCAGGCCAGAGTGCAGCACCTCAACCGGCGCATTAAACCGCTCGCGAAAGCGGGCGATGGTTTGCGGCGTCAGGCCAATTTCCGGCACCATCACCAGCGCCTGTTTGCCCTGCGCGAGCACGTTTTCCAGCACACTGAGATAGACTTCTGTCTTGCCGGAACCGGTGACCCCGGCCAGTAGCCAGGCGGAGAAATGGCCGGAGGCACTGTGGATCGCCCCCACGGCGGTGGCCTGCTCGGTGTTCAGGCGCAGGCGATCGCCCGAGACGGAAAATCGCTCCCGCCAGTCATACAGGGCCGGAGCCTCGCTTGCCAGTTCGCTCAGCCCTTTTTTTCGTAGTGCCTGGAGCGCGGTTTCGCTGACTTCCATCTCATCGACCTGATGGCGCCAGATTTTCCCCTGACGCAGGGCGGCCAGCGCCTGCTGTTGTTTCTGGGAGCGCTTCAGGCTGTTAATGTCCACCGCCTGGCCCTGTTCGGTCGCAAACCAGTACCACATTGGCGCGTGGCTGGCGCTTTTGCCCTGGCGCAGCATAATCGGTAAAGCGTGGAACAGAACATCGCCAATCGGATGATGATAATAATCCGCCGCCCATAGTAGCAGTCGCCAGGTGCTGGTGGAGTAAACGGGCTCGCTGTCGAGCACCTCAACGACCGATTTCAGTTCGTTAAGCGGCAATTCGCTCTTGTCGCTGACGGAGACGACGATCCCTACGCGCTGCTGTTTGCCAAAGGGCACGGTCACGCGACAGCCCGCTTTAACGCTCATGCTGTCGGGCAGCAGATAGTCAAACGTGCGGGGAAGCGGAACGGGCAGGGCAACGTGAGCGACGGGCATCGAATCTTCCTGACTTGAAAAGTGGCGCGTTAGTATACACATTAGTGAAAGCGGCGTGCGGATCAGTTTGCATACGTTGGTCAAATTCTGTATGATTCGCCGCCTTTGGTGTACTTTACGCCAAAGAACTTACATTCAACATCGCGTGGTGTCTGGCGTTAGGGCTGGAAGAGCGACGCGGCCTTAACTGAGGTTCTCCCATGAAAAAAGATATTCACCCGAAATACGAAATGATTACTGCAAACTGCTCTTGCGGTAACTCTATCCAGATCCGCTCTACCGTGGGTCACGATCTGAACCTGGACGTGTGCGGCAAATGCCACCCGTTCTACACTGGTAAGCAGCGTGACGTTGCAACCGGTGGCCGTGTTGACCGCTTCAACAAGCGTTTCAGCATCCCGGGCGCTAAATAAGTTTCCCGAAAAAAAGGCACCGCAAGGTGCCTTTTTTGTATCCGCTTATCAGTATTCCCACGTCTCCGGGTCGATACCCAGTTCACGCATGATCACCTTCGCCTCTTCCGGGATTTCGTCGCTACGCTCTTTGCGCAGGTCGTCATCGTTCGGCAACGGTTGGCCGGTAAACGCATGCAGAAACGCTTCGCACAGCAGTTCGCTGTTGGTTGCGTGGCGCAGGTTGTTCACCTGACGACGCGTACGTTCATCGGTGAGGATCTTCAACACCTTCAGAGGAATGGAAACCGTAATTTTCTTTACTTGCTCACTCTTCTTACCGTGCTCAGCGTATGGGCTGATATATTCGCCGCTCCATTCAGCCATGAGATACCTTTAATCCTCTCAGTCATTAATCTAAAGGTGCAAAACCTGTAACCGTCGGTTTTGAACCGTAAACCTGCGTAGTTTACCGTAGAGACGATACCGTGGCACGGATATTGCCGCTGCAGCGTGCACTAAAGCATATAATTTTAACGGCTATTTGCGCATTGCTCAATCTATACGCAAAGAAGTTTAGATGTCCAGATGTATTGACGTCCATACTTTCAATGTTTACTCTGGTGCCTGACTTTTCACCTAATTAGCCAGGAAGCCTTCACCATGACGCGTAAACAGGCCACCATCGCAGTGCGTAGCGGATTGAATGATGACGAGCAGTACGGCTGTGTTGTCCCGCCGATTCATCTTTCCAGTACCTATAATTTCACCGGATTTAATGAACCCCGTGCGCATGACTACTCGCGTCGTGGCAACCCTACGCGTGATGTTACCCAGCGCGCGCTGGCGGAACTGGAAGGTGGCGCAGGGGCAGTATTAACCAATACCGGCATGTCTGCCATTCATCTGGTGACTACCGTGTTCCTGAAGCCGGGCGATCTGCTGGTTGCGCCGCACGACTGTTACGGCGGCAGCTATCGTCTGTTTGATAGCCTGGCAAAACGCGGCTGTTACCGGGTGTTGTTTGTCGATCAAAATGACGAACAGGCGCTGAAACAGGCGCTGGCAGAGAAGCCGAAGCTGGTGCTGGTGGAAAGTCCAAGCAATCCATTGTTGCGCGTTGTCGATATTGCGAAAATTTGTCAGCTCACAAGGGATGCGGGAGCGATAAGTGTAGTGGATAATACGTTCCTCAGTCCGGCCCTTCAGAACCCACTGGCGCTGGGTGCAGATCTGGTATTGCATTCATGCACTAAATATCTGAACGGTCATTCTGATGTCGTCGCAGGCGTGGTGATTGCAAAAGATCCCGACGTTGTCACCGAACTGGCATGGTGGGCCAATAACATTGGCGTCACCGCCGGGGCCTTCGACAGCTATCTGCTGTTACGCGGGATTCGCACGCTGTCGCCGCGTATGGAGGTGGCACAGCGCAATGCCCAGGCGATTGTCGATTTCCTGAAAACGCAGCCGCTGGTGAAGAAGCTTTATCACCCGTCGCTGCCTGAAAACCAGGGGCACGAGATTGCCGCGCGTCAGCAGAAAGGGTTTGGCGCGATGTTAAGTTTTGAACTGGACGGTGACGAGCAAACGCTGCGTCGCTTCCTGAGCGGGCTGTCATTGTTTACGCTGGCGGAATCGTTAGGTGGGGTTGAAAGTTTGATCTCCCACGCCGCAACCATGACGCACGCAGGTATGGCACCAGAGGCACGTGCCGCCGCCGGGATTTCTGAGACGCTGCTGCGGATCTCAACCGGTATTGAAGATTCTGAAGATTTAATTGCCGATCTGGAAAATGGCTTCCGGGTCGCAGCCAAGGGGTAATCATGAGTGTGATAGCGCAGGCAGGGGCGAAGGGTCGTCAACTGCACAAGTTTGGTGGTAGTAGTCTTGCTGATGTGAAGTGTTACCTGCGCGTTGCAGGGATCATGACAGAGTATTCACAGCCGGGTGACATGATGGTTGTCTCCGCGGCGGGCAGCACCACCAACCAGCTGATTAGCTGGCTGAAATTGAGCCAGACCGATCGCCTCTCTGCGCATCAGGTGCAACAGTCCTTACGCCGTTACCAGAGCGAGCTGATTGCCGGTTTGCTGCCCGCAGACGTGGCGGATGGGCTGATTAGCGCTTTTACGCATGACCTTGAGCGTCTGGCCGCCCTGCTGGACAGCGGTATTACCGATGCGGTGTACGCCGAAGTGGTGGGTCACGGTGAAGTGTGGTCTGCGCGCCTGATGGCCGCCGTGCTGCAACATCTGGGCGTTGAGGCTGCCTGGCTCGACGCGCGTGATTTCCTGCGTGCCGAACGCGCCGCACAGCCACAGGTGGACGAAGGTCTATCCTACCCGCTGCTGCAACAGTTGCTGGTACAGCATCCGGGTAAACGCATTGTGGTGACCGGCTTTATCAGCCGCAGCAATGCCGGGGAAACCGTGCTGTTGGGGCGTAACGGCTCTGACTACTCGGCGACGCAAATCGGTGCCCTGGCGGGCGTGTCCCGCGTCACCATCTGGAGTGACGTCGCCGGTGTTTACAGTGCTGATCCACGTAAGGTGAAAGACGCCTGCCTGCTGCCGCTGCTGCGCCTGGATGAAGCCAGCGAGCTGGCACGTCTGGCCGCGCCGGTTCTGCATGCGCGTACGCTGCAGCCGGTTTCCGGTAGCGATATCGATCTGCAGTTACGCTGCAGTTACACCCCGGATCAGGGCTCCACGCGCATCGAACGCGTGCTGGCATCCGGTACGGGGGCGCGTATTGTCACCAGCCACGACGACATCTGCCTGATTGAGTTCCAGGTCCCGGCGGGCCAGGACTTCAAACTGGCGCATAAAGATATCGACACGATCCTCAAACGTGCTCAGGTGCGTCCGCTGGCGGTTGGCGTACATAACGACCGTCAACTGCTGCAGTTCTGCTACACCGCCGAAGTGGCGGACAGCGCGCTAAAAATTCTGGATGAAGCGGGCCTGCCGGGCGAGCTTCGTCTGCGTCAGGGGCTAGCGCTGGTGGCGATGGTGGGCGCGGGCGTCACCCGTAACCCACTGCACTGCCACCGCTTCTGGCAACAGCTGAAAGGGCAACCGGTTGAATTTACCTGGCAGTCGGAAGAGGGCATCAGCCTCGTTGCCGTCCTGCGTAAAGGACCAACTGAGAGCCTGATTCAGGGTCTGCATACCTCTCTGTTCCGTGCGGAAAAACGTATCGGTCTGGTGTTGTTCGGTAAAGGCAACATCGGTTCTCGCTGGCTGGAGCTGTTCGCGCGCGAGCAGGTCACGCTCTCAGCACGTACCGGCTTTGAATTTATCCTCGCCGGGGTGGTGGACAGCCGCCGCAGTCTGTTGAACTACGAGGGGCTGGATGCCAGCCGCGCGCTTGCCTTCTTTAATGATGAAGCGGTTGAACAAGACGAAGAGGCGCTGTTCCTGTGGATGCGCGCGCACCCGTATGACGATCTGGTGGTGCTGGACGTTACTGCCAGCGAACAGCTTGCCGATCAGTATCTTGATTTCGCCAGCCACGGTTTCCACGTCATCAGTGCGAATAAACTGGCGGGGGCAAGCAGCACCGATAAGTACCGTCAGATCCACGATGCGTTCGAAAAAACCGGTCGTCACTGGCTCTATAACGCCACCGTAGGCGCGGGTCTGCCGGTTAACCATACCGTGCGCGATCTGATTGAAAGCGGCGACAGCATTCTGGCGCTGAGCGGTATTTTCTCCGGTACGCTCTCCTGGCTGTTCCTGCAGTTTGATGGCACCGTACCGTTCACTGACCTGGTGGATCAGGCGTGGCAGCAGGGGCTAACCGAACCCGATCCCCGCGTCGATCTTTCCGGTAAAGATGTGATGCGTAAGCTGGTGATCCTGGCGCGTGAAGCCGGTTATGACATTGAACCCGGCGCTGTTCGCGTCGAGTCGCTGGTGCCGGCAGGCTGCGAGGAAGGATCCATTGATCACTTCTTTGAAAACGGTGATGAACTGAACGAGCAGATGCTGCAACGTCTGGAAGCCGCAAACGAGATGGGGCTGGTGCTGCGCTATGTGGCGCGTTTCGAGGCCAACGGTAAAGCGCGTGTGGGGGTTGAGGCGGTGCGTCCTGAACATCCGCTGGCGGCGCTGCTGCCTTGCGATAACGTCTTTGCAATCGAAAGCCGCTGGTACCGCGATAACCCACTGGTGATCCGTGGCCCGGGTGCAGGGCGCGATGTCACCGCCGGGGCGATCCAGTCGGACATCAATCGTCTCGCTAAGCTACTGTAACCCCTGTATTTCCCTCTCCCGGTGGGAGAGGGTTAGGGTGAGGGCATCAGACCGCACTCACCCCATCTTGAATTTCCTTCATCTTCCCTGAGCATTCCTCACCGTTATTGTTGATTATTTCTGTTGACGTCACCCCGCTTTTCCGTCATTTTTACATCTGGACGTCTAAACGTATAGAAGTTCACAACACAACAAACAACGACACGCGAAAGATAGAGGTAAGGTATGAGCTTTTTTCACGCCAACCAGCGGGAAGCCCTGAATCAGAGCTTGGCCGAAGTAAACGGCCAGATTAACGTCTCTTTTGAATTTTTCCCGCCGCGCACCAGTGAAATGGAGCAAACCCTCTGGAGCTCTATCGATCGCCTGAGCAGCCTGAAACCGAAATTTGTCTCCGTGACCTACGGCGCGAACTCCGGCGAGCGTGACCGTACGCACAGCATTATTAAAGGCATTAAAGACAGAACCGGTCTGGAAGCGGCGCCGCATCTGACCTGTATCGACGCCACCGGTGACGAGCTGCGTGCTATCGCCCAGGATTACTGGAATAACGGGATTCGTCATATCGTCGCCCTGCGCGGCGACCTGCCGCCGGGTAGCGGTAAGCCGGAAATGTATGCGGCGGATCTGGTCGCGCTGCTGAAAGACGTTGCCGATTTTGATATCTCCGTGGCGGCGTACCCGGAAGTGCATCCGGAAGCGAAAAGCGCTCAGGCCGACCTCCTTAACCTGAAGCGTAAAGTGGATGCCGGTGCGAACCGGGCCATTACTCAGTTCTTCTTTGATGTGGAAAGCTACCTGCGCTTCCGCGACCGCTGCGTTTCTGCGGGTATCGACGTGGAAATCATCCCGGGTATTCTGCCGGTCTCTAACTTCAAACAGGCGAAGAAATTTGCCGATATGACCAACGTACGCATTCCGCTGTGGATGTCCAAAATGTACGAAGGGCTGGACGATGATCCGGAAACGCGCAAGCTGGTAGGTGCCAATATCGCAATGGACATGGTGAAAATTTTAAGTCGGGAAGGGGTAAAAGATTTCCACTTCTACACGCTGAACCGCGCGGAAATGAGCTACGCCATTTGTCATACGCTCGGTGTTCGCCCGGCGTAATAAACATCAAGCCCTCCTGAATGGAGGGCTTTTTAGTCTGGCTAAAAGTTAAAAGGTATTAGCTATCGAATCTGTGGATTAATTCAACTATATCTTATTGCTAGTGGTGTATATCGTAACGGTAACACTGTAAAAGGGAGCATAGCGATGAGCACGTCAGACGAGAGCAATAAAGCGGCATCAGTCGGCAAATGCCCGTTCCACCAGGGCGGCGTCGATCACAGCGCGGGGGCAGGTACAGGCAGCCGCGACTGGTGGCCAAAACAACTCCGCATCGATCTTCTTAATCAACATTCCAATCGTTCGAACCCTCTGGGTGAAGACTTCGACTACCGCAAAGAATTTAGCAAGCTGGATTACTCCGCCCTCAAGGGCGATCTCAAAGCACTCTTAACCGACTCTCAACCGTGGTGGCCTGCCGACTGGGGCAGCTATGCGGGCCTGTTTATTCGCATGGCCTGGCACGGTGCGGGAACCTATCGCTCCGTTGACGGACGCGGCGGTGCCGGACGCGGTCAACAGCGCTTTGCGCCGCTGAACTCCTGGCCAGATAACGTCAGTCTGGATAAAGCTCGCCGTCTGCTGTGGCCGATCAAGCAAAAATATGGTCAAAAAATCTCCTGGGCTGACCTGTTTATTCTTGCGGGTAACGTGGCGCTGGAAAACTCCGGCTTCCGCACCTTTGGTTTTGGTGCCGGGCGTGAAGATGTCTGGGAACCGGATCTCGACGTTAACTGGGGGGATGAAAAAGCCTGGCTGACCCATCGTGACCCGGAAGCGCTGGCGAAACGCCCGCTGGCGGCCACAGAAATGGGGCTGATCTACGTTAACCCGGAAGGACCAAACGCCAGCGGTGAACCGCTGTCCGCGGCGGCAGCCATTCGCGCCACCTTCGGTAACATGGGAATGAACGACGAAGAGACCGTGGCGCTGATTGCCGGGGGGCATACGCTCGGTAAAACCCACGGTGCGGGTGAAGCAACGCACGTTGGCACAGACCCGGAAGCGTCTCCGATTGAAGCGCAGGGCCTGGGCTGGGCCAGCACGCACGGTACCGGTATTGGCGCTGACGCCATTACTTCCGGTCTGGAAGTCATCTGGTCACAAACCCCGACCCAGTGGAGCAACTACTTCTTCGAGAACCTGTTCAAATACGAATGGGTGCAAACCCGCAGCCCGGCCGGTGCGATTCAGTTTGAAGCCGTGGACGCGCCTGAGATCATGCCAGACCCGTTCGACCCGTCGAAAAAACGCAAACCGACTATGCTGGTTACCGACCTGACGCTGCGTTTTGACCCGGAATTCGAAAAAATTTCCCGTCGCTTCCTGAACGATCCGCAGGCTTTCAACGAAGCCTTCGCCCGCGCGTGGTTCAAACTGACCCACCGCGATATGGGGCCAAAATCGCGTTATCTTGGCCCGGAAGTGCCGAAAGAAGATCTGATCTGGCAGGATCCGCTGCCGGAGGCAGTATTCAATCCGACCAAAGAGGACATTGAGAGCCTGAAGGCGGAAATTGCAGCATCCGGGCTCTCCGTGAGCGAACTGATTTCCGTGGCATGGGCGTCAGCCTCTACCTTCCGCGGCGGTGACAAGCGTGGCGGTGCCAACGGTGCGCGTCTGGCGCTTGCGCCTCAGCGCAACTGGGATGTTAACGCCGCAGCCGTACGTGCATTGCCTGCTCTGGAAGCTATTCAGCGCACCACCAATAAAGCCTCACTGGCCGATATTATCGTGCTCGCGGGTGTGGTAGGCGTTGAGCAGGCGGCGAAAGCGGCAGGCGTTTACGTCACCGTACCGTTCACGCCGGGCCGTGTGGATGCACGTCAGGATCAGACGGATATCGATATGTTTAACCTGCTTGAACCGATTGCTGACGGTTTCCGTAACTATCGTGCGCAGGTTGATGTTTCCACCACCGAATCGCTGCTGATTGATAAAGCCCAGCAGTTGACGTTAACCGCACCAGAAATGACGGTGCTGATCGGCGGCCTGCGCGTACTGGGCGCAAACTTCGACGGCAGTAAAAATGGTGTGTTCACCAACCGCGAAGGCGTGCTGAGCAATGACTTCTTCGTGAACCTGCTGGATATGAACACCCAGTGGAAGGCGACCGATGAATCGAACGAGCTGTTTGCCGGAAGCGATCGCACCAGCGGTGAAGTGAAATACACCGCCACTCGCGCTGACCTGGTCTTCGGCTCTAACGCTGTCCTTCGCGCGCTGGCAGAGGTGTACGCCAGCAGTGATGCTCACGAGAAGTTCGTTCGCGACTTCGTTGCAGCGTGGGCGAAGGTGATGGATCTGGACCGTTTTGACGTGAAATAACCATTGAGCCGGGTACGCGTAGCGCACCCGGCTTTTTTATTACTCCCACTCCTGCAGGAAACGCTGTCCATACTGGTCGGCAACCAGCAGTGCCGCGTAAACCTGATCCGGCGATACGCCACCCGGCATGTTGTGAATGGTCTCTCCCTCAGCGCAAGACGCTTCGGCAATCAGGCGCATTTTGGCCGGAATGTCTTCTTTGATGTTCAGCTGCGCCAGCGTGATCGGCAATCCAACGCTGTGGCAAAGCGCCGCGACGGTTTCGATCTCCTCAACCGGCGCGTTTTCCAGCACCAGTTGCGTCAGCGTACCAAACGCCACTTTTTCACCGTGGTAGAAGTGATGCGCATCCGGCACTGCCGTCATCCCGTTGTGAATGGCATGCGCTGCCGCCAGCCCGCCGCTTTCAAACCCTACGCCGCTCAGATAGGTATTGGCTTCGATAATGCGTTCCAGCGCGGGGGTGACGACGTGCTGCTCCGCCGCGAGCATCGCTTTCTCGCCCTCTTCAATCAGCGTGTTGTAGCACAGCTCGGCAAGCGCTAACGCGGCCTGCGTGCACTTGCCGCCCGCCATGGTCGTGGCGCCGCTGCGCGAGCAGGCGCGTGCTTCAAACCAGGTGGCAAGGGCATCGCCAATTCCGGCGGCCAGCAGACGCGGCGGCGCACCAGCCACCACTTTGGTGTCGACAATCACCATATTGGGGTTATGCGGCAGCATCAGATAGCGTTCGAATTCGCCGCTGTCGGTATAAATCACAGAAAGGGCGCTGCACGGGGCATCGGTGGAGGCGATAGTCGGGGCGATAGCGACCGGCACGTCCATAAAATGTGCCAGCGCTTTGGCGGTATCCAGCGTTTTACCGCCGCCAATACCCAGCACCGCCATGCAGTCCGCACTGTCGGCCAGTTTTTTCAGACGATCGATCTCATTCTGCGAACATTCGCCGCCAAACGGCGCGATTTCGGCATGTAGCTCTGCATTTTTAAAACTCTGGCGCAAGGTCTCTTCGGCAAAACCCAGCACAAATTTATCGCCAACAACCAGCCAGCGTGTAGCCAGAGGTTTCAGATAGTCGCCGAGACGGGTGAGAACATTAGCGCCCTGGATATATTTCCCCGGCGATTGAATGATACGGTCCATAACATATCTCCCTTAGAGGTTGAGGTTACCAAACGCGTTTTTCCAGTCCTGCTCGAACTTCTCTATTGCTGACTCTACCGCCGGCGTGCCGAGCATTTGTTGCGCTACATCTAAGGGAAGCGTGATTGCTTCACATCCGGCGAGCAGGCAGTCCAGCGCCTGGCGTGGCGTTTTGAAGCTGGCTGCCAGCACCTTGCTCTCCGGTGCATGCTGTTCCAGCAGGGATTGCAGCTCCTGAACCATGCGAATGCCGTCCCCGCCCTGGGCATCCACGCGGTTTACGTATGGCGCGACATATTTTGCCCCGGCCAGCGCGGCCAGCAGGCCTTGCGCGGCGCTGTACACGGCGGTACCCAGCGTAGTGATGCCCGCTGTTTTTAGCGCCTTAATGGCGATAAGCCCCTGGGCGGTGACCGGGATTTTCACCACGATATCCGGGATAGCATTGCTCAGGCGTTTGGCTTCGGCCACCATGCCTTCTGCGTCGCGGCTCATTGTCTGGGCGAATAGCCTGCCTTTCGGTCCAATGGCGTTTTGCAGGCGCGGCAGTACCTCCCAGATTGACTCACGGCTGGCGGCAATGATGCTCGGATTGGTGGTGACGCCTGCAAGGGGGAAAACGCGCGCAAGGCGTTCTACTTCTGCCACGTTGGCGGTATCCAGATACAGTTCCATTATTTTTCCTTAAGTCAGAAAGATTGATTTAAGGATAAGGCGGGGCGGCAGGCGGGATATACAGGTCAATTTTGCCAAATACTGGACAAATGTAATGTGCTTAGCGATGTGCGATGCCGATCACAGTGCTATTTTTTGGCGGTTAACTGGCTGTGATACTGGCGGCGATATTCGGAAGGAGAACGTTCGGTGTGTTTGCGAAACAGGCGGCAGAAGTAGTTGCTGTCCATAAAACCGCATCGTGCGGCGATATCCTTGATTTTGAGATCGTAGCCTTTAAGCAACTGTCGGGCATGTTCAAGTCGGGTTTGGGTCAGGTATTCATTGAATCCGACACTGCCAACTTTCTGAAAGAGATGGGAAAGATAGTTTGGGGAGATGTAGAACGCCTGCGCCACCGATTCACGCGTTAACAAAGAGGCGTGATGTTCGTCGATATAGCTACGAATCGCTTCGAAGAGCGCGCGGCTGCGGTTGGCGGTGCGAATGTCGCTGCCAAAAAGATCCCGGCAGTGGCTGAGCAGACTCAGTACCACCAGCCTCGCGGTGTCTTGTTCATCCGGTTGCATCTGTAATTCGGCTAGTGTCTGGAGGAGAAACGCACCGGTTCGCGGGCCACGCCGGGCGACCTGGACCTGCTGCGCAGGCACGTTCTCACGCTGTAACTCAATGGCCATTTGCTGCTTACCGAAGTTGATTCTTAGGAAGTTAGCCGGGTGATGAGTCATGTGCCCGGATGAGGAAAATATCGCCTCACAGGAATTATTCAGGGTAATAACGAGGCAGGGCGCTGTTCGGGGGGACTGCTCAGCCCTGGCTGAGAAATGGATCTGACCCAGCGATAACGTGCGGTTAACCAGCTCTGTCAAAATTCGGGTGATATCGGAATGCATCAGGAGACTACCGAAATGTGCCGGGTGGCGCTGACGCTTACCCGGCCTACTTGTCGTAGGCCCGGCAAGCGAAGCGCCGCCGGGCAGTGAGCATTAGCCGGTGTTACGCATACCCGCTGCAACGCCCGCAATCGTCACCATCAGCGCTTGTTCAACGCGTGGATCCGGATCTTTACCTTCCTCTTCCGCCAGACGCGAACGGTGCAGCAGCTCCGCCTGCAGGACGTTCAGTGGGTCGGTATAGATGTTACGCAGCTGGATAGACTCGGCAATCCACGGCAGATCGGCCATCAGATGGGAGTCGTTGGCGATATCCAGCACCACTTTGATGTCGCCTTCCAGCAGTTCGCGCAGCTCTTTACCCAGCGCCCACAGCTCTGGTTTCACCAGGCGCTGATCGTAGTATTCCGCCAGCCACAGGTCAGCTTTCGAGAAGACCATCTCCAGCATACCCAGACGGGTAGAGAAGAATGGCCAGTCGCGGCACATGGTTTCCAGTTCGTTCTGTTTGCCATCTTCAACCACCTTCTGCAGCGCCGCACCGGCACCCAGCCAGGCTGGCAGCATCAGACGGTTCTGCGTCCAGGCGAAGATCCACGGGATTGCACGCAGAGACTCCACGCCGCCGGTCGGACGACGCTTGGCCGGACGTGAACCCAGCGGCAGTTTGCCCAGCTCCTGCTCTGGCGTAGCAGAGCGGAAGTAAGGTACGAAGTCTTTGTTTTCACGCACGTAGCCGCGGTACAGGTCGCATGAGATGTCAGACAGCTCATCCATAATGCGGCACCAGGATTCTTTCGGCTCCGGCGGTGGCAGCAGGTTTGCTTCGAGAATCGCACTGGTATAGAGCGACAGGCTGCTGATGGTCACTTCCGGCAGGCCGTATTTGAAGCGGATCATCTCGCCCTGTTCGGTCACGCGCAGCCCGCCTTTCAGGCTTCCTGGCGGCTGAGAGAGCAGCGCCGCGTGCGCAGGCGCACCGCCACGGCCAATGGAACCACCGCGACCGTGGAATAGCGTCAGCTCAATACCGGCTTTCTCGCAGGTTTTGATCAGCGCGTCCTGCGCCTGATACTGCGCCCAGGATGCCGCCATCACGCCCGCATCTTTTGCGGAGTCGGAATAGCCGATCATCACCATCTGTTTGCCCTGAATAAAGCCGCGATACCAGTCGATGTTCAGCAGCTGGGTCATTACATCATTGGCGTTGTTCAGGTCGTCGAGGGTTTCAAACAGCGGGGCGACAGGCAGGGCATAGTCGATACCGGCTTCTTTCAGCAGCAGGTGAACGGCCAACACGTCGGACGGGGTTTTCGCCATCGAGATCACATAGGCGGCGACCGATCCTTTTGGCGCATCCACGATCGCTTTACAGGTGTTGAGCACTTCGCGGGTTTCGTTGCTTGGCTCCCAGTTGCGCGGCAGCAGAGGACGCTTGGAGTTCAGCTCGCGGATCAGGAAGGCCTGTTTGTCGGCTTCAGACCAGCTTTCGTAGTCGCCAATGCCAAGATAACGTGTCAGTTCGCCCAGCGCTTCGGTATGGCGGGTGCTCTCCTGACGCACGTCGATACGCACCAGCGGCACGCCAAAACACTTCACGCGGCGCAGGGTGTCGAGTAGTTCGCCATTGGCGATGATGCCCATCCCGCAGGCCTGTAGTGATTTATAGCAAGCGTATAGCGGTTCCCAGAGCTGTTCGTTCTGGCTCAGCAGACCTTCCGGCTTCGGCAGGCGCTGGCCTTTCAGGCGTGCTTCCAGCCAGGCCTGGGTCGCCATCAGCTGGCTACGCAGTTTTTTCATCAGGAAACGATACGGCTCGCTGGCACCTTCTTCACCGGCCAGCGCGCGCAGTTCTGGCGTTGCTTCCACCATCGACAGCTCGGAGATCAGCACCTGAATGTCTTTCAGGAACAGATCGGTGGCTTTCCAGCGGCTCAGCAGCAGCACGTGGCGGGTGATTTCCGCCGTCACGTTCGGGTTACCGTCGCGGTCACCGCCCATCCAGGAGGTAAAGCGTACCGGGACAAAATCTACTGGCAGGCGATAGCCCAGGTTTGCTTCCAGCTGTTCGTTCAGCTCACGCAGGTAGTTCGGCACCCCTTCCCACAGGCTGTTTTCCACCACCGCAAAGCCCCATTTGGCCTCGTCTACCGGGCTTGGGCGATGCTTACGAATTTCATCGGTGTGCCAGGACTGCGCAATCAATTGGCGCAGACGGCGCATCAGCTGGTTACGTTCGTAGTCGGCAATGTCTTTGTTATCCAACTGTTTCAGACAGTTGTTCACTTCGACCATTTTGTGGATCAGGGTGCGACGGGTGATTTCGGTTGGGTGGGCAGTCAGCACCAGCTCCAGCGAAAGGGACTCCACCGCTTTTTTAATGGTGGCTTCGTTGAGGTTTGGCTGGTCTTTGAGTTTACGAAGCGTACGGGCAATGACTTCCGGGTTGCTGGCAGCTTCGCCGTTTGGCGAAATGCTATGGTATTGCTCAGCCGTGTTTGCCAGGTTCAGGAACTGGCTGAATGCGCGTGCAACGGGCAGCAGCTCATCGTTAGAGAGGTTCTGCAAGGTAGTGAGCAGCTCCTGACGACTCGCTTCGTTACCGGCACGGGAAGATTTAGACAGCTTGCGGATGGTTTCAACGCGGTCGAGGATGTTTTCCCCCAACGCATCTTTGATGGTATCTCCAAGCACTTTGCCGAGCATACTGACATTACTACGCAACGCGGAATATTGTTCGTTCATAAAAACCCAGTCACCCCATCATTTTTGTTTATGCCCATGCGAAAATCTTCTGGACATTATTTTGTCATCTCCCTTTATAAAGCCACGTAAAACCCCCGTCGTCAATTGCTGCGAAAACGGTTCAGCAAACGAATAAATGCGGGCAATTTACGAAATTTAATTCGCATTGCGTCAGATAAGAGATGCTTATGGGAATGTGACCGAGATCGCGGGATTTGTTGCCCTCACCCTAACCCTCTCCCATCGGGAGAGGGGACTAATCGGTGCGGTTTTAATGCCAGCAGAAGTGATGCACGACCTGGGTAATCAGTTCGCGGGTGGGCTTGATGAAGCGGGTTTCCAGGTATTCATCTGGCTGGTGCGCCTGGTTGATGGAGCCTGGGCCAAGTACCAGCGTCGGGCACAGCGTCTGAATAAACGGCGCTTCGGTGCAGTAGTTCACCACGTCGGTTTTCTCGCCGAGCAGTTTTTCCACCACTTCAACCAGCTGATGATCCGGTGGACATTCATAACCCGGGATCGGTGGATGCAGTTCAGACACCGTCAGGCGGCCAGGCCAGCGTTCACTTACCGGGGCCAGCGCTTCGGTCAGCAAGCCGTCGAGATCGCTCAGCGTCATGCCCGGCAGCGGACGGATATCCATGTGCAGCTCACAGCAAGCGCAGATACGGTTAGAGGCATCGCCACCGTGCAGGCTCCCGAGGTTCAGCGTCGGATACGGCACGGTGAAGGCGTCGTAGTGATACCGCTCTTTCAGTTCGTCGCGTAGAGTCATGATGCGGCCGATGGCGTCGTGCATCAGTTCAATGGCGTTCACGCCACGCGCCGGATCGCTGGAGTGGCCGGACTGGCCCATCACGCGCACTGCCGTGGAGATATGGCCTTTATGCGCACGGATCGGTTGTAATGACGTTGGCTCACCGATGATGGCGCAATCCGGGCGAATCGATGTGTTTTCTGAGAAGTAACGCGCCCCCGCCATGCTGGTCTCTTCATCGGCGGTCGCCAGAATGTAGAGCGGCTTTTTCAGTTTTGTCACGTCCACGTCACGCAGCGCGTCAAGGATAAAGGCGAAGAAGCCTTTCATGTCGGCGGTGCCAAGGCCGTAAAGCTTGTTGTCATGCTCGGTCAGGGTAAACGGGTCGCGGGTCCAGCGGCCATCGTCAAACGGCACCGTGTCGGTATGACCGGCCAGCAGCAGTCCGCCTGCGCCGTGTCCGGTACTGGCGAGCAGGTTAAATTTATGGCGTGTTCCGGGAACAGGCTGAACCTCAACGTTAAAGCCAAGATCGCTAAACCAACCCGCCAGCAGATTGATTAAAGACTCATTGCTCTGATCCAGCGCTTCTTCGGTCGCGCTGATGGAGGGTGTGGCAATCAGGGCGCGGTAAATCTCGATAAATGGCGGTAAGTTCATTTTCATTGTTGACACACCTTAGGTCGTGATAGTATCAATATTCATGCAATAAATGTGAATAAAAATACATTAACGTTGAGCATAAAGGAACCCGATGTTGAATACGCTGATTGTAGGCGCTAGCGGTTATGCGGGCGCAGAGCTTGTAAGCTACGTGAATCGCCATCCACATATGACCATAACCGCTTTGACCGTGTCAGCGCAAAGCAATGATGCAGGAAAGTTAATTTCTGATTTGCATCCGTGCCTTTTGGGCATTGTCGACTTGCCACTGCAGCCAATGTCTGATATCAGCGAGTTCACTGACGGCGTCGACGTGGTGTTTTTGGCCACCGCGCACGAGGTCAGTCACGACCTGGCGCCGCAATTCCTGGCGGCCGGTTGCGTGGTGTTCGACCTCTCCGGCGCGTTCCGTGTTAACGACGGCGCGTTCTACGAAAAATACTATGGCTTTACCCATCAGCACCCGGACCTGCTTGCAAAAGCCGTGTATGGGCTGGCGGAGTGGAGCGCAGACAAGCTGAAAGAAGCGGATCTGATTGCCGTGCCGGGCTGCTACCCGACGGCCGCACAGCTTTCTCTGAAGCCGCTGATCGACGCAGACCTGCTGGATCTGAACCAGTGGCCGGTGATCAACGCCACCAGTGGTGTCAGCGGTGCCGGACGCAAGGCTGCTATTTCTAACAGCTTCTGTGAAGTCAGCCTGCAGCCGTATGGCGTGTTTAATCACCGCCATCATCCGGAAATCACCACCCATCTGGGGGCCAATGTCATCTTTACGCCGCACCTGGGCAGCTTCCCGCGTGGGATCCTCGAAACCATTACCTGCCGCCTGAAACCGGGCGTGACCAAAGACCAGGTGAGCGAGGCCTTTACTCAGGCGTATGCGGATAAACCGTTGGTGCGTCTCTACGACAAAGGCGTGCCCGCGCTGAAAAACGTGGTTGGCCTGCCGTTCTGCGACATCGGCTATGCCGTGCAGGGCGAGCATCTGATCGTGGTGGCAGCAGAAGATAACTTACTCAAAGGCGCTGCCGCTCAGGCAATGCAGTGTGCAAATATTCGTTTCGGTTTCCCGGAAACGCAGGCTCTTATTTAAGGTGTGATGATGAACCCATTAATTATCAAACTCGGTGGTGTACTGCTGGACAGCGAAGAAGCGCTGGAGCGTCTGTTTACCGCGCTGGTTAACTATCGCGAATCGCACCAGCGTCCGCTGGTGATTGTGCACGGCGGCGGCTGCGTGGTGGATGAGCTGATGAAAGGGCTCAACCTGCCGGTGAAAAAGAAAAACGGCCTGCGCGTGACGCCTGCCGACCAGATTGACATCATCACCGGTGCGCTGGCAGGTACGGCGAATAAGACTCTGTTGTCCTGGGCGAAGAAACACAACATTGCCTCCGTTGGCCTCTATCTGGGCGATGGCGACAGCGTAAAAGTGACCCAGCTCGATGAAGAACTCGGCCACGTTGGACTGGCGCAGCCAGGTTCGCCTAAGCTGATTAACACGCTGCTGGAAGGCGGTTTCCTGCCGGTAGTGAGCTCTATCGGGGTGACCGAAGAGGGTGAGTTGATGAACGTGAATGCGGACCAGGCGGCAACGGCACTGGCGGCAACGCTGGGCGCGGACCTGATCCTGCTCTCCGATGTGAGCGGTATTCTGGACGGCAAAGGCCAGCGCATTGCGGAAATGACCGCGGCAAAAGCCGAACAGCTGATCGCCCAGGGCATTATTACCGACGGGATGATCGTCAAAGTGAATGCCGCGCTGGATGCCGCCCGTACGCTCGGTCGACCGGTGGATATCGCCTCCTGGCGTCACGCGGAGCAGCTTCCGGCGCTGTTTAACGGCACGCCAATTGGCACGCGTATTTTAGCGTAAGTTATTAATGAATGACCGTAGGCCGGGTAAGCGCAGCGCCATCCGGCGGAACTAACGAATAAAGGAACGATGTTATGGCACTTTGGGGTGGGCGTTTTACACAGGCAGCGGATCAACGGTTCAAACAGTTCAACGACTCTTTGCGCTTCGACTACCGCCTGGCCGAACAGGATATCGTCGGCTCTGTGGCCTGGTCCAAAGCGCTGGTGACGGTGGGCGTGCTGACCGCAGAGGAGCAGCAGCAGCTGGAAGAGGCGCTCAATAATCTGCTGGAAGAAGTGCGTCTGGATCCGCAGCAAATTCTCCAGAGCGATGCCGAAGATATTCACAGCTGGGTAGAAGGCAAACTGATCGACAAAGTTGGCCAGCTGGGTAAAAAGCTGCACACCGGCCGTAGCCGTAACGACCAGGTCGCGACCGATCTGAAGCTGTGGTGTAAAGATACCGTCGCGGAGCTGCTGGCGGCTAACCGTCAGCTGCAGAGCGCGCTGGTGGAAACGGCACAGAACAACCAGGACGCGGTGATGCCGGGTTATACCCATTTGCAGCGCGCGCAGCCGGTGACCTTTGCGCACTGGTGTTTGGCCTATGTCGAGATGCTGGCGCGTGACGAAAGCCGCCTGCAGGATACCCTGAAGCGCCTGGACGTCAGCCCGCTGGGCAGCGGTGCGCTGGCGGGTACGGCATATGAAATTGACCGCGAGCAGCTGGCAGGCTGGCTGGGCTTTGCGTCTGCCACCCGTAACAGTCTGGACAGCGTCTCTGACCGTGACCACGTGCTGGAACTGCTGTCGAATGCTTCTATCGGGATGGTCCACCTGTCACGCTTTGCCGAAGACCTGATCTTCTTTAACTCTGGCGAAGCCGGATTTGTGGAGTTGTCTGACCGTGTGACGTCCGGCTCTTCCCTGATGCCGCAGAAGAAAAACCCGGATGCGCTGGAGCTGATCCGCGGGAAGTGTGGCCGCGTACAGGGCGCACTGACCGGCATGATGATGACCCTGAAAGGGCTGCCGCTGGCGTACAACAAAGATATGCAGGAAGACAAAGAAGGGCTGTTCGACGCGCTCGACACCTGGCTGGACTGCCTGCATATGGGTGCGCTGGTGCTGGACGGCATTCAGGTGAAACGTTCTCGTTGTCAGGAAGCGGCGCAGCAGGGTTATGCAAACGCGACCGAACTGGCGGATTACCTGGTGGCGAAAGGCGTACCGTTCCGTGAAGCGCACCACATTGTGGGCGAAGCGGTAGTGGAAGCGATTCGTCAGGGGAAACCGCTGGAAGAGCTGGCGCTTGCCGACCTGCAGAAATTCAGTGCGGTTATCGGGGAGGATGTGTACCCGATTCTGTCGTTGCAGTCATGCCTGGATAAGCGTGCGGCGAAAGGCGGTGTGTCGCCGAAGCAGGTGGCGCAGGCGATTGCGGACGCAAAAAACCGGTTGGTTTGATTTGTGCGGGCTGGCGCCCTCACCCCGGCCCTCTCCCACAGGGAGAGGGAGCAAACCCTAAAAATGGCAACTTCGGTTGCCATTTTGCTTTTACCCCCGGGCTTTTTTACGCAAAAAAAAGCGGACCACGGGGTCCGCAAAAGTTCACGTTGGCTTTAGTTGTTCGAGTTTTGAGAGAAACTCGCTGACGATGCGGGGACGTCAAGGGTCAAACACGTGCCGCCTCGTCTATGTGGTGTATTATTCAACAGAATGCTTGATAGGGATAATCGTTCGTTGCTATGCTATCTATCGCCATGAACTATCGTGGCGACGGAGGATGAATAATGAATATTCGTGATCTTGAATACCTGGTAGCGTTGGCCGAGCATCGCCACTTTCGCCGTGCGGCAGATTCCTGCCACGTCAGCCAGCCTACGCTGAGCGGTCAGATCCGCAAGCTGGAAGATGAGCTGGGCGTGATGCTGCTGGAGCGCACCAGTCGTAAAGTGCTGTTCACTCAGGCGGGTTTGCTGCTGGTAGATCAGGCGCGCACCGTGCTGCGCGAGGTCAAAGTGCTCAAGGAAATGGCAAGTCAGCAAGGGGAGACCATGTCCGGCCCGCTGCATATTGGCCTGATCCCAACCGTTGGTCCGTACCTTCTGCCGCACATCATTCCGATGCTGCACCAGACGTTCCCGAAACTCGAAATGTATCTGCATGAAGCGCAAACCCATCAGCTGCTGGCACAGTTAGATAGCGGCAAGCTCGACTGCGCCATTCTGGCGCTGGTAAAAGAGAGCGAAGCCTTTATCGAAGTGCCGCTGTTTGACGAGCCGATGATGCTGGCGATCTACGAAGATCACCCGTGGGCGAACCGCGATCGCGTGCCGATGGCCGATCTGGCCGGTGAAAAGCTGCTGATGCTGGAAGATGGCCACTGCCTGCGCGATCAGGCCATGGGCTTCTGTTTTGAAGCGGGAGCGGATGAAGATACCCATTTCCGCGCAACCAGCCTGGAAACGCTGCGTAATATGGTGGCGGCGGGAAGTGGTATTACGTTGCTGCCTGCGCTGGCCGTGCCGCGCGAGCGTAAACGTGACGGTGTGGTTTACCTGCCGTGCATTAAACCAGAGCCACGTCGTACTATAGGTCTGGTTTATCGTCCGGGGTCACCGCTGCGCAGCCGCTATGAGCAGCTGGCAGAGGCCATCCGTGGTGCGATGGATGGCCATTTTGACAACGCGTTAAAACAGGCGGTTTAAACCGTTCAGCGCGGCAACCCGATAGGCTTCCGCCATGGTCGGGTAGTTAAAGGTGGTGTTAACGAAGTACTCAATGGTGTTACCGCCACCTTTTTGCTCCATTATCGCCTGGCCGATATGAATGATTTCCGCCGCGCGTTCACCAAAGCAGTGAATACCGAGGATCTCTTTCGTCTCGCGATGGAACAGGATCTTCAGCGTTCCCACGCTCATGCCAACAATTTGTGCCCGTGCCAGATGTTTAAACTGGGCGCGACCCACCTCGTAAGGCACCTTCATGGAGGTCAGCTGCTGCTCGGTTTTCCCTACGGAGCTGATTTCCGGAATGGTGTAAATCCCCGTTGGAATGTCTTCGATCAGATGCGCCGTCGCTTCGCCTTTTACCAGCGCCTGCGCCGCAATGCGCCCCTGGTCATAGGCCGCGGAAGCGAGGCTCGGGTAACCAATCACGTCACCGACCGCGTAAACGTGCGGCAGGGCAGTCTGGTACATGCTGTTAACCTTCAACTGACCACGGCTGTCCGTCTCCAGACCGATGTTTTCCAGCGCCAGTGAATCGGTGTTACCGGTACGGCCGTTAGCATACAGCAGGCAGTCGGCTTTCAGCTTTTTGCCAGACTTCAGATGCATGATCACGCCGTCGTCGCAGCCTTCGATCTTCTCGTACTCTTCGTTGTGGCGAATCACTACACCGCTGTTCCAGAAGTGGTAGGAGAGCGAGTCTGACATCTCCTGATCCAGGAAAGCCAGCAGGCGGTCGCGGGTGTTAATCAGATCAACTTTGACATCCATTCCGCGGAAGATAGACGCATATTCACACCCGATCACCCCCGCGCCATAGATAATCACATGGCGAGGTTCATGGTGCAGGCTGAGGATGGAATCGCTGTCGTAAATGCGCGGGTGTGAGAAATCCACATCTGCCGGATGATACGGGCGGGAACCACAGGCGATAACAAATTTTTCAGCGGTGAGGGTTTCAACCGAACCGTCGTGACACTCCAGCGCCAGCGTATGTTCATCCACAAAATGCGCGTTACCCTGAAGAATTTCGCAATGGTTACGCTCGTAAAAACCCTGACGCATGCGTGTCTGCTGGTTAATAACGGTATCTGCATGATTCAGGATATCGGCAAAAGAGGAACGAAGAAGTCGGGAGTGGTCGCTGTAAAGAGGGTTCTGGTTAAATTCAATAATGCGGCTAACGGCGTGGCGGAGGGCTTTGGAAGGGATGGTGCCCCAGTGGGTGCAACCGCCGCCAACATTATGGTAGCGCTCAATGACTGCTACTCTGGCTCCCTGTTTTACCAGACCCATAGCAGCGCCTTCGCCGCCGGGGCCGGAACCAATAACTATTGCGTCGTAATCGTAGGAATGTGGCATGGCAAGGCTTACCTGTTCTTATACATAAAAGCAACAGAATCATAACATCATTGCCAGGGTAACCCAATTATCGTTGTGCTTTTTTCCGGCAGTGGAGCACAAAGCGCGCGTAAACAATCATTCACAAAGCCAGGTAAACAGATTAATTTTATTCTCTGGTATAGTGCCATCAGACCTTTGGAAGGATTCAACTATCGTGATGGGCGTAAGAGCACAACAAAAAGAGAAAACCCGGCGTTCGCTGGTGGAAGCTGCATTCAGTCAACTGAGTGCTGAGCGGAGTTTTGCCAGTTTGAGCCTGCGTGAAGTCGCACGCGAGGCCGGGATTGCGCCAACGTCCTTCTATCGCCATTTCCGTGATGTGGATGAACTGGGTCTGACCATGGTCGACGAGAGTGGGCTCATGCTGCGCCAGTTGATGCGCCAGGCGCGGCAGCGTATCGCGAAAGGCGGTAGCGTTATCCGTACCTCCGTGTCGACCTTTATGGAATTTATTGGCAATAACCCCAACGCGTTTCGCCTGTTGCTGCGCGAGCGTTCAGGGACGTCAGCGGCATTTCGTGCCGCTGTCGCGCGTGAAATTCAGCATTTCATTGCGGAACTTGCCGACTATCTTGAACTCGAAAACCATATGCCGCGTGCGTTCACCGAAGCACAGGCTGAAGCAATGGTGACGATTGTTTTCAGTGCAGGTGCCGAAGCGCTGGATGTCAGCATTGAACAACGTAAGCAACTCGAAGAGCGACTGGTATTGCAGCTCAGGATGATTTCCAAAGGAGCGTACTACTGGTATCGCCGTGAACAAGAGAAACTGGCACATCAAACCGAAGAGTGAAGGTGAGTAATGAAACAGTCAGGTCAGGATAAAGGGACGCTGTTGCTGGCATTGATCGCTGGCTTATCCATTAATGGTACGTTTGCCGCTATTTTTAGCTCCATCGTACCCTTCTCGATTTTCCCGCTTATCGCCCTGGTGCTGACGGTTTACTGCCTGCACCAGCGTTATCTGAACCGCACCATGCCGGTGGGGTTACCGGGTCTGGCCGCTGCCTGCTTTATTCTGGGTGTGTTGCTGTACAGCACGGTGGTGCGCGCAGAGTACCCGGATATCGGCTCTAACTTCTTCCCTGCTGTTCTGTCTGTGGCGCTGGTGTTCTGGATTGGCTCTCGCATGCGCAGCCGCAAGAGCCAGTTGCCAGAGTAAGGAATTATTTGTAGGGCAGGTAAGCGAAGCGCCACCTGCCAAAAACGCCGGATGGCGCTACGCTTATCCGGCCTACAGATCACCGTGCGGTAAGTAAAACACCGCACTCCATATGGTGCGTATACGGGAACTGATCGAACAGCGCCAGACGTTCAACCTTGTGCGTCTGGCTTAATGTTTCCAGGTTTTTGCACAGCGTTTCCGGGTTACAGGAAATGTACAAAATACGCGGGTATGCCTGCACCATCTTCTCGGTTTCGCTGTCCAGGCCACTGCGCGGCGGATCGACAAAAATCGTCTCGCACTGATAGCCCTTCAGATCGATCCCCTCAAGACGGTTAAATTCGCGCACGCCGTTCATGGCCTGCGTAAACTCTTCTGCTGCCATACGAATAATCTGCACGTTGTCGATATGGTTGGCGGCAATGTTGTACTGCGCGGCCGCAACGGACGGTTTGGCAATTTCCGTTGCCAGTACGCGCTCGAAATTGCGCGCCAGTGCCAGCGAGAAGTTGCCATTCCCACAGTACAGCTCAAGCAGATCGCCCTTTGACCCTTCGGTCGCTTTCAGCGCCCACTCCAGCATTTGCACGTTCATCGCCGCGTTAGGTTGGGTGAAGCTGTTCTCTACCTGACGGTAAACCATCTCTTTTCCTGCCACCGACAGGCGCTCATCGATGTAATCCTGATCCAGCATGATTTTGGTTTTTGTCGCGCGGCCAATCAGGTGAACGTTGATGTTTTGCGCCCGCAGCGCATCGCGCAGCGCTTCTGCCTGCTCGCGCCACTCGTCGTTAAGCGCCTTGTGGTACAGCAGAGAGACAATGGCCTGATTGCTTTGGGTGGTCAGGTAGTCAATCTGGAACAGCTTATGGCGCAGCACCGGGTTGTTGCGCACACCGTCAATCATTAGAGTCATGAGCTGGTTAATCAGCTCACTCGCCGCCGGGAAGCTGTTAACCCGGATACGGGATTTAGTCTGCTGATCGAAAATGATGTGATACAGGTCGTCGCCATCGTGCCAGATGCGGAACTCGGCGCGCATACGGTAGTGGCTGACGGGGGAACGGAACACCTCAGGAACGGGCGCGTTGAAAGGCGTCATCATACTTTGCAGGCGGACAACTTTCTCTGCCAGCTGTGCGTCGTACTGTTCTGTCGGGAGGTGTTCGGGGGTCATGATGCGTCCTGAGTGATAAAGAATTACGCGGGGATTGTAGGGATTGTGCAGTGGATGTCCAGATTTAATGGCTAATAGCTATCTGGACATCTATACGTGTCTAATTGTAGCATTCTGTTTCCGGTCTCCTGAGAGTGAAAAGGGAATCCAGTGTAAATCTGGAGCTGACGCGCAGCGGTAAAGACTGGCGGGATGAGAGTTGCAGACACTGTGAAAATGGGAAGTCTTCATCCACAAAACGCCACCCAGCCCGAAGACCTGCCGGGATCACGTCGCATTTGGTTTCATCATCGCGTGCTATAGATGAGGCCTGCGGCATCCTTCTTATATTGTGGATGCTTTAACAATGATTAAAAAAGTATCGCTGTTAACGGCGTTGTCCGTTACGGCATTTTCGGGCTGGGCGCAGGATAGCGCTGACTCGTTGGTGGTGACAGCAAATCGTTTTGAACAACCGGCAAAAACAGTTCTGGCACCGACGTCCGTGGTGACGCGTGAAGATATTGAGCGCTGGCAGGCAAAGAGCGTTGTGGAGATTATGTCACGTCTGCCGGGCGTAGATATCGCGCAAAGCGGTGGCCTGGGTGCCACCTCTTCTACCTTTATTCGCGGCACTGAATCCCGTCATGTTCTGGTCCTGATTGACGGTGTACCGTTGAACAGCGCCGGGATTAGCAATGTTCCCGATCTGAGCCAAATCCCAACCTCGCTGATTCAGCGAATCGAATACGTCCGTGGCCCGCGTTCTGCGCTGTATGGCTCCGACGCGATTGGCGGCGTGATTAACATCATCACCGGGCGTGATAAGCCGGGTGCGGAAATCTCAGCGGGCGTCGGCTCTAAGGGCTACCAGACCTATGATGGCGCTTTCCAGCAGGTGCTGGATAAAACCAAAATCACTATGGCGGGTAACTACACCTATACCCGCGGCTTTGATATTGCTGCCCAGGATGCGCCGCGCCAGCCTGACCGCGATGGTTTTATGAGTAAATCGCTGTACGGCTCCGTGGAACAGCAATTTACCAACAGCGTGAGCGGGTTCTTCCGTGGCTTTGGTTATGACAACCGCACCGCGTATGACGGTTACGATCATTACGACGCCAATTTTATGGTGGATGGACGACCTGATACTCGCCAGCTTTACAGCCAGAACTGGGATACCGGTTTGCGTTACAGCCAGGGGATTTTCCAGTCACAGCTGGTGGTGGGTTACGGCCGCAGTAAAGATCAGAACTATGATCCGAAGAAAGGGCGCTACGCTGATTCCGCAACCATGGATGACGTGAAGCAGTACACCACCCAATGGCTCAACACTATAGAAGTCGGCCATGGCAATATCGGTGCAGGCCTGGACTGGCAAAAGCAGAAGACGCAGGCTGGGACCGGTTACCTGGAAAAAGGTTACGAGCAACATAATACCGGCGTGTTCGCGTCTGCGATGCAGCAGTTCAACAGCGTGACGCTGGAAGCGGCGGCGCGTAATGACGACAACTCCAACTTTGGCAACCATGGCACGTGGCAAACCAGCGCAGCGTGGGAGTTTGTGGATGGTTATCGCGTGATTGCCTCCTACGGCACCGCTTTTAAAGCACCGACGATGAGCCAGATCCACAGCGCTTCTTACGGCAATCCGAACCTTAAACCGGAGGAGAGTAAACAGTGGGAAGGGGGCTTTGAAGGCCTGACGGGACCGGTCAACTGGCGTATCACCGGTTATCGTAATGATATTGATAACCTGATCAGCAGCGATCCGCATACGTATCGGTACTACAACGTTGACGAAGCGCGTATTAAAGGTGTGGAAGCGACGGCACAGTTCGAAACTGGACCGGTTGGACACCAGATCTCCTATGATTATGTTGACCCGCGTAACGCCAAAACTCATGAAGTGCTGGCCCGCCGTTCTAAGCAGCAGGTTAAGTATCAACTTGACTGGCAGGTATGGGATCTCGACTGGAACCTCGCTTACCGTTACCTCGGCACCCGCTATGATGTCGCGATCGATCCAGACACGTATACGTCAGAACGCGTGAAAATGGGCGGGGTAAGCCTGTGGGATGTCGCAGTTTCATATCCTGTCACCTCTCACCTTACAGTTCGTGGTAAAATAGCCAACCTGTTCGATAAAGATTACGAGACAGTTTATGGCTACCAAACTGCAGGACGGGAATACACCTTGTCTGGCAGCTACACCTTCTAATCCGCGTCCCACCGTGCTGGTATTTGATTCCGGCGTCGGTGGGCTTTCGGTCTATGATGAGATTCGGCATCTCCTGCCGGATCTCCATTATATCTACGCCTTCGATAACGTCGCTTTCCCTTATGGGGAGAAGAGCGAGGACTTTATTGTTGAGCGTGTCGTTGAAATCGTCACCGCGGTACAGCAGCGTTATCCTCTGGCGCTGGCGGTCATCGCCTGTAATACGGCAAGCACGGTATCGCTGCCAGCCTTGCGCGCAAAATTTCAGTTCCCGGTTGTGGGCGTGGTTCCCGCAATAAAGCCTGCTGCGCGCCTGACTGCGAATGGTATTGTGGGTCTGCTGGCTACGCGCGGCACGGTGAAGCGTCCTTATACGCGTGAATTGATCGATCGTTTTGCCAATGAATGCCAGATCGCGATGCTCGGTTCGGCAGAGCTGGTGGAGATGGCTGAAGCGAAGCTGCATGGCAAGACAGTGCCACTTGAGGAGCTGCGTCGTATTCTTCGCCCGTGGCTGCGTATGCCGGAACCGCCGGATACCGTCGTTCTGGGCTGCACTCATTTCCCGCTCTTACAGGAAGAATTGTTAGAAGTACTGCCGGAGGGGACGCGTCTGGTGGATTCCGGTGCGGCTATTGCCCGTCGTACTGCCTGGCTGCTGGAACATGAAGCGCCGGATGCCAAATCTGCCGATGCGAATATCGCGTTTTGTATGGCACTAACAAACGAGACTGAACAACTTTTACCCGTTTTGCACCGTTATGGGTTTGAAACGCTCGAAAAACTCGCGCTGTAGCACGGTTTTGAGCAAAAAAGAGACGGTTGAACGTTTTTTTTTAAAGAGGGGTTGTCAACGTCTGAGAACTCCCTATAATGCGCCTCCACTGACACGGAACAACGGCTTGCAAGCCGCCGGGTTAGCGGGGTTCAGAGATGAATGCCGACAGAGAAAAGTGAAAATAATCACTTGACTCTGAATGAGGAAAACGTATTATACGGGACCTCGCAACGGTGAGCGAAAGCCGCGTTGCACTGCTCTTTAACAATTTATCAGACAATCTGTGTGGGCACTCAAAGTGACATGGATTCTTAACGTCGCAAGACGAAAAATGAATACCAAGTCT
>NZ_JBMKJG010000016.1:0-122676 GCF_049237765.1 Enterobacter cloacae complex sp. SHL021 | reverse complement strand
GGCTGAATATAGTTAACGAGATGAAAAAGCTGGGAAAAGAGTACAGTAATATGGTCATGGTGGCATGACCATATTACTGGGGATCCCTCAGCCCAGTGGGAGAGGGTTAGGGTGAGGGCATCAGACCGCACCTTACTTCTTCACCTGCGCCTTAAACTTCTTCATCCACACCAGCAGTTCAAACACGCCGAAAATAAACACGCGCAGCTGCTGCCAGCCGGTCATCTGCGGGCCGTCTTTTGGCAGGCCATTTTTCAGCATCACCATCTGCAGGGCGTGCATGAACGTGGTAAAGATAAACGCCACGTTCACAAAGATATTCATCGGGCGCGGGAACGGATGCACCAGATTGAGCAGTAAAAACGCCCAGACGCACAGCATCAGCAAACGTCCCAGATTAATCAGTACTGGCATTGGATTCTCCTTGTGCCTGACGATGATACAGACGATAAGCGACCTGACCCGCCACTTTTTCGCGGTGTAAATCCCAGTGAACCGGCACTGGCGGTAGCCCGTTTTCTACTTCGCTTTCAATGTAAATCAGCGCGTCATCCGCCAGCCAGCCGTTGCTTTCCAGCAGGGATAACGTCTCTTCCAGCAGCCCCTTACGGAACGGCGGATCGACAAACACCACGTTGTGTGGCGTGCCAGGCTGCGCGAGGAAGCTGAGCGTATTGGTGTTCACCACTTTGGCGTTGGTGGCTTTCAGCGTCGCCAGATTTTGCTGCAGCGTCTGCGCGACGCCGCGCTCCATCTCCAGCAGCGTGGCGCTGGCGGCGTAGCGCGAGAGGGCTTCCAGCCCTAATGCGCCGCTGCCCGCAAAGCAGTCGAGGCAGTGGGCGTCTACCATTGACGGGGCCAGCCAGTTAAACAGCGTTTCACGCACGCGGTCGGTGGTTGGGCGTAAACCGGGGCTGTCCGGCACCGGGAGTTTCCGGCCTCGCCACTGGCCACCGATAATACGAATTTGACCGGCTGGGGCGCGGTTGGGTTTCTTCATCTCAGGAAAGCTCTGTTAACAATTGGCCTGCGATTGCGGGCGGTGATGTCAATTAAGTAAAGTGTTAGACTATTTCATCATTTTTTTAGCTTCCATGTATATAGCGCCGCGAGGAGTGTAGTCGCAGATGGCAAAACAAAAAAAACGTGGCTTCTTTTCCTGGCTGGGTTTCGGTGAAAAAGAGCAAGAAACAGAACAGAAAACCGAAGAACAACAAGCCGTTGAAGAGCAGTCTCAGCCTGAAACGCCTGTAGAAACCGCCGCGGTTGTCGAAGCGGAAGAGCATGCGCACAGCAAAGAAGAGACTGAAGCCTTTGCTGAAGAGGTGGTTGAGGTCACCGAACAGGTTCAGGAGAGCGAAAAGCCAGAACCTGTTGTTGAAGCGGTTACTGAAGCGCCGCAGGCCGTTATCGAACATGAAGAGTTGCCGCTGCCGGAAGAGGTAAAAGCGGAGGACGTTTCCCCTGAAGAGTGGCAGGCCGAAGCGGAAACCGTTGAAATTGTCGACGCGGTGGAAGAAGAAGCGGCACATGAGCCGGCGCTGACCGATGAAGAGCTGGAAGCCCAGGCGCTGGCCGCTCAGGCGGCTGAAGAAGCGGTTATCGTCGTGCCGGTGGAAGAGCAGGCCGAAGAGGAGATCGTTCAGGAGCAGGAAAAACCGACCAAAGAAGGTTTCTTTGCCCGCCTGAAACGCAGCCTGTTAAAAACCAAAGAAAATTTAGGTTCCGGATTTATCAGTCTGTTCCGCGGCAAAAAGATCGACGACGATCTGTTTGAAGAGCTGGAAGAGCAGTTGCTGATTGCGGACGTTGGGGTGGAAACCACCCGTAAGATCATCGCCAACCTGACCGAAGGGGCCAGCCGCAAACAGCTGCGCGACGCCGAAGCGCTGTACGGCCTGCTGAAAGACGAGATGGGTGAAATTCTCGCAAAAGTTGACGAACCGCTTAATATTGAAGGCAAAACGCCATTTGTTATTCTGATGGTTGGCGTTAACGGTGTCGGGAAGACCACCACCATCGGCAAACTGGCACGTCAGTTCGAGCAGCAGGGTAAATCGGTGATGCTGGCGGCGGGTGATACCTTCCGCGCGGCGGCGGTTGAACAGCTGCAGGTGTGGGGCCAGCGCAACAACATTCCGGTGATTGCGCAGCACACCGGTGCGGATTCCGCGTCCGTGATCTTTGACGCCATCCAGGCGGCGAAGTCGCGAAATGTGGATGTCCTGATTGCCGATACCGCAGGGCGTTTGCAGAACAAATCGCACCTGATGGAAGAGTTGAAGAAAATCGTCCGCGTCATGAAGAAGCTGGACGAAGACGCACCGCATGAAATTATGCTGACCATCGATGCCAGCACCGGACAGAACGCCGTCAGCCAGGCGAAGCTGTTCCATGAAGCGGTAGGACTGACCGGGATCACGCTGACCAAACTGGACGGCACCGCGAAAGGCGGGGTGATCTTCTCCGTGGCCGATCAGTTCGGCATTCCTATTCGTTACATCGGTGTGGGCGAGCGTATTGAGGATTTGCGTCCGTTTAAGGCGGACGACTTTATTGAGGCATTATTTGCCCGAGAGGACTAACAATGATTCGCTTTGAACACGTCAGCAAGGCCTATCTCGGTGGGAGACAAGCGCTGCAGGGGGTGACCTTCCACCTGCAGCCAGGCGAGATGGCATTCCTGACCGGCCATTCCGGCGCGGGGAAAAGTACCCTGCTCAAGCTTATCTGTGGGATTGAACGGCCAAGCGCCGGGAAAATCTGGTTCAGCGGCCATGAAATTAGCCGTCTTAAGAACCGCGAAGTGCCGTTCCTGCGTCGCCAGATCGGGATGATTTTCCAGGATCACCACCTGCTGATGGATCGCACCGTTTTCGATAACGTGGCGATCCCGCTGATTATTGCCGGTGCCAGCTATGATGATATCCGCCGTCGCGTCTCTGCGGCGCTGGATAAGGTCGGGCTGCTGGACAAAGCGAAGAACTTTCCGATCCAGCTCTCCGGCGGTGAACAGCAGCGTGTGGGCATTGCCCGTGCGGTGGTGAACAAGCCTGCGGTATTGCTGGCGGATGAACCGACCGGTAACCTGGACGACGCCCTTTCTGAAGGGATTTTGCGTCTGTTTGAGGAATTCAACCGCGTTGGGGTGACGGTATTGATGGCGACGCACGACATCGGGCTCATTTCCCGCCGTTCGTACCGCATGCTGACCCTGAGCGACGGGCATTTGCACGGAGGCCACGGTGAACAAGCGTGATGCAATGAACCAGATTCGGCAGTTCGGGAACCGGTTTGACCGTTTCCGTAAGCCGCAGGGTGGCGGTGACGGTAACCGTAATGCGCCGAAGCGGGCGAAAGCCGCGCCGAAGCCAAACTCCCGCAAAACCAACGTGTTCAATGAACAGGTACGCTACGCCTTCCACGGCGCGTTGCAGGATCTGAAAAGTAAACCGCTGGCGACGTTCCTGACGGTGATGGTTATCGCCATTTCGCTGACGCTGCCAAGCGTCTGCTATATGGTCTATAAGAACGTGAATCAGGCGGCGTCGCAGTATTATCCGTCTCCGCAGATCACGGTCTATCTGGACAAAGCGCTCGACGATAACGCCGCGGCGCAGGTGGTGGGGCAAATCCAGGCCGAGAAGGGCGTGGAGAAGGTGAACTACCTTTCCCGCGAAGAAGCGCTGGGTGAGTTCCGTAACTGGTCAGGCTTTGGCGGCGCGCTGGATATGCTCGAAGAGAACCCGCTGCCGGCCGTGGCGGTGGTGATCCCGAAGCTCGACTTCCAGGGAACGGATTCACTTAATACGCTGCGCGACCGCATCTCTACCATTAAAGGCATTGATGAAGTGCGTATGGACGACAGCTGGTTTGCGCGTCTTGCCGCACTGACCGGGCTGGTGGGGCGCGTGTCGGCGATGATTGGCGTGCTGATGGTTGCGGCGGTGTTCCTCGTCATCGGTAACAGCGTGCGCCTGAGCATTTTCGCCCGCCGCGATACCATCAACGTGCAAAAGCTGATTGGTGCGACGGATGGCTTCATCCTGCGTCCGTTCCTTTATGGCGGCGCATTGCTCGGTTTTTCCGGCGCATTTCTTTCACTGATATTGTCAGAAATTTTGGTGATGCGGCTCTCCTCCGCCGTGACCGAGGTGGCGCAGGTCTTCGGAACTAAGTTTGATATCAGTGGCTTAGGGTTCGATGAGTGCCTTCTTCTGCTGCTGGTCTGCTCCATGATTGGCTGGGTGGCAGCATGGCTGGCGACGGTTCAACATTTACGCCACTTTACTCCCGACTAAGAAAAGCGTGATATAATCTTTCCCTGCACCGAGATGTTCGCTCTGCAGGGAAAGCGTCCCTGTTGTCTCTTCCCCTGTTATCATCTCCATGTCACATTTTGTGCGTAATTTATTCACCGTTGCACCTGGAACTTGTGGATAAAATCACTGTCTGATAAAAGAGTGAATGCTAATCTCGTTGCTCAAACGCTTTGGCATGGTTGTTGCCTGATGGGGACAACCTGGACCAGAAGAAACATTGAGAGGAATGAATGACCAAAGAAATGCAAACTTTAGCTTTAGCCCCTGTTGGTAACCTGGAATCGTATATCCGGGCTGCGAACACCTGGCCGATGTTAACGGCCGAGGAAGAAAAGGAGCTTGCTGAAAAGCTGCATTACCAGGGCGATCTGGAAGCAGCGAAAAAGCTGATCCTGTCTCACCTGCGCTTTGTTGTTCACATTGCTCGTAATTATGCGGGCTATGGCCTGCCGCAGGCAGACTTGATTCAGGAAGGTAACATCGGCCTGATGAAGGCTGTACGTCGCTTTAACCCGGAAGTGGGTGTACGACTGGTCTCCTTCGCTGTGCACTGGATCAAAGCAGAGATTCACGAATACGTGCTGCGCAACTGGCGTATCGTGAAAGTCGCCACGACAAAAGCGCAACGCAAACTCTTCTTCAACCTGCGTAAAACCAAGCAGCGTCTGGGCTGGTTCAATCAGGATGAAGTAGAAATGGTGGCGCGCGAGCTGGGTGTTTCCAGCAAAGATGTGCGTGAGATGGAATCCCGTATGGCCGCGCAGGACATGACTTTTGACATGTCTTCCGATGACGATGCGTCCGACAGCCAGCCAATGGCGCCGGTACTGTATCTGCAGGATAAGACCTCTAACTTTGCTGACGGCATTGAAGAGGACAACTGGGAAGATCAGGCCGCGAACAAGCTGAGCTATGCGATGGAAGGCCTTGACGAGCGTAGCCAGGATATTATCCGTGCCCGCTGGCTGGACGAAGACAACAAGTCCACGCTGCAGGAGCTGGCCGACCGCTACGGCGTGTCCGCTGAACGTGTGCGTCAGCTTGAAAAGAACGCCATGAAAAAACTTCGCGCCGCGATTGAAGCGTAATTCCCGCGAAGTATGACGAGAGCCCCTGGATGCGAATCCGGGGGTTTTGTTTTTTTAGCGCCCACTCTGGCGAATTTCTCCCCCCTGGCAAACACTTACTGATGCGCTAAGCAGGCGACTTTCTCAGGGGGACAGGGTGAAAAATAACGAACTGAACGACCGGCGTTTACAGGCGACGCCGCGCGGCATCGGCGTGATGTGTAACTTCTATGCCGAAAAAGCTGAAAACGCCACGGTGTGGGACGTCGAGGGCAACGAGTATATCGACTTCGCCGCCGGAATAGCGGTGCTGAACACCGGGCATCGCCATCCAAAAATCATTTCCGCCATTGAAAAACAACTTCATGCCTTCACCCACACGGCGTACCAGATTGTGCCGTACGAAGGCTATGTGTCGCTTGCCGAGCGAATCAACGCGCGTGTGCCGATTGACGGCCCGGCCAAAACCGCCTTCTTCTCAACGGGGGCAGAAGCCGTCGAAAACGCGGTAAAAATTGCCCGCGCATACACCAGACGCCCTGGCCTGATCGCCTTTGGCGGTGCTTTTCATGGACGCACCTCGATGACCATGGCGCTGACGGGGAAAGTTGCCCCTTACAAGCTGGGTTTCGGGCCGTTTCCTGGCTCGGTATATCACGCCCAATACCCCAATGAACTGCACGGTGTCAGTACGGCGGAGGCATTAAAAAGCCTGGAGCGTATCTTCAAAGCGGACATTGCCCCGGACCAGGTCGCAGCCATTATTCTTGAACCGGTTCAGGGTGAGGGCGGTTTCAACATTGCACCGGCGGATTTTATGCAGGCCTTGCGCGCCCTGTGCGATACCCACGGTATTTTGCTGATCGCCGATGAGGTGCAAAGCGGTTTTGCGCGTACCGGAAAACTGTTCTCAATGGAACACCACTGCGTGAAGCCGGATCTGATCACCATGGCGAAAAGCCTGGCGGGTGGCATGCCGCTCTCGGCGGTGTCGGGCCGCGCCGAGGTGATGGACGCGCCTGCGCCTGGCGGACTGGGCGGTACCTATGCCGGTAACCCACTGGCGATCGCCGCCGCACATGCCGTGCTGGACGTGATTGATGAAGACGATCTTTGTACGCGCTCGGCGCACCTGGGTCATCATCTGGTGGAAGTACTGAACAAAGCGAAGGAACATTGTCCGTATATCGCGGATATCCGTGCACAAGGCTCAATGGTGGCGGTGGAGTTTAACGATCCGCAATCCGGGCAGCCGTCACCGGAATTCACCCGTCAGGTTCAGGAGCGAGCCCTGCAGGAAGGCCTTCTGCTTCTGAGTTGCGGCGTGTACGGTAACGTCATCCGTTTCCTCTATCCGCTCACAATCCCTGAAGTGCAGTTCCGTAAAGCGCTGGACATTATTTCTGCGTCGCTGACTCGTTAAAGCCAGAAGCCCGGTGAAATTCCTGCCGGGCTTATCATATATTCATTTCAAATTTGCTATTCCAAAATCATAAAAATGGGGTATGTTTTAGCAGAGTATGCTGAAAAAGCGCGACTGGTATACCTATAACTGAAATAAAGCGCTACACCACAACATCACAACAATCGTAATAACCATAATAATGGGGAATCTCAGGATGAACATGAAGGGTAAAGCGTTACTGGCAGGATGTATCGCGTTGGCATTCAGCACCATGGCGCAGGCCGATATTAAAGTGGCCGTGGTGGGCGCGATGTCCGGTCCGGTAGCACAGTATGGCGACCAGGAATTTACGGGCGCAGAACAGGCGGTTGCCGACATTAATGCGAAGGGCGGTATCAAAGGCGAAAAACTGCAGATCGTAAAATATGATGATGCCTGTGACCCGAAACAAGCGGTTGCCGTGGCGAACAAAGTGGTGAACGACGGCATCAAATACGTTATCGGTCACCTGTGCTCCTCTTCCACCCAGCCTGCGTCTGATATCTACGAAGACGAAGGCATCCTGATGATCACCCCGGCGGCAACGGCACCGGAGCTGACGTCGCGCGGCTATAAGCTGATCCTGCGCACCACCGGTCTGGACTCCGATCAGGGCCCAACTGCCGCCAAATACATTGTCGAAAAAGTGAAGCCGAAGCGTATCGCGATCGTTCATGACAAACAGCAGTACGGTGAAGGTCTGGCGCGCTCCGTGCAGGACAACCTGAAGAAAGCGAATGCTGACGTCGTGTTCTTTGATGGTATCACCGCCGGTGAGAAAGACTTCTCTACCCTGGTGGCGCGTCTGAAGAAAGAGAATATCGACTTCGTTTACTACGGTGGCTACCACCCGGAAATGGGGCAGATCCTGCGTCAGGCTCGTGCAGCGGGTCTGAAAACCCAGTTCATGGGGCCGGAAGGGGTGGCGAACGTTTCTCTGTCTAACATTGCCGGTGAGTCTGCGGAAGGCCTGCTGGTGACCAAGCCGAAGAACTACGACCAGGTCCCTGCGAACAAACCGATTGTAGATGCCATTAAGGCGAAGAAACAGGATCCAAGCGGCGCGTTCGTCTGGACCACCTACGCAGCACTGCAGTCTCTGCAGGCGGGTCTGAACCAGTCAGCCGATCCGGCTGAGATTGCCACCTGGCTGAAAGCGAACTCTGTTGATACCGTGATGGGGCCGCTCTCCTGGGATGAGAAGGGCGATCTGAAGGGCTTCGAGTTCGGCGTGTTTGACTGGCATGCCAACGGTACTGCTACTGACGCCAAATAAAAGCAAAAAGGCAACGTAAGTTGCCTTTTTTAATGTTTGCCCCCTCTCCCCGTGGGAGAGGGCTGGGGTGAGGGCATCAGGCCGCACAAATCTAGCGCTTCTCCCACCCATTTTTTTGCGCCGTAAACCCTAACGCCTGCATAAACGCCGCCATCACGCTACGGTCCTCCACGCCTACGTCGGCCATCCACCAGGAGGTAATGCTCGGGTTTTCACGGATCACTTCTTCAATCAGGTACTGTCCTACGCCGCGACGACGGGTGACGTCACGCACGCGCAGAGAGTCCAGCGCCCCTTCCGTGCCGCTCAGCGTCACGCGCACAGCAGCCAGCAGACGCTCGTTGAAGCGCGCGGCGTAAATACGGTGGGTTTCGTCAACGCTCAGCGACGAAGGGGAATATTCCGGCCAGATCTTGCCCAGGTCGATATGATCCTGGTCGCTAAAGGTCACCAGACGAACGATAGTCAGTTTCATTAGCTGCTTGTCCAAATCAAATTGAGTAGAGGCAGTGTACTCAATTTATTCGCTCAGCGGCTTCCTCTTTTTATTCCCCGTTACCAGGTGATTAGTTTTTTGCCAGGGCGAAGTGCAGTTTGAAAACACATGGATCGAAAAATAAGCAGAATTTTAACCTGAATGGCAGTGATTTATTCGGCGCTTTGTGCCGTTATTTTATGCTGCAAACTGCACTTTTATTTGTTTATCTCTGCCTGATTTCAGAATATTATCTTTGCTTAATCGCCTGAAAAATAGAGATTTTAGTCTGGTTTTTGATAAAAACCTGCGCTAAACCATTAAAGGCACTGGTAAAAATAGCGTTGTGCATTAAAAGTACAGAATGCTTTTTAACCATAATAAAACAAAATATATACACGACATCACGAATGGGGATTCAGAGATGAAAAGGAACGCGAAGACGTTAATCGCGGGCATGGTTGCATTGTCTCTCTCGCATGCAGCCATGGCGGAAGAGATTAAAGTTGCGGTGGTCGGTGCCATGTCCGGGCCTGTTGCCCAGTGGGGTGACATGGAGTTCAACGGCGCACGTCAGGCAATTAAAGACATCAACGCCAAAGGTGGCATCAAAGGCGACAAGCTGGTGGGCGTGGAATACGACGACGCCTGCGATCCAAAACAGGCCGTCGCGGTGGCGAACAAAATCGTGAACGATGGCATCCAGTATGTGATCGGCCATCTGTGCTCATCGTCCACTCAGCCTGCGTCTGATATCTACGAAGACGAAGGTATTCTGATGATTACCCCTGGTGCCACCAACCCGGAGCTGACCCAGCGCGGCTACCAGCACATTATGCGTACCGCCGGTCAGGACTCTTCCCAGGGGCCAACCGCGGCGAAATACATTCTCGAGACGGTTAAACCGCAGCGCATTGCCATTATTCATGACAAACAGCAGTACGGCGAAGGCCTGGCGCGTTCCGTTCAGGACGGGCTGAAAAAAGGCGGCGCAAATATTGTCTTCTTCGACGGGATTACCGCGGGTGAGAAAGATTTCTCTGCGCTGATCGCCCGTCTGCAAAAAGAGAATATCGACTTCGTTTACTACGGTGGTTATTACCCGGAAATGGGCCAAATGCTGCGCCAGGCGCGCTCGGTCGGTCTGAAAACCCAGTTCATGGGGCCAGAAGGCGTGGGTAACGCCTCCCTGTCTAACATCGCCGGGGATGCCGCTGAAGGCATGCTGGTGACGATGCCAAAACGCTATGACCAGGATCCGGCGAACAAGGCTATCGTGGATGCGCTCAAGGCGCAGAAGAAAGATCCAAGTGGTCCATACGTCTGGATCACCTACGCCGCCGTGCAGTCACTGGCCACCGCGCTGGACCGTACTGGCAGCAAAGAGCCGCTGGATCTGGTGAAAGATTTAAAAGCACACGGGGCGAACACCGTGATTGGGCCGCTGAACTGGGATGAGAAAGGCGATCTGAAGGGATTTGAATTTGGTGTCTTTAAGTGGCACGCCGACGGTTCGTCTTCGGCCGCCAAATAATTATCCCGCCGCCCGGACCGCCGGGCGGGTATAAAAAGGTTTGCATATGTCCGAGCAGTTTCTCTATTTCCTGCAGCAGATGTTTAACGGCGTCACGCTGGGAAGCACCTACGCGCTGATTGCCATCGGCTATACGATGGTGTACGGCATTATCGGCATGATCAACTTCGCCCACGGCGAGGTGTACATGATCGGTAGCTACGTCTCCTTTATGATTATCGCCGCCCTGATGATGATGGGTATCGACAGCAGCTGGCTGCTGGTCGCCGCCGGGTTTGTCGGCGCGATTGTGATTGCCAGCGCCTACGGCTGGAGCATCGAGCGGGTGGCCTACCGGCCGGTACGCAGCTCCAAGCGCCTGATTGCCCTGATCTCCGCGATTGGGATGTCTATCTTCCTGCAAAACTACGTCAGCCTGACCGAAGGCTCGCGCGATGTGGCGCTGCCAAGCCTGTTCAACGGCCAGTGGATTGTCGGTGCCAGCGAAAACTTCTCTGCCTCTATCACCACCATGCAACTGGTGATCTGGGTGGTGACCTTTATTGCGATGCTCGCCCTGACGCTCTTCATCCGCTACTCGCGCATGGGACGCGCCTGCCGCGCCTGCGCGGAAGATTTGAAGATGGCAAGCCTGCTCGGGATCAACACTGACCGCGTGATTGCGCTCACTTTTGTGATCGGCGCGGCGATGGCGGCCGTCGCAGGCGTCCTGCTCGGCCAGTTCTACGGCGTAATTAATCCGTACATCGGCTTTATGGCCGGGATGAAAGCCTTTACCGCGGCGGTACTGGGCGGTATCGGCAGTATTCCAGGCGCGATGATTGGCGGCCTGATTCTGGGCGTGGCAGAAGCGCTCTCCTCAGCGTATCTGAGTACCGAGTATAAAGACGTGGTGTCGTTTGCCCTGCTGATTCTGGTTCTGCTGGTGATGCCTACCGGTATTCTGGGTCGTCCGGAGGTAGAGAAAGTATGAAACCGATGCATTTTGCAATGGCGCTGCTCTCTGCCGCCATGTTCTTCGTGCTGGCGGGCGTCTTTATGGGCGTTCAGTTAGAGCTGAACGGCACAAAGCTTGTGGTAGACACCGCCGCTGACATTCGCTGGCAGTGGGTCTTTATCGGCACCGCCGTGGTGTTCCTGTTCCAGCTGCTGCGTCCGCTGTTCCAGAAAACGCTGAAAGGCGTCTCGGGACCGAAGTTTGTCCTGCCAGCTATCGACGGCTCCACCGTTAAGCAGAAGCTGTTCCTCGTGGCGCTGCTGGTGGCTGCGGTGGCGTGGCCGTTCGTGGTCTCGCGCGGCACGGTAGATATCGCCACCCTGACCATGATCTACGTTATTCTGGGTCTGGGCCTGAACGTGGTCGTGGGGCTCTCTGGCCTGCTGGTACTGGGCTACGGCGGTTTCTACGCCATTGGCGCGTATACCTTTGCGCTACTGAATCACTATTACGGTCTCGGCTTCTGGACGTGCCTGCCGCTGGCGGGGCTGGTTTCTGCCGCGGCAGGTTTCCTGCTTGGCTTCCCGGTGCTGCGCCTGCGCGGTGACTACCTGGCGATTGTGACCTTAGGCTTCGGCGAAATCGTCCGTATCCTGCTGCTCAACAATACCGAGGTGACCGGCGGCCCGAACGGGATTAGCCAGATCCCGAAACCAACCTTCTTTGGTCTGGAGTTCAGCCGTACCGCCCGTGAAGGCGGCTGGGATACCTTCAGCAACTTCTTTGGCGTGAAGTATGATCCGTCCGACCGCGTCATCTGGCTCTACATGGTGGCGCTGCTGCTGGTGGTCATCACCCTGTTCGTGATTAACCGCCTGCTGCGTATGCCGCTGGGCCGCGCATGGGAAGCGCTGCGTGAAGATGAAATCGCCTGCCGCTCCCTGGGCCTCAACCCGACCCGCATTAAGCTGACTGCGTTCACCATCAGCGCCGCGTTCGCCGGTTTTGCCGGCACGCTGTTTGCCGCGCGTCAGGGCTTTGTCAGCCCGGAATCGTTCACCTTTGCCGAATCCGCCTTTGTGCTGGCGATTGTGGTGCTCGGCGGGATGGGGTCGCAGTTTGCTGTTATCCTCGCCGCCATTCTGCTGGTGGTCTCACGCGAGCTGATGCGTGACTTTAACGAATACAGCATGCTAATGCTGGGTGGTTTGATGGTGCTGATGATGATCTGGCGTCCGCAGGGTCTGCTGCCGATGACCCGTCCACAGCTGAAGCTGAAGAACGGGCAAGCAAAAGGAGAGCAGGCATGAGTCAGCCATTATTATCCGTTAACGGTCTGATGATGCGTTTTGGCGGCCTGCTGGCGGTCAACAATGTGAATCTGGATCTGCACAAGAAAGAGATCGTATCCCTGATTGGCCCGAACGGTGCGGGAAAAACCACGGTCTTTAACTGCCTGACCGGTTTCTACAAGCCGACGGGCGGCACCATTATGCTGCGCGACCAGCATCTGGAAGGGCTGCCGGGCCAGCAGATTGCCCGCATGGGCGTAGTGCGTACTTTCCAGCACGTGCGTCTGTTCCGCGAGATGACGGTGATTGAGAACCTGCTGGTGGCACAGCATCAGCAGTTGAAAACCGGTCTGTTCTCCGGCCTGCTGAAGACGCCAGCCTTCCGCCGGGCGCAGAGCGAAGCGCTGGATCGTGCGGCAACATGGCTTGACCGTATCGGTCTGCTGCCGCATGCCAACCGCCAGGCAAGTAACCTTGCGTACGGTGACCAGCGTCGCCTTGAGATTGTGCGCTGCATGGTAACGCAGCCGGAAATCCTGATGCTCGATGAACCCGCTGCGGGTCTGAACCCGAAAGAGACCAAAGAGCTGGACGAGCTGATTGCTGAGCTTCGCGATCATCACGACACCACTATCCTGCTGATTGAGCACGATATGAAGCTGGTAATGGGGATCTCTGACCGTATCTACGTGGTGAACCAGGGGACGCCGCTGGCAAACGGCACGCCGGATGAGATCCGCAACAACCCGGACGTGATCCGCGCATACCTGGGTGAGGCATAAGATGGAAAAAGCGATGTTAACGTTTGACAAGGTAAGTGCCCACTACGGCAAGATCCAGGCGCTGCACGACGTCAGCCTGCATATCAATCAGGGCGAAATCGTCACCCTGATTGGGGCTAACGGCGCGGGCAAAACCACGCTGCTTGGTACCCTGTGCGGCGACCCGCGCGCCACCAGCGGTCGGATTGTGTTTGATGGCAAAGACATCACCGACTGGCAGACCGCCAGAATCATGCGTGAAGCGGTGGCGATAGTCCCTGAAGGGCGTCGCGTCTTCTCGCGCATGACGGTGGAAGAGAACCTGGCGATGGGCGGCTTCTTCGCTGACCGCGACCAGTATCAGTCCCGTATCAAGTGGGTGTACGAACTCTTCCCGCGCCTGTGGGAGCGTCGTATTCAGCGTGCGGGGACCATGTCCGGCGGTGAGCAGCAGATGCTGGCGATCGGCCGCGCCCTGATGAGCCAGCCGCGCCTGCTGCTGCTGGATGAACCGTCGCTGGGTCTTGCGCCAATTATCATTCAGCAGATCTTCGACACCATTGAACAGCTGCGTAAAGAGGGGATGACCATCTTCCTCGTCGAGCAGAACGCCAACCAGGCGCTGAAGCTCGCCGATCGCGGTTACGTGCTGGAGAACGGCCACGTGGTGCTTGAGGATACCGGCGATGCGCTGCTGGCCAATGAAGCGGTGCGGAGTGCGTATTTAGGCGGCTGAGCCGTCTGTATTGCCCGGTGGCGCTTACGCTTACCGGGCCTACGGGATCGAGTAGGCCGGGTAAGGCGAAGCCGCCACCCGGCTTTTTCACATATACCCCTTCACACAACCATCATCCCGCTGACCTTTTGTTGTCACTTATCTGTAAACAAACAGTTATTTTTCTGTCATTCGAGCATGTCATGTTACCTCGCGAGCATAAAACGCGTGATATCGCGCATCCGGCACAATAAGAGAGATGACAATGACATCGTTACGACACACAGCTTTGGGTCTGGCACTGGGTCTGGCTTTTGCGACGAACGCAATGGCTGTGACGACCATTCCGTTCTGGCATTCCATGGAAGGGGAGTTGGGTAAAGAGGTTGACTCCCTGGCGCAGCGTTTCAACGACTCCCATCCGGATTACAAAATTGTGCCGGTGTACAAAGGTAACTACGAGCAGAGCCTGAGCGCGGGCATTGCCGCCTTCCGTACCGGTAATGCGCCTGCCATTTTGCAGGTATACGAAGTAGGCACAGCGACCATGATGGCCTCCAAAGCCATCAAACCGGTCTACGAAGTGTTCAAAGAGGCGGGGATCAACTTCGACGAATCCCAGTTTGTGCCGACCGTAGCGGGTTACTACACCGATTCTAAAACCGGCCATCTGCTGTCTCAGCCGTTTAACAGCTCGACGCCGGTGCTGTACTACAACAAAGACGCCTTTAAGAAAGCCGGTTTAGACCCGGAGCAGCCGCCAAAAACCTGGCAGGATCTGGCGGAGTACACCGCGAAGCTGAAAGCGGCGGGGATGAAGTGCGGCTACGCCAGCGGCTGGCAGGGCTGGATCCAGATTGAAAACTTCAGTGCCTGGCACGGCTTGCCGGTAGCCACCAAAAACAACGGTTTCGATGGCACCGACGCGGTACTGGAGTTCAACAAGCCAGAGCAGGTGAAGCACATCGCGCTGCTGGAAGAGTTGAACAAGAAGGGTGATTTCAGCTACTTCGGACGTAAAGACGAATCCACCGAGAAGTTCTACAACGGTGACTGCGCCATTACCACCGCCTCGTCCGGCTCGCTGGCGGATATCCGTCACTACGCCAAATTCAACTACGGCGTGGGCATGATGCCGTACGACGCAGACGTGAAAGGCGCGCCGCAGAACGCCATCATCGGCGGAGCAAGCCTGTGGGTGATGCAGGGTAAAGACGCCGGCACCTACAAAGGAGTGGCCGAGTTCCTCGACTTCCTGGCGAAACCTGAAAACGCGGCCGAATGGCACCAGAAAACCGGCTACCTGCCGATCACCAAAGCTGCCTATGACCTGACCCGCGAGCAGGGCTTCTACAGCAAGAATCCGGGTGCGGATATCGCGACGCGTCAGATGCTGAACAAGCCGCCGTTGCCGTTCACCAAAGGTCTGCGTCTGGGCAACATGCCGCAGATCCGCACCATTGTCGACGAAGAGCTGGAAAGCGTCTGGACCGGCAAGAAAACGCCACAGCAGGCGCTGGATTCAGCGGTAGAGCGCGGGAATCAGCTGCTGCGCCGCTTTGAGCAGTCCACCAAATCGTAAAAAAATGCCCGGTGGCGCTGCGCTTACCGGGCCTACGACGTGCCATATGTAGGCCGGGTAAGGCGTAGCCGCCACCCGGCACTGTTCAGGAACCAAATCTCAATGTCATCATCCCGTCCGGTGTTTCGTTCCCGCTGGCTGCCGTATCTGCTGGTCGCGCCTCAGCTGGTCATCACCGTTATCTTCTTTATCTGGCCTGCGGGCGAAGCGCTCTGGTACTCGGTGCAAAGCGTTGATCCTTTTGGACTCTCCAGCCAGTTTGTTGGCCTGGACAATTTCACCGCGCTGTTCCACGACAGCTACTACCTGGATTCTTTCTGGACGACGATCAAATTCAGCGCGCTGGTCACCGTGAGCGGCCTTGTTGCCTCGCTGTTCTTCGCCGCGCTGGTGGATTACGTGGTGCGTGGCAGCCGTCTGTATCAGACCCTGATGCTGCTGCCCTACGCCGTGGCACCAGCGGTCGCCGCCGTGCTGTGGATCTTCCTGTTTAACCCCGGACGCGGGTTAATTACCCATTTTCTGGCGGAATTCGGATACGACTGGAACCACGCCCAGAATAGCGGCCAGGCGATGTTCCTGGTGGTGTTCGCCTCGGTGTGGAAGCAGATCAGCTACAACTTCCTGTTCTTCTTTGCCGCGCTACAGTCCATTCCGCGTTCGCTGGTGGAAGCCGCCGCCATTGACGGCGCAGGCCCGATCCGCCGCTTCTTCAGGCTGTCGCTGCCGCTGATTGCCCCGGTGAGTTTCTTCCTGCTGGTGGTGAACCTGGTGTATGCCTTTTTCGACACCTTCCCGGTCATCGACGCGGCCACCGCCGGTGGCCCGGTGCAGGCCACGACGACGCTGATTTATAAAATCTACCGCGAAGGGTTTGCCGGGCTGGATCTCTCGGCCTCCGCCGCGCAGTCCGTCGTGCTGATGTTCCTCGTCATCATCCTCACGGTGGTGCAGTTCCGCTATGTCGAAAGTAAGGTGCGCTACCAATGATTGAGAACCGTCGCGGGCTGACGATTTTCAGCCATACCATGCTGATTCTGGGGATTATCGTCATCCTCTTTCCGCTGTACGTGGCGTTTGTCGCCGCCACGCTGGACACCAAAGCGGTGTTCGACACGCCGATGACGCTGATCCCAGGCACGCATCTTTTTGAGAACATGAAAACCATCTGGACCCAGGGCGTGGGGGCCAACAGCGCGCCGTTCTGGCTGATGATGCTCAACAGCTTCATCATGGCGTTCGGCATTACGGTGGGCAAAATCACGGTGTCGATGCTTTCGGCCTTCGCCATCGTCTGGTTCCGCTTTCCGCTGCGTAACCTCTTCTTCTGGATGATTTTTATCACCCTGATGCTGCCGGTGGAGGTGCGTATCTTCCCGACGGTGGAGGTGATCGCCAACCTGAAGATGCTCGACAGCTACGCGGGCTTAACCCTGCCGCTGATGGCATCTGCGACCGCCACCTTCCTGTTCCGCCAGTTCTTTATGACGCTGCCGGACGAGCTGATTGAAGCCGCGCGCATTGACGGCGCCTCACCGATGCGCTTTTTCCGCGACATCGTGCTGCCGCTGTCGAAAACCAACCTCGCGGCGCTGTTTGTGATCACCTTTATCTACGGCTGGAACCAGTACCTGTGGCCGCTGCTGATTATTCAGGACGTCAACCTCGGCACCGCCGTGGCGGGCATCAAGGGCATGATCGCCACCGGCGAAGGCACCACCCTCTGGAACCAGGTGATGGCGGCGATGCTGCTCACCCTTATCCCCCCGGTCGTTATCGTTTTAGCCATGCAGCGTGCGTTTGTGCGTGGTTTAGTGGACAGTGAGAAATAAGATGGCAGGTTTAAAACTTCAGGCAGTGACCAAAAGCTGGGATGGCAAAACCCAGGTGATTCAGCCGCTCACCCTCGACGTGGCGGACGGGGAGTTCATCGTGATGGTCGGCCCGTCCGGTTGCGGCAAATCCACGCTGCTGCGCATGGTGGCCGGGCTTGAGCGCGTCTCCTCCGGCGATATCTGGATTGACCGCCAGCGCGTGACCGAGATGGAGCCCAAAGATCGCGGCATCGCGATGGTGTTCCAGAACTACGCCCTCTATCCGCACATGAGCGTGGAAGAGAATATGGCCTGGGGGCTGAAAATCCGCGGCATGGGCAAGGGGCATATCGAGGAGCGGGTGAAAGAGGCGGCGCGCATTCTGGAGCTGGATGGCCTGCTTAAGCGCCGTCCGCGCGAGCTCTCCGGCGGCCAGCGCCAGCGCGTGGCGATGGGGCGTGCCATCGTGCGCGATCCGGCGGTGTTCCTGTTCGATGAACCGCTCTCTAACCTCGACGCCAAGCTGCGCGTGCAGATGCGTCTGGAACTGCAGCAACTGCATCGCCGTCTTAAAACCACCTCCCTGTACGTGACGCACGATCAGGTCGAAGCCATGACCCTTGCCCAGCGGGTGATGGTGATGAACAAAGGCGTTGCCGAACAGATTGGCACGCCGGTGGAGGTGTACGAAAAACCGGCCAGCCGCTTTGTGGCGAGCTTTATCGGCAGCCCGGCAATGAACCTGCTGGAAGGGCGGATCAGCAGCGCGGGCACCCACTTTGAGCTGGAAAGCGGGATGGCATTGCCCATCAACTGGTACTATCGTGGCTACGCCGGGCGTAAGATGACGCTCGGTATTCGCCCGGAGCATATTGGTTTAACCTCTCAGGCGGACGGCGGCGTGCCGCTGGTGATGGACACGCTGGAGATGTTGGGTGCAGATAACCTGGCGCACGGACGCTGGGGCGAGCAAAAAATGGTGGTGCGTCTGCCGCATCAGGAACGCCCGAAAGCAGGCAGCACGCTGTGGCTGCATCTGCCGGAAAATCACCTGCACTTATTTGACGGTGAAACAGGACAACGAGTATGAGCAACTGGCCTTATCCCCACATCGTCGCCCACCGTGGCGGCGGTAAACTGGCGCCGGAAAATACCCTGGCGGCAATTGATGTTGGCGCACGCTACGGCCACACGATGATTGAGTTCGACGCCAAGCTGTCGAAAGACGGCGAAATTTTCCTGCTGCATGATGACAATCTCGAACGCACCAGCAACGGCTGGGGCGTGGCGGGGGAACTGCCGTGGCGCGATCTGCTGAAGGTGGATGCCGGAAGCTGGTTCAGCGGCGAGTACAAAGGCGAACCGTTGCCGCTGCTGGCGGAAGTGGCCGACCGTTGTCGTCAACACGGGATGATGGCCAACATCGAAATCAAACCGACGACCGGTACCGGGCCGCTCACGGGCAACGTGATTGCGCTGGCCGCACGCGAGCTGTGGGAAGGCATGACGCCACCGCTGCTGTCGTCATTTGAAATTGATGCCCTTGAAGCGGCACAGGCTGCGGTGCCGGAGCTGCCGCGCGGGCTGCTGCTGGACGAGTGGCGCGAGGACTGGCGTGAGCTGACCACCCGCTTAGCGTGCGTGTCGATCCATCTCAATCATAAGCTGCTGGATGAGGCGAGGGTTAAGATGCTGAAAGCGGCAGGGCTGCATATTCTGGTGTATACCGTCAACAAACCCCAGCGTGCGGCTGAGCTGATGCGCTGGGGTGTGGACAGTATCTGTACCGATGCGATTGACCTGATCGGCCCGGACTTTAGTTCTGCGGATTAAGCATACTGCCATTCGACTGCGACGGCAGCATATGCTGCTGTCCGCTGCCTGACGAACTCATCCCTCCCAGCATCCCGCCGTTTTTATTCGGCAGCGGTTGCTCGCGCATTTGTCCCTGCTGCACGCGCAGGGTGTTAGTGTTCATCTGATTTTGCAGGCTCTGCTGCTGCATTCGGGTCTGCGTGTTCAACTGCTGGTTTAGCATTCCTTTTTGCTGTTGCTGCTGACTCATCATCTCCGTCTGCATACGCTGCTGGCTCGGAATGACATAGCCCGGCTGGTTAGGGTTATTCATCGTATTGAGTGGCTGTGCAAGTGCGGCAAACGGAAGCAACGCCGTAAGGATCAGGAAGCGTTTCATGATCTTCTCCTTCTTTGAGGTTTCTCTTAAGTTTACCCCGAATTCACCATGACGATGATTTTTTAGGAGTTGTGAACCAGGCTTAAGCGGGGAATATGGCTCCCTTCACCTGGAGAACAATAATGATGAAACCAACCCTTTTGCGCTGGGTCGCCATCGCTGCGCTGATGGCAGGCGGTACATTTAGCGTGGCGGCTAACCCGCCTGCGGCTCCTCCGGTCTCTTATGGCGTGGAGGAAGATGTGTTTCATCCCGTGCGGGCCACGCACGGGATGGTGGCCTCGGTGGATGCGCTGGCAACGAAAGTGGGCGTCGATATTCTCAAACAGGGCGGTAATGCGGTGGATGCCGCGGTGGCGGTCGGCTATGCGCTGGCGGTAACACACCCGCAGGCGGGGAATCTCGGCGGCGGCGGCTTTATGATGCTGCGCACCAAAGACGGGAAGACGACGGCTATCGACTTCCGCGAAATGGCGCCAGCTCAGGCCTCCCGCGATATGTTCCTTGACGATCAGGGCAACCCGGACAGTAAAAAATCGCTGACCTCGCACCTTGCGTCCGGTACGCCGGGCACCGTCGCAGGCTTCTCGCTGGCGCTGGAAAAATACGGCACTATGCCGCTGAACAAAGTGGTCCAGCCTGCCATTAAGCTGGCACGCGACGGCTTTGTGGTGAACGACGCCCTGGCCGATGACCTTAAAACCTACGGCAGCGAAGTCATTCCGAACCATGAAAACAGCAAGGCGATCTTCTGGAAAGACGGAGAGCCGCTGAAGAAGGGCGATAAGCTGGTGCAGAAGAACCTTGCCAAAAGCCTGGAGCTGATTGCGGAGCATGGCCCGGACGCCTTCTACAAAGGGGCGATTGCCGACCAGATTGCCGAAGAGATGCAAAAGAACGGCGGGCTCATCACTAAAGCGGATCTGGCGGAGTATAAGGCGGTGGAGCGCGAGCCAATTAGCGGCACCTATCGTGGGTATGAGGTCTTCTCCATGCCGCCGCCGTCCTCCGGCGGGATCCACATCGTGCAGATCCTCAATATTCTGGAAAACTTCGATATGCACAAGTTTGGCTTCGGCAGTGCCGATGCCATGCAGGTGATGGCCGAGGCGGAAAAACGCGCCTATGCCGACCGCTCGGAATACCTTGGCGACCCGGACTTTGTGAAGGTGCCGTGGCAGGCGCTGACCAACAAAGCGTATGCCAAATCCATTGCCGATCAGATCGACATCAATAAGGCTAAGCCGTCGAGCGAGATCCGCCCCGGCAAGCTGGCACCGTATGAAAGTAACCAGACCACCCACTTCTCGGTGGTGGATAAAGACGGTAACGCGGTGGCGGTGACCTATACGCTCAATACCACCTTTGGAACCGGTATTGTGGCGGGCAACAGCGGCATTCTGTTGAACAACGAGATGGATGACTTCTCTGCCAAACCGGGCGTACCGAACGTCTACGGGCTGGTCGGTGGGGATGCCAACGCGGTGGGGCCGAAGAAACGTCCGCTGTCGTCGATGTCACCAACCATTGTGGTGAAAGACGGCAAAACCTGGCTGGTAACCGGCAGCCCGGGCGGCAGCCGAATTATCACCACCGTGCTGCAGATGGTGGTGAACAGTATCGATTTTGGTATGAACGTGGCGGAGGCGACCAACGCCCCACGCTTCCATCACCAGTGGCTGCCGGATGAACTGCGCGTCGAGAAGGGCTTTAGCCCGGACACCCTCAAACTGCTGGAGCAGCGCGGACAGAAGGTAGCGGTGAAAGAGGCGATGGGCAGCACCCAGAGCATTATGGTGGGGCCGGACGGGGCGCTGTTTGGCGCGTCAGACCCGCGGTCGGTGGATGATTTAACGGCGGGGTATTAATCTGTTGTGTAATTCCCTCTCCCGGTGGGAGAGGGTTAGGGTGAGGGCAACAAACTACTTCATTCGCGCCATATAATATGCATCCACATACTCGCCGTTGCGCAGGGCATAACGCTTGCCTGTGCCTTCAATCTCAAATCCGTGTTTTTTGTACACCGCAATCGCCGGCTCGTTATCGACAAACACCGTCAGCTCAATGCGGTCAACGCGCAGCCAGTTATCGCACATATCAATCATGGTGCGCATCAGTGCGCTGGCAACGCCCCGGTTTTGCCACTGCGCGCCTACACAAATCCCAAAATCAGCCACATGGCTGCGGCGCGGGCGTTGCGCAACGGCGATGCTCAGGTGTCCGGCAACGGTGCCGTCGATACATGCGACCAGCTGTTTAATGCCCGGCTGGTCGGATAGCCGCTCTTGCCACATCTGCTCAGAGGGATGAGGAACCTGTAGCGTGTTGTGGTACACCTCCGGCTGGGCGTGGATCTGACGAATGGCGTCATAATCTTTCGGTTCCGCATGGCGTATCACTATCTCACTCATTCCTTATTCCTCAGTCAGTTAAACATCCTTTCCAACATCAGTGACTTTGAAATTTGAGTCAACCGCTATTTTTTGCAAAAAGTATTGGACAAGTGCGAATGAGAATGATTATTATTGCTCTGCATTCAGGAAGACCACTACGGGAACCTGAAAGCACGACATTGCTCACATTGCTTCCAGTATTACTTTAGCCAGCTTTTAGCTGGCTTTTTTTTGTCCTTTTTCGCCCTCTCCCCGTGGGAGAGGGCTGGGGTGAGGGCAAAACATGCGCTATGGTAAAACCCAGTAACCTTCCAAAAGGACTGAGCTATGACCTTACATTGCGCATTTATTGGATTTGGTAAAAGTACGACCCGCTATCACCTTCCGTATGTTCTCAACCGTAAAGACAGCTGGCATGTGGCGCATATCTACCGCCGCAGCGCGAAGCCGGAAGAGCAGTCTCCGCAGTATTCCCATATTCATTTCACCAGCGATCTCAATGAAGTCCTGGGCGATCCGCAGGTTAAACTGGTCATCGTCTGTACCCATGCCGACAGCCATTTCGACTATGCGAAACGCGCGCTCGAGGCGGGTAAAAACGTGCTGGTAGAAAAACCCTTCACCCCGACCATCGCTGAAGCGAAAACCCTCTTCGCACTGGCGAAAAGCAAAGGGCTGACCGTCACGCCGTATCAGAACCGTCGCTTCGACAGCTGCTTCCTGACGGCGAAAAAGGCGATTGAGAGCGGCAAGCTTGGCGACATCGTCGAAATGGAAAGCCATTTTGACTATTACCGCCCGGTGGCGGAGACCAAGCCCGGCCTGCCGCAGGACGGTTCCTTCTACGGTCTTGGCGTCCATACCATGGACCAAATCATCTCCCTGTTTGGCCGCCCGGACCACGTGGCGTATGACATTCGCAGCCTGCGTAATAAAGCCAACCCGGACGATACTTTTGAAGCGCAGCTGTTCTACGGCGACCTGAAAGCCATCGTTAAAACCAGCCATCTGGTGAAAATCGACTACCCGAAATTTATCGTTCACGGCACGAAAGGTTCGTTTATCAAGTATGGTATCGATCAGCAGGAGACCAGCCTGAAGGCCAATATCATGCCGGGTGAGCCGGGCTTTGCGGCGGATGATTCGGTTGGCGTACTGGAGTATGTGAACGCAGAAGGTGTGACGGTCAGAGAAGAGCTGACGCCTGAAACCGGCGACTATGGTCGCGTCTACGACGCGCTGCATGCAACCCTGACCCGCGGCGTGGCGAATTACGTCAAGGAATCTGACGTTCTGACCAACCTCGAAATCCTCGAGCGGGCCTTCGAACAGGCTTCTCCTGCCACGGTAACCCTTGCGAAATAAGCAAAAATGGCTCCTCTGCACTTGTTCATAATTTTTGAACAGAGGAGTCAATTTTCACCCTCTATGATCCCAGGCGGTTTGCGTCCACACTTACTCCATCGAAACGAACTGAGGGTGAAAACAATGATCTACTTACGCAAAGCAAACGAACGTGGTCACGCGAATCATGGCTGGCTGGACTCATGGCATTCATTCTCGTTTGCCGACTACTACGACCCGAACTTCATGGGCTTCTCCGCACTGCGCGTGATTAACGATGACGTGATTGATGCAGGCCAGGGCTTCGGTACCCACCCGCATAAAGACATGGAAATCCTGACCTATGTGCTGGAAGGGGCGGTTGAGCACCAGGACAGCATGGGCAACAAAGAGCAGGTTCCGGCGGGCGAGTTCCAGATCATGAGTGCGGGTACCGGTGTTCGTCACTCGGAGTACAACCCGAGCAAAACGGAAAAACTGCACCTGTATCAAATCTGGATCATTCCAGAAGAAACCGGCATCACGCCGCGCTACGAGCAGCGCCGCTTCGACGCCAAACAGGGCAAACAGCTGGTGCTCTCCCCGGATGCGCGTGAAGGTTCGCTGAAAGTGCATCAGGATATGGAACTGTACCGCTGGGCGCTGGCGAAAGACGAACAGTCTGTACACCAGATCGCCGCGAACCGCCGCGTCTGGATCCAGGTGGTGAAAGGTGAAGTGTCCATCAACGGCACCAAAGCGACAACGGCAGATGGTCTGGCCATCTGGGATGAGCAAGCGCTCTCCGTGCATGCCGACAGCGAAAGTGAAATTCTGCTGTTTGATCTGCCACCGGTGTAATAAATCATAAATAAATGCCCATCCTTCCCTTTGACAGGGGAAGGATGGGCTTTGTCCGTGATAAACTGAGCAAATCTCTCTCTTCAAGATTTCTCAGGACGATGAAAAAGAAACGCCCCGTACTTCAGGATGTCGCCGATCGTGTTGGTGTGACCAAAATGACGGTCAGCCGTTTTTTACGTAACCCGGAACAGGTTTCCGTAGCGTTGCGTGGCAAGATTGCCGCTGCTCTCGATGAACTGGGTTATATCCCTAACCGCGCACCCGATATTCTCTCCAATGCTACCAGTCGTGCGGTGGGCGTCCTCCTGCCTTCTTTAACCAACCAGGTCTTTGCCGAAGTGTTGCGCGGTATTGAAAGCGTCACGGATGCGTTTGGTTACCAGACCATGCTGGCACACTACGGCTACAAACCGGAACTGGAAGAAGAACGTCTTGAATCGATGCTTTCCTGGAACATCGATGGCCTGATTTTAACTGAACGTACTCACACCCCCCGTACGCTGAAGATGATCGAAGTGGCCGGGATCCCGGTGGTGGAACTGATGGACAGCCAGTCGCCGTGCCTTGATATTGCCGTGGGTTTTGACAACTTCGAAGCGGCGCGGCAGATGACGGCGGCGATCATCGCGCGTGGTCATCGTCATATCGCCTACCTGGGTGCGCGTCTTGATGAACGTACTATCATCAAACAGAAGGGATACGAGCAGGCGATGCTTGACGCAAATTTAACCCCGTACAGCGTGATGGTGGAGCAGTCCTCTTCCTATACGTCGGGTATTGAGCTGATGCGGCAGGCGCGGCGCGAGTATCCACAACTGGACGGTATTTTCTGTACCAACGATGACCTTGCGGTCGGTGCAGCGTTCGAATGCCAGCGTCTGGGGCTGAAGATCCCCGATGATATGGCGATAGCCGGTTTCCACGGCCATGACATCGGCCAGGTGATGGAGCCGCGTCTGGCGAGCGTCCTGACACCGCGTGAACGCATGGGTCGCATTGGCGCAGAACGCCTGCTGGCGCGCATTCGCGGCGAAGCGGTTACGCCAAAAATGTTAGATTTAGGTTTCACCTTGTCACCGGGTGGATCTATTTAATCCGACAAATTTGAAGTAGCTCACACTTATTCACATCGCGCACGTTTGGATATTGCTTCTCTTTTGCCCCGGCAGGACAATGTTACCGATAACTGTTACCCGTAACAATTGACTGAGGGACACCCTTTGAGCACGACTAATCATGATCACCACGTTTACGTCCTGATGGGCGTTTCCGGTAGCGGTAAATCTGCCGTGGCAAGCGAAGTGGCGCATCAACTTAATGCGGCGTTTCTTGATGGCGACTTCCTCCATCCGCGCAGCAACATCATGAAGATGGCCTCCGGCGAGCCGCTGAACGACGACGACCGTAAACCGTGGTTACAGGCGCTGAACGATGCCGCGTTTGCCATGCAGCGCACCAATAAAGTTTCCCTGATCGTCTGCTCTGCGCTGAAAAAAACCTACCGCGATCTGCTGCGTGACGGCAACCCGAACCTCTCTTTCATCTACCTGAAAGGCGATTTCGACGTCATCGAAAGCCGTCTCAAGGCGCGCAAAGGCCACTTCTTCAAAACCCAGATGCTGGTCACACAGTTCGAAGCGCTGCAGGAGCCAGGTGAAGATGAAAAAGACGTCTTAGTGGTTGATATCGATCAGTCACTGGAGGGTGTTGTTGCCAGCACCATCGAGGTCATTAATAAAAGGCAGTAAGTTTTGAGTACATTAACGCTAGTTTTGACAGCAGTGGGTTCGGTATTGCTGCTGCTGTTTTTAGTGATGAAAGCGCGTATGCATGCTTTTGTTGCTTTGATGGTGGTTTCTATTGGTGCAGGTCTCTTTTCCGGTATGCCGCTCGACAAGATCGCTGCGACGATGGAAAAAGGGATGGGGGGCACACTGGGCTTCCTGGCTATTGTGGTCGCGCTGGGCGCGATGTTTGGCAAGATCCTGCATGAGACGGGCGCGGTCGACCAGATTGCCGTCAAGATGCTGAAATCGTTTGGTCACAGTCGTGCACACTATGCGATTGGGCTGGCCGGTCTGATCTGCGCGCTGCCGTTGTTCTTTGAAGTGGCCGTGGTGCTGCTGATTAGCGTGGCGTTCTCCATGGCGCGCCATACCGGTACTAACCTTGTGAAGCTGGTTATTCCGCTGTTTGCGGGTGTGGCCGCGGCGGCGGCGTTTCTGCTGCCGGGGCCTGCGCCGATGCTGCTGGCTTCCCAGATGCACGCCGACTTTGGCTGGATGATCCTGATTGGCCTGTGCGCGGCAATCCCGGGAATGATTATCGCCGGTCCGCTGTGGGGCAACTTCATCAGCCGCTACGTTGAACTGCATATTCCTGATGATATTACCGAGCCGCACCTGGGCGAAGGTAAAATGCCGTCCTTCGGCTTCAGCCTGTCTCTGATCCTGCTGCCGCTGGTGCTGGTGGGTTTGAAAACCATTGCCGCGCGCTTTGTACCGGTGGGCTCTACCGCGTACGAATGGTTCGAATTTATCGGTCACCCGTTCACGGCAATTCTGGTGGCGTGTCTGGTGGCGATTTATGGCCTGGCGATGCGTCAGGGGATGCCGAAAGACCGCGTGATGGAAATCTGCGGTGCTGCGCTGCAGCCAGCGGGCATTATCCTGCTGGTGATCGGTGCGGGTGGCGTGTTCAAGCAGGTGCTGGTGGATTCAGGCGTCGGTCCGGCGCTGGGTGAAGCGCTGACCGGAATGGGACTGCCCATCGCGGTCACCTGCTTTGTGCTGGCGGCGGCGGTGCGTATTATTCAGGGCTCCGCGACCGTGGCCTGTTTAACGGCTGTTGGCCTGGTGATGCCGGTGATTGAACAGCTGAACTACTCCGGTGCGCAGATGGCGGCGCTGTCTATCTGTATCGCGGGTGGTTCGATTGTGGTGTCGCACGTGAACGATGCGGGCTTCTGGCTGTTCGGTAAATTTACCGGTGCGACCGAAGCGCAAACCTTGAAAACCTGGACGCTGATGGAAACTATCCTCGGCACTACGGGTGCGATTGTCGGGATGATTGGGTTTACGCTGCTGAGCTAACCCCGGTTTTCTCCCTCTCCCTGTGGGAGAGGGTTGGGGTGAGGGCATCAGGCCGCAGAGATCTTATTTTGTCGGGTGGCGGATTCGCCTTACCCGACCTACAAAAAACTCAGTTCCCGTAGGCCGGGTAAGCGCAAGCGCCACCCGGCTTTTTTACAGCAGCACTGTGCCTTCCGTTGTGCGCAGCCAGCGCGGCGCTTTTAGCGTATCGCTGTAAAATCGCACCAACTCCTGCAACAGATCTCCCGCCACTCTCTCATCGCTTTCTGACAGCGAATGCGCTAACAGCATTTGCGTTAACAGCTGGCAATATCGCCCTAACTGATCAACTTCTGGTTCGAATACCGGCACGTCCAATGGCAGGTCATCCACCGTCAGGCTGGCTTTTAAATATTCTGGAACAGGTTCAAGCAGCGTCGGCTGGAGCAGGGCGAGGCAGGCGGAAAGCCGTCCGCACAGCGCCATCTTCTGGGTTGGATCGTCACATTCAACCAGCACGTCGACAAACCGCGCGCAGTTGTCTGCCAGCTCGGTGAAGTCGGTGGTGTGATCGAACGGTGTGGTGAATAAGGAGTGAGAAAAGCTAAGGGTAGTAGTCATAAGACCGCCTCTGATGCGTAAAATGGACCGCCACAGGAGGGACCAACCTCACTGGTGGCGGACTGAACGGAGTTGGTCCTACCGGCCTCATCAGCTACCGGCGCGCCTTGCGGCGCCACCGTCCAGCCCACCATTAAGGTGTAACTGACTACGCGATAAAGAAATTTTATCACGGATGAGGATAACAGAGGACCAACCCTGACGCCTGATTTTGCAGGCGCGGCAAGAAGATACTGCTTTGAAGATCGGGTGGCAAGAGAGGCTCTGGAAGGCGGCTCGCAAAACGAAATATTATTTTTGAGGAGTGCGGCCTGTTGCCCTCACCCCGGCCCTCTCCCACGGGGAGAGGGAGCAACCACTAAAAACGGCAATCTAAGATTGCCGTTTTGCATTTACCTTGCTATCCCTTCATCCACGCCCGTATCCCGTCCAGGAACATCTGCGTCGCCATCATCACCAGAATCAGCCCCATCAAACGCTCCAGCGCATTGACCCCTTTTTCGCCCAGCAGGCGCAGGAACAGCGACGATTGCAGCAGAATGATGAACGTTCCGCCCCAGGCAATCAGCAAAGCAATCACCAGATGGCTCATCTGGTTGGGATACTGATGCGACAGTAGCATCAATGTGGCCAGAATGGTCGGCCCGGCGACCAGCGGGATCGCCAGCGGTACGATAAACGGCTCTTCACCCGCAGGCAGTCCGCTGCTGCTGCCTTCTGCGCTCGGGAAAATCATCTTGATGGCAATCAGGAACAGAATAATTCCGCCGGAAATCGAAACCGTTTCGGCACGCAGATTCAGGAAAGCGAGAATTTTTTCGCCAGCAAACAGGAAGATAAACATCACCAGCAGGGCGATGAGCAGCTCGCGGATCATGATCGCCCGGCGGCGCTTGGGTTCGGTGTGCTTCAGCACCGACATGAAAATCGGCAGGTTTCCCAGTGGATCCATTATCAGGATCAATAAAACCGCCGCAGAAATGATTTCACTCATGTAAATTAGCCCTGAATTTCTCTATGGTTATTAGGATGATTAGCTCTTTTTCTGATTGCCGGGCAATCATCGATTAATTTCGCTTGCGACTTTGGCAGCATTTTGTAATGTGAAGCATATCCCAGTTCAATACTGGCTTGCACAAACAGCACACACCCTCTGCAGGAAACAAATGCTATGAAAAACGTTGGTTTTATCGGCTGGCGCGGTATGGTCGGCTCTGTACTCATGCAACGCATGGTTGAAGAGCGCGATTTCGACGCTATCCGCCCGGTCTTCTTCTCCACTTCCCAGCTCGGCCAGGCTGCACCGTCCTTTGGTGGTACCACAGGGACGTTGCAGGATGCTTACGATCTGGAAGCGCTGAAGGCACTCGACATTATTGTGACCTGCCAGGGCGGCGATTATACCAACGAAATCTATCCAAAGCTGCGTGAAAGCGGCTGGCAGGGCTACTGGATTGACGCGGCCTCTTCGCTGCGTATGAAAGACGATGCCATCATCATCCTCGACCCGGTGAACCAGGGCGTGATCACCGACGGCTTGAACAACGGCGTGAAAACCTTTGTCGGCGGTAACTGCACCGTCAGCCTGATGCTGATGTCCCTCGGTGGCCTGTTCGCGCAGGACCTGGTGGAGTGGGTCTCCGTGGCGACCTACCAGGCCGCATCCGGCGGCGGTGCGCGTCACATGCGTGAACTGCTGACCCAGATGGGCCAGCTGCACCAGAGCGTTGCGACCGAGCTGGCAAATCCGGCGTCCGCGATCCTCGATATCGAGCGTAAAGTCACCGAGCTGACCCGCAGCGGCGAACTGCCGGTCGATAACTTTGGCGTACCGCTGGCCGGTGGCCTGATCCCGTGGATCGACAAACAGCTGGATAACGGCCAGACCCGTGAAGAGTGGAAGGGTCAGGCGGAGACCAACAAAATCCTCGCTACCGCGAACACCATTCCGGTTGACGGTCTGTGCGTGCGTATCGGCGCGCTGCGCTGCCACAGCCAGGCCTTCACCATTAAACTGAAAAAAGATGTGTCTATTCCGACCGTGGAAGAGCTGCTCGCCGCACACAACCCGTGGGCGAAAGTGGTGCCAAACGATCGCGATATCACCATGCGCGAACTGACGCCTGCGGCCGTTACCGGCACGCTGACCACGCCGGTTGGCCGTCTGCGTAAGCTGAACATGGGGCCAGAGTACCTCTCCGCGTTCACCGTGGGTGACCAGCTCCTGTGGGGTGCCGCAGAGCCGCTGCGCCGCATGCTGCGCCAGCTGGCGTAATAATTTGTTAACTACCGGGGGTGATTTTCACCCCCTTTTTTTGCGTACTACATGGAGTAAAACGCAGATGTCTTATTTTTTATCAGGAGGAACCTCGTCGTTGGCTATGCTTTAAGGAAGATTTATTTCTCACCTGAGGGTAGGGCGGAGCAGAGAGGATGAGCTGCACCGTTTAGGTCACATTAAAAGTCGTCCCGGAGCGAATAAAAAGGGCGACATAAAAAAACAGGATGAATACCATGTCCGATCGTATTTCGAGAGACGTGATTAATGCGCTTATTGCGGGTCATTTTGCCGACCCCTTTTCTGTGCTAGGGATGCACCGTACAGAGGCCGGGCTGGAAGTTCGCGCGCTGTTACCGGATGCTACAGAAGTGTGGGTCATCGAACCCAAAACCGGCCGCAAGGTGGGTAATCTGGAATGCCTCGACTCACGTGGCTTCTTCTCGGGCGTCATGCCCCGTCGTAAAAACCCCTTTCGTTATCAGCTTGCCGTCATCTGGCACGGTCAGCAAAACCTGATTGACGATCCCTATAGCTTTGGCCCGCTCTTAAAAGAGATGGATGCCTGGCTGCTGTCCGAAGGTACCCATCTGCGGCCTTATGAAACGCTGGGTGCCCATGCGGATACCATGGATGGTATTACCGGCACGCGGTTTGCTGTGTGGGCGCCAAACGCCCAGCGCGTCTCCGTCGTCGGGCAGTTCAACTACTGGGACGGTCGTCGTCACCCCATGCGCCTGCGTCGGGAAACCGGCATCTGGGAGCTGTTCATCCCCGGCGCGCATAACGGTCAGCTCTATAAATTTGAGATGATCGATGCCAACGGCAAGCTGCGCATTAAAGCTGACCCGTACGCCTTTGAAGCGGAGCTGCGCCCGAATACTGCCTCGCTTATTTGCGGCCTGCCGGAGAAGGTGGTCCAGACGGAAGAGCGCAAGCAGGCTAACCGCTTCGACGCGCCAATCTCCGTTTATGAGGTGCATCTCGGCTCCTGGCGTCGCCACACCGATGACAATTTCTGGCTGAGCTATCGTGAGCTGGCTGACCAGCTGGTACCGTACGCCAAATGGATGGGCTTTACCCATCTGGAGCTGCTGCCGGTTAACGAGCACCCGTTCGACGGAAGCTGGGGCTATCAGCCTACCGGGTTATACGCACCGACGCGCCGCTTTGGCACGCGCGACGACTTCCGCTATTTCGTTGATGCCGCACACGCCGCCGGGCTGAACGTCATTCTTGACTGGGTGCCGGGCCACTTCCCGTCGGATGATTTTGCGCTGGCCGAGTTCGACGGCACAAAACTGTACGAGCACAGCGACCCGCGCGAAGGCTATCACCAGGACTGGAATACGCTGATCTACAACTACGGTCGTCGTGAAGTCGCGAACTACCTGGTCGGGAACGCGCTTTACTGGATCGAGCGTTTCGGCATTGATGCCCTGCGCGTGGATGCGGTGGCGTCGATGATCTATCGCGACTATAGCCGCAAAGAGGGCGAGTGGATCCCGAACGAGTATGGCGGTCGCGAGAACCTGGAAGCGATTGAGTTTCTGCGCAACACCAACCGCATTATTGGCGAGCAGGTTGAGGGCGCGGTGACGATGGCGGAAGAGTCCACCGACTTCCCGGGCGTTTCCCGTCCGCCGTCAATGGGTGGCCTGGGCTTCTGGTACAAGTGGAACCTGGGCTGGATGCACGACACGCTCGATTACATGAAGCTCGACCCGGTTTATCGTCAGTATCATCACGATAAGCTTACCTTCGGGCTGCTCTACAACTACACCGAAAACTTCATGCTGCCGCTGTCGCACGATGAAGTGGTGCACGGTAAAAAATCCATTCTCGACCGCATGCCGGGCGACGCGTGGCAGAAGTTTGCCAACCTGCGCGCCTACTACGGCTGGATGTTCGCCTTCCCGGGCAAAAAACTGCTGTTTATGGGCAACGAGTTCGCCCAGGGGCGCGAGTGGAACCACGATACCAGCCTCGACTGGCATCTGCTGGAGGGCGCTGACAACTGGCACCACGGCGTGCAGCGGCTGGTCCGCGATCTGAACCTGACCTACCGCCACCATAAAGCACTGCACGAGCTGGACTTCGATCCGTACGGTTTTGAGTGGCTGGTGGTGGACGACCATGAGCGCTCGGTATTTGTCTTTGTGCGCCGGGATAAAGCGGGTAACGAGATTATCGTTGCCAGTAATTTTACGCCGGTTCCACGTCATCATTACCGCTTTGGCATTAATCAGGCCGGTAAATGGCGCGAAATCCTCAACACCGATTCCATGCATTACCACGGCAGTAACGCCGGTAATGGCGGACTGGTCCAGAGCGATGCCATCGAAAGCCACGGGCGCCCCAACTCCCTGAGCCTGACGCTGCCGCCGCTCGGTACCATCTGGCTGGTGCGGGAGGGCGAATGACGCAGCTTACGGCAGGTAAACCCGAACCGCTCGGGGCGAGCTTTGACGGAAAGGGTGTGAATTTCACCCTCTTTTCTGCTCACGCGGAGCGGGTCGAACTCTGTGTGTTTGACGGGGAAGGTAACGAACATCGTTACGATTTACCGGCGCGCACCGGGGATACCTGGCACGGTTACCTGGCCGGTGGGCGGCCAGGGATGCATTACGGTTTTCGCGTTCACGGTCCCTGGGCGCCTGCTCAGGGGCACTGGTTTAACCCGGCAAAGCTGCTGATTGACCCCTGCGCCCACCGCGTGGAAGGCGAGTTTAAAGACGACCCGATTTTCCACGTCGGCTACGGGGAACCCGACCACCGCGACAGCGCCCACGTGGCCCCAAAAAGCGTGGTGGTGGGCGATCGCTACGACTGGGAAGACGATGCCCCGCCGGGCACGCCGTGGGGCAACACCGTGATTTACGAGGCCCATGTAAAAGGGCTGACCTATCTCCATCCGTCTATTCCCAAAGAGATGCGCGGCACCTATAAGGCGCTCGGCCATCCGACCATGATCGCCTATCTGAAACATCTCGGGATCACCGCGCTGGAGTTGTTGCCCATCGCCCATTTCGCCAGCGAGCCTCGCCTGCAGCGACTGGGGCTGAGCAACTACTGGGGCTACAACCCGCTGGCGATGTTTGCGCTCGACCCCCGCTACGCCGTCCACCCGGACAAGGCGCGGGACGAGTTTCGTGATGCGGTGAAAGCGCTTCATGCGGCCGGTATCGAAGTGATTCTGGACGTGGTGCTGAACCACAGCGCGGAAAGCGATCTCGACGGTCCGACGCTCTCCATGCGCGGAATTGATAACCGTAGCTATTATTGGATCAGAGAGGATGGTGATTACCACAACTGGACCGGTTGCGGTAACACGCTCAACCTCAGCCATCCGGCGGTGACGCATTTTGCGTATGAATGCCTGAAATATTGGGTGGAAACGTTCCACGTCGACGGTTTTCGTTTTGACCTGGCGCCGGTGATGGGCCGCACGCCGGGGTTCAGCCAGCAGGCGCCGCTGTTTGAGGCGATCAAAAACTGCCCGGTGCTCTCGCGGGTGAAGCTGATTGCCGAGCCGTGGGACATTGGTGAAGGCGGCTACCAGGTGGGGAACTTCCCGCCGCTGTTTGCCGAATGGAACGACCACTATCGCGATGCCGTACGCCGCTTCTGGCTGGAGAGAAGCCTGTCGCTGGGGGAGTTCGCCAGACGCTTTGCCGCTTCCAGCGATCTGTTTAAACGTGATGGCAAACGACCGTCTGCTACCGTCAACCTGGTGACCGCGCATGATGGTTTTACGCTCCGGGACTGCGTTTGTTTCAATCAGAAACACAATGAGGCAAATGGCGAGGAGAATCGCGATGGCACTAACAATAACCATAGCTTTAATCATGGTATAGAAGGGTTAGGCGGAAGTCTGGATGTTATTGAGCGGCGACGCGCCAGCGTGCATGCGCTGCTGACGACGCTTTTGTTGTCGCAGGGCACGCCGATGCTGCTGGCAGGGGATGAACATGGCCACAGCCAGCACGGTAACAACAACGCCTATTGCCAGGACAACACCTTAACCTGGCTCGACTGGGGAGAAGCGAACAGCGGCCTGATCCACTTTACCGCGGCGCTGATCCACCTTCGTCAGCAGATCCCCGCGCTCACCGCCAACCGCTGGTGGGAGGAGGGCGACGGCAACGTTCGCTGGCTGAATAAAGACGCGCAACCGTTAAGCGCGCAAGAGTGGCAACACGGCGTACCGCGCCTGCAGATCCTGCTTTCGGATCGCTGGCTGGTTACGCTGAACGCGACGGATGACGTCGCTGAGATTGTTTTACCTGACGGGGAATGGCGCGCCGTTCCCCCCTTTGCCGGAGCGGATAATCCGGTAGTAATGGCTGTCTGGCACGGGCCTGCGCACGGAGTGTGCGTATTCCAAGATGATAAAAAAGGAGTTAGTCATGGTTAGATTAGAGAAGAACGATCCCTTAATGTTGGCACGCCAGCTCCCCTTAAAAACGGTTGCCCTGATCCTCGCAGGCGGGCGCGGAACCCGTCTTAAAGATTTGACCATCAAGCGCGCCAAGCCGGCTGTTCACTTTGGTGGTAAGTTCCGAATTATCGATTTTGCACTGTCCAACTGCCTGAACTCAGGTATTCGCCGCATTGGCGTCATTACGCAGTATCAGTCGCACACCCTGGTGCAGCATATTCAGCGCGGCTGGTCATTCTTCAGCGAAGAGATGAATGAGTTTGTCGATCTCCTGCCTGCCCAGCAGCGTGTTCACGGTGAAAACTGGTACCGCGGCACCGCTGATGCGGTGACCCAGAACCTCGATATCATTCGCCGCTACAACGCGGAGTACATCGTGATCCTCGCCGGGGATCACATCTACAAGCAAGACTACTCCCACATGCTCATCGACCACGTCGAGAAAGGGGCGCGCTGCACCGTGGCGTGTCTGCCGGTGCCCGTTGCCGAGGCGACGGCGTTTGGCGTGATGCACGTGGACGCGGACGATAAAATTATCGACTTCGTTGAAAAACCGGCCAACCCACCAACCATGCCGGGAGATGACACCAAATCGCTCGCCAGCATGGGGATCTATGTCTTTGATGCAGATTACCTTTATGAGCTGCTGGAAGAAGACGACAAAGACGAACACTCCAGCCACGACTTCGGTAAAGACATCATTCCGAAAATTACCAAAGCTGGCATGGCCTATGCACATCCTTTCCCGCTGTCCTGCGTGCAGTCAGATCCGAATGCGGAACCTTACTGGCGCGATGTGGGAACCCTGGAAGCGTACTGGAAAGCCAACCTCGATCTGGCCTCCGTCACGCCTGAGCTGGATATGTACGACCAGAACTGGCCGATCCGTACCCATATGGAATCCCTGCCGCCAGCGAAGTTCGTTCAGGACCGCTCCGGCAGCCACGGCATGACGCTGAACTCGCTGGTCTCTGGTGGGTGCATTATCTCCGGCTCGGTGGTGGTGCAGTCGGTGCTGTTCCCGCGCGTGCGTATAAACTCATTCTGTAATATCGATTCGGCGGTGCTGCTGCCGGATGTCTGGGTCGGGCGTTCGTGTCGTCTGCGTCGCTGCGTGATCGACCGTGCCTGCGTCATTCCTGAAGGAATGGTGATTGGTGAAAACGCGGAAGAAGATGCACGTCGCTTCTACCGTTCTGAAGAGGGGATCGTGTTAGTCACACGGGAAATGTTGCGGAAGCTGCAGATCAAACAGGAGCGATGATGCAGGTTTTACACGTATGTTCTGAGATGTTCCCGTTGTTAAAAACGGGCGGCCTGGCGGATGTTCTTGGTGCATTACCCGCGGCGCAAATCGCCGGCGGAGTCGATACCCGAGTCCTGCTGCCTGCCTTCCCGGATATCCGGCGCGGCATTCCCGATGCAAAGGTGGTGACGCGCCGTGACACCTTCGCCGGACGCATTACCCTGCTGTATGGACATTACAATGGCGTGGGCATCTACCTGATTGACGCGCCGCACTTATATGACCGACCAGGTAGCCCGTATCACGATACGAACCTGTTTGCCTATACCGACAACGTGCTGCGTTTTGCGCTGCTCGGCTGGGTTGGGGCTGAAATGGCGGTAGGGCTGGATCCGTTCTGGCGCCCGGACATTGTGCACGCACACGACTGGCACGCGGGGCTCGCTCCGGCATATCTGGCGGCGCGCGGCCATCCGGCGAAATCGGTCTTTACGGTGCATAACCTGGCGTATCAGGGCATGTACTACGCCCATCACATGAATGACATCGATCTGCCATGGTCGTTCTATAACATGCACGGGCTGGAGTTTAACGGGCAGATCTCGTTCCTGAAGGCCGGGCTTTACTATGCCGACCACATCACGGCCGTGAGCCCGACCTACGCCCGTGAAATTACGCAGCCGGAGTTCGGCTACGGCCTGGAAGGGTTGCTCCGTCAGCGCCATCGTGAAGGGCGTTTGTCGGGGATCCTCAACGGCGTCGATGAACAGATCTGGAACCCGGAGACCGACCTGCTGCTTGCGGCCCGCTATGGCCGTGATTCCGTGGAAGACAAAGCGGAAAACAAACGCCAGTTACAAATTGCGATGGGGCTGAAGGTCAACGACAAAGTGCCACTGTTTGCGGTGGTGAGCCGTCTGACCAGCCAGAAAGGGCTGGACCTGGTGCTGGAGGCCCTGCCGGGACTGCTGGAGCAGGGCGGACAGCTGGCGCTGCTCGGCGCGGGCGACCCGGTATTGCAGGAAGGCTTCCTGGCGGCAGCGGCGGAACACCCGGGGCAGGTGGGCGTGCAGATTGGCTATCACGAAGCGTTCTCGCACCGGATCATGGGCGGCGCGGACGTCATTCTGGTGCCGAGCCGTTTCGAACCTTGCGGCCTGACGCAGCTCTACGGCCTGAAGTACGGCACCCTGCCGCTGGTGCGACGCACGGGCGGGCTGGCGGATACGGTATCTGACAGCTCACTGGAAAACCTGGCGGACGGTATCGCCAGCGGGTTTGTCTTTGAGGACAGTAATGCCTGGTCGCTGCTTCGGGCGATTCGGCGTGCTTTCGTCTTGTGGTCCCGTCCGTCGCTGTGGCGTTACGTTCAACGTCAGGCGATGTCCATGGACTTTAGCTGGCACGTTGCGGCGCAGTCATACCGCGATCTCTATCAACGCTTGATGTAACGAGGCGAAGTTACTGATATGAACGCTCCTTTTAGCTACTCTTCCCCCACGCTCAGCGTTGAGGCGTTGAAGCACTCTATCGCCTATAAGCTGATGTTTACCATCGGGAAAGATCCGGTCATCGCCAACAAACACGAGTGGCTCAACGCCACCCTGTTTGCGGTGCGTGACCGCATGGTTGAACGCTGGCTGCGCTCCAACCGCGCCCAGCTGTCGCAAGAAACACGTCAGGTTTACTACCTGTCGATGGAATTTTTGATTGGCCGCACCCTCTCTAACGCGCTGTTATCGCTCGGTATTTACGATGACGTTAAAACCGCGCTGGAAGAGATGGGGCTGGACTTAGAAGAGCTGATTGACGAAGAGAACGACCCGGGGCTCGGTAACGGTGGCCTGGGGCGACTTGCCGCCTGCTTCCTCGACTCGCTGGCGACGCTGGCCCTGCCGGGGCGTGGCTACGGCATTCGCTACGACTACGGGATGTTCAATCAGAACATCGTGGACGGACGTCAGAAAGAGTCCCCGGACTACTGGCTGGAATACGGTAACCCGTGGGAGTTTAAACGTCACAATACGCGCTATAAGGTGCGGTTTGGCGGACGTATTCAGCAGGAAGGGAAAAAGTCCCGCTGGGTGGAAACCGAAGAGATCCTTGCCGTCGCCTATGACCAGATTGTCCCGGGCTACGATACCGATGCGACCAATACGCTGCGTCTGTGGAACGCGCAGGCCAGTAGCGAGATTAACCTGGGTAAATTTAACCAGGGCGACTACTTCGCGGCGGTGGAAGATAAAAACCACTCCGAGAACGTCTCCCGCGTGCTCTACCCGGACGACTCGACCTATTCCGGGCGCGAGTTGCGCCTGCGTCAGGAGTATTTCCTCGTCTCCGCGACGATTCAGGATATCCTCAGCCGTCACTATCAGCTGCACAAGACCTACGCCAATCTGGCGGAAAAAACCGCCATTCACCTCAACGATACCCATCCGGTGCTGTCGATCCCGGAGCTGATGCGTCTGCTTATCGATGAGCATAAGTTCAGCTGGGATGACGCGTTTGAGGTGACCTGTCAGGTCTTCTCTTACACTAACCACACGTTGATGAGCGAAGCGCTGGAAACCTGGCCGGTGGATATGCTCGGCAAAATTTTGCCGCGCCACCTGCAGATCATCTTTGAAATTAATGACTACTTCCTCAAGACGTTGCAGGAGCAGTATCCGAACGATACCGGCTTGCTGAGCCGCGCTTCTATCATCGATGAATCGAACGGTCGCCGCGTACGCATGGCCTGGTTGGCGGTGGTGATCAGCCACAAGGTGAACGGGGTTTCAGAGCTGCACTCGAACCTGATGGTCCAGTCGCTGTTTGCGGACTTTGCGAAGATCTTCCCGACGCGTTTCTGCAACGTGACCAATGGCGTCACGCCGCGTCGCTGGCTGGCGCTGGCAAACCAGCCGCTTTCTGAGGTGCTGGATGAGCACATTGGCCGCACCTGGCGAACCGATCTCAGCCAGCTGAGCGAGCTTGAACAGCACATTGATTTTCCGGCGGTGAACAAAGCCGTACGAGAAGCCAAGCTGCTGAACAAGAAACGTCTGTCAGTCTGGCTGGCGTTGCATCTGAACGTGGTGGCGAACCCGAAAGCGCTGTTCGACGTACAGATCAAGCGTATTCATGAGTACAAGCGCCAGCTGATGAACGTGCTGCATGTGATCACCCATTATAACCGCATCAAGGCCGATCCGACGGCGGAGTGGGTGCCGCGCGTGAAGATCTTTGCCGGTAAGGCGGCGTCCGCTTACTACATGGCGAAGCACATCATTCACCTCATCAACGATGTGGCGAAGGTGGTCAACAACGATCCGGATATCGGCGACAAGCTGAAGGTGGTCTTTGTTCCTAACTACAGCGTCAGCCTGGCGCAGCTGATCATTCCGGCGGCCGATCTCTCTGAGCAGATCTCCACCGCCGGGACGGAAGCGTCCGGCACCAGTAACATGAAGTTTGCCCTTAACGGCGCGCTGACCATCGGCACGCTGGACGGGGCCAATGTCGAAATGCTGGAGCACGTGGGGGCGGAAAATATCTTTATCTTCGGGAATACCACGGAAGAGGTGGAGGCGCTGCGCAAGAAAGGCTACTCGCCGCGTGAGTATTACGAAGAGGATGAGGAGCTACGTCAGGTGCTGACGCAAATCGCCACCGGGGTGTTTAGCCCAGACGAGCCAGGGCGCTATCGGGACCTGGTGGATTCGCTGATTAACTTTGGCGACCACTATCAGGTGCTGGCGGATTACCGCAGCTACGTGGATTGTCAGGACAGGGTGGACGAGCTTTATCGTCAGCAGGAGAAGTGGACCTGCGTCGCGATGCATAACATCGCCAATATGGGGTATTTCTCGTCCGACAGGACCATTAAGGAGTATGCCGAGAATATCTGGCATATTGATCCTGTGCGGTTGTAAAAACAAAGCCCGGTGGCGCTGCGCTTACCGGGCCTACGGGATCGAGTAGGCCGGGTAAGGCGGAGCCGCCACCCGGCTTTTTTACATCACGACGCCAACGACAGCTCACGCTTCCCCGCATGCTGCAGCAACCACTGCGCCACACGCGACTGCTGTTCGGCATTCAGCCACATACCCTCTTTGGTACGACGCCAGATGGCATCATCCAGACGGCGAACCCACTCATGTTCCACCAGATAGCGCAGTTCGGCTTCATACAGCTCGTGGCCAAAATGTTCGCCCAGGTCGGCAATCTCTTTCGCGTCGCCCAGGATCAATTCCGTGTTGCTGCCGTAGGTACGGGCATAGTGGCGCGCCATGCCTTCCGTGATGAATGGATAGCGACGACGCAGCTTCGCGGCGTAATCATCGCGGTTGTCGCCGATATCACCGCCAGGTAGTACCGCGCCTTTGGTCCATGCCGGGCCAATGCCTTTGTAGTACGGCGCCAGTTTTTCCAGCGCGTGCTCGGCCAGCTTACGGTAGGTGGTGAGCTTGCCACCAAACACGGAGAGCAGCGGTGCCTGACCGTCCACGTCGTGAATATCGAGCGTATAGTCGCGGGTAATCGCCTGCGGTGAGTCAGATTCGTCATCGCACAGCGGACGCACGCCGGAGTAAGTCCAGACCACGTCATCGCGGGACAGCTGTTTCTTGAAGTGCGCGTTATACACCTTCAGCAGGTAGTTCACTTCGCTCTCGTCGATCTCGACGTTTTTCGGATCGCCTTTGTACTCCACGTCGGTGGTGCCGATGATGGAGAATTCGTCCATCCACGGGATCACAAACACGATGCGCTTGTCTTCGTTCTGCAGAATGTAGGCCTGCTTCTGGGTGTGCACGCGTGGTACCACAATGTGGCTGCCTTTGATCAGGCGGATACCGTACGGAGATGGCAGATGCATCCCCTCGTCGAAGAACTGTTTCACCCATGGGCCGGTGGCGTTCACCAGACCGCGCGCTTTCCAGCTGAACTTCTCGCCGGTATCCACGTCTTCCGCTTCGACGATCCACAGGCCGTTTTCACGGCGCGCAGCGGTGGCGCGGGTGCGGGTTTTCACTTCGCCGCCTTTCTTCTCAACCATCTGTGCGTTAGCCAGCACCAGACGCGCATCGTCCACCCAGCAGTCGGAATATTCGAAACCGCGCACGATTTCAGGCTTAAGGACCGATTCTGAGCCAAAACGCAAACCGTTTGAACCCGGCAGGCTGGTGCGTTTACCCAGATGATCGTACATAAACAGACCGATTCGAATCATCCACGCCGGACGCAGATGCGGGCGATGGGGCAGGCGGAAGCGCATCGGGATGGCCAGGTGCGGTGCCATCTTCAGCAGCACTTCACGTTCGGCCAGCGCTTCACTGACCAGACGGAATTCATAGTGTTCCAGGTAGCGCAGGCCACCGTGAATCAGTTTGGAGCTGGCGGACGACGTCGCGCAGGCGAGGTCGTTAGCTTCCAGCATCAGTACGGATAATCCGCGTCCTGCGGCGTCTGCCGCAATACCGGCACCGTTGATGCCACCGCCTATCACAATCAGATCTTTGGTTTCCATAACACCCTCACGCACTTTCGTTAAAGCTCAGAAATGTTCGATATCGCTCATAATAGCAAAGGAACGCGCTTTTGGTAACATCAAAAAAACAATTTAGAGTGATATGGATAACATAATGGCGTTTACCCGCCGCCAGGACGTACACTACGGGGTAAAATAGTGCGACTAACTTTTCTCCCTCTCCCCGTGGGAGAGGGCTGGGGTGAGGGCATCAGAGCGCACCCAACCTGAACAACAGAAAGAGAACACCATGGATCAGTTTGAATGTATTAACGTAGAAGAAGCCCACCAGAAGATGCACCAGGGAACGGCGGTGCTGGTGGATATCCGCGATCCGCAGAGCTTTGCGATGGGCCACACCCCGGGTGCGTTCCACCTCACCAACGATACGCTGGGCGCGTTTATGCGCGATAACGGCTTCGATACGCCGGTGATGGTGATGTGCTATCACGGCAACAGCAGCAAAGGTGCGGCGCAGTACCTTATTCAGCAGGGCTATGATGCGGTCTACAGCGTCGACGGCGGTTTCGATGCCTGGCATCGTCATTTCCCGGCAGAAGTGGAATACGCTTTTGAGCGCTGATCCCGCTATACTGTCCCCTTTTGTGTGGAAATAAGCGACCGCCGCCCATGTTGATGATCACCTCTTTTACCAATCCGCGCGTCGCCCAGGCGTTTGTCGACTATATGGCAACCCAGGGCATCATCCTGACCGTTCAGCAGCACACGAAAACCGATGTCTGGCTGGCGGATGAAAGCCAGGCCGATCGCGTGAATGCTGAACTGGCCCGCTTTCTTGAAAATCCCGGCGACCCCCGCTATCTGGCCGCGAGCTGGCAGTCGGGGCAGACGGGGAGCGGACTGCACTATCGGCGCTTCCCCTTCCTTGCCACCATTCGCGAGCGCGCAGGTCCGTTTACGCTGCTGCTGATGGCGGCCTGCATTATCGTCTTCATCATTATGAACGTGGTGGGCGACCAGAGCGTGATGATCGCGCTTGCGTGGCCGTACGACCCGTCTCTCGATTTTGACGTCTGGCGCTATTTCACCCACGCGCTGATGCACTTCTCGGTGATGCATATTCTCTTTAACCTGCTGTGGTGGTGGTATCTCGGTGGCGCGGTGGAGAAGCGTCTGGGCAGCGGCAAGCTGATTGTTATCACCCTTATCAGCGCCCTGCTGAGCGGCTATGTGCAGCATAAATTCAGCGGCCCGTGGTTCGGTGGTTTATCCGGCGTGGTGTATGCCCTGATGGGCTATGTCTGGCTCAGAGGCGAGCGCGACCCCGAAAGTGGCATCTATCTGCAGCGCGGATTGATAACCTTTGCGTTAATATGGCTAATTGCCGGATGGTTTGATCTGTTTGGTATGTCTATCGCCAATGGTGCACACGTCACCGGACTGGCCGTCGGGCTGGCAATGGCGTTTGCCGACACGCTCCATGCGCGAAAACGAACATAATTCCCAGGGATATTTCATGAAACAAACACAACGTCATGACGCCATTATCGAACTGGTAAAAAAACAGGGATACGTCAGCACCGAAGAGCTGGTGGAACAGTTTGCCGTCAGCCCACAAACCATCCGCCGCGACCTGAACGATCTTGCCGATCAAAACCGTATTTTGCGCCATCACGGCGGGGCGGCGCTGCCGTCCAGTTCGGTTAACACCTCGTGGCATGACCGCAAAGCCACGCAGACGGCAGAGAAAGAGCGCATTGCCCGTAAAGTGGCGAGCCAAATCCCCAACGGGGCGACGCTGTTTATTGATATCGGCACCACGCCTGAAGCGGTCGCCCATGCGCTGCTGGATCACGAAAACCTGCGCATCGTGACCAACAACCTGAACGTGGCCAATACCCTGATGCAGAAAGATGATTTCCGCATCATCCTCGCCGGGGGCGAACTGCGCAGCCGCGACGGCGGCATCATTGGCGAAGCGACGCTCGATTTTATCTCTCAGTTCCGTCTCGACTTCGGCATTCTGGGGATCAGCGGCATCGACAGCGACGGCTCACTGCTGGAGTTTGATTATCACGAGGTGCGCACCAAGCGCGCGATCATTGAAAACTCACGTCACGTGATGCTGGTGGTGGACCACTCCAAATTTGGCCGTAACGCGATGGTCAACATGGGCAGTATCAGCATGGTAAATGCGGTTTATACCGATGTGATGCCACCGGCGGGCGTGATGCAGGTGATTAAAGATAATAATGTGCAGTTAGAGTTATGTTGAGACGCCTTTCTCCCTCTCCCTGTGGGAGAGGGCCGGGGTGAGGGCATCAGCTCGCACAAACCTACACCCCATACCCCATCATCTTCAACAACTGCTGCGCATGCTGCACCGCATCCTGACGGTGCGCCACGCCCAGCTTCTGATACAGATTGCGGATATGCGTTTTGATGGTGGTTGCCGCCACCGCCAGCTCACCGGCAATCTGCTCATTGCTGTAGCCTGAATAGATAAGCCCCAGCACCTGCCATTCGCGCTGCGTCAGCGGGCTGGTGCGAATAAGTTCAGGCACTTCCGGATGGTTCAGCAGGCGTTCAACGAAGTTCTCGTCGAAGTGGGCAAACTTGTGGCGATGGTGCTGGTTAATCTCGCGCAGGATGCGCTGGGCACGGTGCTGATCCAGCTCCGGCAGCGTGTTGAGCTGAATAAGCTGACGCAGCTGTTGAGCCATCACTTCGCCCTCAATCACAAAGTGACTGATAAACCCGGTACGGTTCGCCAGCTGCAACGCCTCCAGCAGTACGCGCTGGGCATCATTTTTACGCCCGGCCTGCCAGTAGAGCTGGTTAAGCAGCAGCAGGTTACGATTGAGATCGCTCATCAGACGCAGGCTGCGGGCGTTCTCGTTCAGCTCTTCCAGCACAATCTCAGCCGGCTCAAACTCACCGAGCAGGATCTGCGCGCGGGCAATGTTTCGCCACTGGCTTTGCAGGAAGTGGTTATTTGCAAATTCAGGTTTTGGCGTCTGGCGCAGCCAGTTGGCGGCGGATTTCTTATCCCCCGTCATCTGCCAGTATATCACCCGCACCTTATCGGCGTTCGAAACCCAGTCGCTGTGATACTGACCATTGCCGAGCAGGTTCTCCAGACGGTTCAGGTGGTTGCGGGCATTATCCAGATCCCCACGCGCCAGCGAGCATTGCACCAGCAGGGCCAGGCACTGCAGTTGCTGCTGCGGCTGGAAGCCGGAAAGCACCTCTACGCCCTGGCGGGCACAGCTCTCTGCTTCATCCAGGCGCGACCACGCCCACAGAAGCTGGGCGCGAATACGCAACAGGAACTCGTGCATTGGCAGCTGTTCAAGATGCTGTTCGCGAATCAGCTGGAACGCCTTTTCCTGATTCTCCCAGGCCGCCTGCAGGAACCCCTGAGCAAATAAAATTTCGCTTTGCTGGATCAGGCTCCACAGCGCGTAATGCCAGACATCATGACGGCGGGCCATCTGTTCGGTTTGTTGCATCAGCGACAGGGAGCGCGTCAGCTCACCCTTGCAGTGCAGTACCTCGCCGTGTACCGACGTCGCCACAATGCGGCTGTAGAAATTGGCCAGCGGCAGCTCATCCAGCGCGACCATTGCCAGCCGCTCTGCTTCTTCCGGATCGCCATCGTTGATTGCTACCTGGGCCCGCAAGGCGTTAAATTCGCCGTGCAGGGTGGTATCCATATCGCTTTCCATCTCCTGCTCGGCACGCGCCAGCAGGGTATTCACTTCGCTGTAGCGGTGCTGGCTCTGCATCAGCCAGGCCTGCAGCAGCACCAGACGCGGGTTCTCCAGCAGGCTCTCCCACGGCAACGCTTTCAGCGACTCTTCCAGCAGCGTCAGTTCGCTGTGGTTAAACAACCCCCACGCGTGGTTGAGGAGGATATCGCGCAGCATGCCGGCATCACCGGCGGCGAGCGCATGATGGATAGCCTCGCTCGGGAAGCCTTGCGCCATCCAGCTCTCAGCGGCAGCCCGGTGGATGTCCGGCAATTCAGTCGCCAGCTCCCACTGGCAACGCTGGCGCAGGAAACTGCCAAACAGCGGGTGATAGCTGAACCATTCGCCGGGATCGTCCATCCGCGTCAGGAACAACCCCTGGCGTTCAATCTCTTCAAGCTGCAGCTGACCGTTTTCGCAGCCGGTGACGCGCACAATCAGCGCGTCGTTCATGGAACGCAGCAGGGAGCTCTTCAGCAGGAAATGGCGGGTCGAAGGATCGACGCTGTTCAGCACCTCATCCACCAGGTAATCGGAAAGATAGCTGGCGTTGATCCCCGCCAGGCGACGCGCGGACTGATGCGTCGGGCTGTTATTTTGCCGGGCGGAGAGGGCAATCAGCTGCAGCGCTGTCGCCCAACCGGCGACATCGTCGCACAGGCGGCTGCTTTCAGCGGCCTCAATCGGTGAGTTCAGGCGGCAGTCAAAGAACTGTTTGGCTTCCTGATGGGTAAAGGCCAGCTGTTGGCTACCCACTTCCAGCAGTTGATCGCGCACGCGCAGGTTGGCAATGCCCAACTGCGGCAGGTTACGCGACAGCACCACCAGGGTCAGGTTTTCCGGCTGATGGCGCAGGAAGAAGCGCATGGACTCATGGATCACCGGGTTAGTGATCAGATGATAATCATCAATGACCACGTAAAGCGGGCGGTGCCACTCAGCCAGTTCAATAAACAGCTGAGAGAAAAGGGAGGACAGGCTGGCGTACTGGCGCTTTTGCACCATCACTTCGCTGGCCACGCAGTGCCCGTTGGTGGCCTGCTGAATGGCGGCAATCAGATAGCTGGCAAAACGTTCTTGCTGGTTATCGCCCTCATCAAGGGAGTACCAGCCAAGATCGCTTTTACCTGCGGCCCATTGCGAAATGAGCGTTGTTTTTCCATAACCTGCAGGACTCGTAACCAGCGCCAGTCGGAAATTATGCGCGCCGGAAAGTTTAGCCAACAGACGCTCGCGGACCACTGTATGGTCAAGACGAACCGGGCGACTTAATTTAGACGGAATCAACATAGGTTTCACTTCACTGTGGGGAACGAGAGAATTTATTTTTTTTGCGCTTCGTAATTAATAGATATAAGGTCGGCCAGAAAGAGAACTATTGCAAGTTATGTCTGGTTTTGGTGGCTCTGAATTTGCACTCTGTCACAAAACATTCAGAGAGATGATGGAACTTTCTGGAAAGGGCTGTGATGCCGCGTCAATGCTGGCTTGTATGGCTGTGCTGCGGCTGCGCTGAAACTGGTTTCAGAAAGGTATAGTGACGTCAAATTTAATAAACGCGGGGTAAAGTTTAGTGAAATTAATAATCTTCTTCGTCTGACCCGGTTGCAGAAATATTATTCTACGTAAGTAATCATTTCAGCGCGTTTTAATTTCACCCGAAACTGCATTTCATTTTCCTGACACGCTTCCCGGTTATCTTTTTATCTTCCTGACACACTCCGACTATGCTCTCAGAGTGGCCTCGATCACACTTTTATGCTCATCCCCGCTACTCCTCCCTGCCTAATCCCCTGCGGGAGGAGGAAGAGGAGAAATGAGCCAGGCACACTAGCGCCAACTTGTGTTTTCTTTCTAAAGGATGCCGATCCCCTATGTCACAGCCTACCTTCAACAAAGCTCAATTCCAGGCTGCCCTGACGCGTCAGTGGCAGCGTTTTGGCCTTCATGCTGCAAACGAGATGACGCCTCACCAGTGGTGGCAGGCGGTGAGCGGTGCGCTCGCAGAGCAGCTGGATGCTCAACCTCTGGCAAAACCGGTAAAAGGTCAGCGCCACGTCAACTACATCTCGATGGAATTCCTGATCGGTCGTCTGACCGGCAACAACCTGCTGAACCTCGGCTGGTATCAGGAGGTTGGGGATGTGCTGAAAGAACACGACATTAACCTGACCGACCTGCTGGAAGAAGAGATTGACCCGGCGCTGGGCAACGGTGGTCTGGGACGTCTGGCGGCCTGTTTCCTCGATTCGATGGCAACGGTTGGGCAGTCGGCCATTGGTTACGGCCTGAACTATCAATACGGTCTGTTCCGTCAGTCATTTGCAGACGGGCATCAGATGGAAGCGCCGGACGACTGGCACCGTAACACCTACCCGTGGTTCCGCCACAACGCGCAGCTGGATGTGCAGGTGAACATTGGCGGTAAAGTATCAAAACAGGGTCTCTGGGAACCGGCATTTACGTTTATCGGCGAAGCCTGGGACCTGCCGGTGCTCGGTTACCGTAACGGCGTGGCGCAACCGCTGCGTCTGTGGCAGGCGAAGCATGCGCATCCGTTTAACCTGACCAAATTCAATGACGGCGATTTCCTGCGTGCTGAACAGCAGGGCATCGACGCCGAGAAGCTGACCAAAGTGCTCTACCCGAACGACAACCATCTGGCGGGCAAGAAACTGCGTCTGATGCAGCAGTACTTCCAGTGCGCCTGCTCCGTGGCGGATATTCTGCGTCGTCACCACCTGGCGGGCCGCAAGCTGGCACAGCTGCCTGACTTTGAAGTGATTCAGCTTAACGACACGCACCCGACCATCGCTATTCCTGAACTGCTGCGTGTGCTGATCGACGAGCACCAGCTGAGCTGGGATGATGCCTGGGCGATCACCAGCCGCACCTTTGCTTACACCAACCACACCCTGATGCCAGAAGCGCTGGAGTGCTGGGATGAGAAACTGGTGAAAACGCTGCTGCCGCGCCATATGCAGATCATCAACAAGATCAATGACCAGTTTAAAACGCTGGTGGATAAAACCTGGCCGGGCAACAAAGCGGTCTGGGCGAAGCTGGCCGTGGTGCATGACAAACAGGTGCGCATGGCAAATATGTGCGTGGTGAGCGGCTTTGCGGTGAACGGTGTGGCGGCGCTGCACTCGGATCTGGTGGTGAAAGACCTGTTCCCGGAATATCACCAGCTGTGGCCGACCAAATTCCATAACGTGACCAACGGCATCACGCCGCGTCGCTGGATCAAACAGTGCAACCCGCTGCTGGCCGGTCTGCTGGACAAAACGCTGAAGAAAGAGTGGGCCAACGATCTGGACCAGCTGATCAACCTGGAAAAATACGCAGACGACGCGAAGTTCCGCGAACAATACCGCGCCATCAAGCGGGATAACAAAGTGCGTCTGGCGGCGTTTGTGAAAGCGCGTACCGGTATCGAGATTAACCCGAACGCCATTTTCGACATCCAGATTAAGCGTCTGCACGAATATAAACGTCAGCATCTGAACCTGCTGCATATCCTCGCGCTGTACAAAGAGATCCGCGAGAATCCGCAGGCTGACCGCGTGCCGCGCGTGTTCCTGTTCGGCGCGAAGGCGGCACCGGGCTACTACCTGGCGAAAAACATTATCCTCGCCATCAATAAAGTGGCGGCGGCTATCAACAACGATCCGAAAGTGGGCGACAAGCTGAAAGTGGTGTTCCTGCCGGACTACTGCGTCTCTGCCGCAGAGATGCTGATCCCGGCGGCGGATATCTCCGAGCAGATCTCGACCGCGGGTAAAGAAGCGTCTGGTACCGGCAACATGAAGCTGGCGCTGAACGGCGCGCTGACTGTTGGTACGCTAGACGGTGCGAACGTAGAGATTGCCGAGAAGGTCGGAGAAGAGAACATCTTTATCTTTGGTCATACGGTTGAAGAAGTGAAAGCCCTCAAGGCCAAAGGCTACGATCCGGTGAAATGGCGTAAGAAGGACAAAGTGCTGGATGCGGTGCTGAAAGAGCTGGAAAGCGGTAAATACAGCGATGGTGATAAGCACACGTTTGACCAGATGCTGCACAGCATGGACAAACACGGCGGCGACCCGTATCTGGTGATGGCGGACTTCACGGCCTACGTGGAAGCGCAAAAACAGGTCGACGTGTTGTACCGTGACCAGGAAGCGTGGACCCGGGCGTGCATTCTGAACACCGCCCGCTGCGGAATGTTCAGCTCTGACCGTTCAATCCGTGATTATCAGGCTCGTATCTGGCAGGCAAAACGCTAAGGAAGCGCGATGGAGAGTAAACGTCTGGACAGTGCCGCGCAGGCGGCGGGGATCAGCCTCAGTTACATTAATGCTCACGGCAAACCACAGTCTATTGGCGCCGACACCAAAAGACGTTTGCTGGATGCCATGCACAAAACCGACGCGAAAGCGTCGGCCACGCCGGTACCGAACGTTAAAGTCTTCACCGCGGGCAAAAAGATGTCGCTGGCGGTGGAAGGACGCGGCGAGTTTACCTGGCTGCTGACCACCGAAGAGGGACATCAGCACAAGGGCCACGCCACCGGCGGCAAAGCACTCACCCTTCCGGCGAAGCTGCCGGAGGGTTACCACACCCTAACGCTCACCCAGGACGAGCTGCGCTTTCACTGCCGGTTGATCGTGGCGCCAAAACGTTGTTATGAGCCGCAGGCGTTGCTCGAAGGCAAAAAGCTGTGGGGTGCCTGCGTGCAACTCTACACCCTGCGCTCTGACAGCAACTGGGGCATCGGCGATTTTGGTGACCTGAAAAAGATGCTGGCATCGGTGGGGGAGCGCGGCGGCGCGTTTATCGGCCTCAACCCGATCCACGCCCTCTATCCGGCTAACCCGGAGAGTGCCAGCCCGTACAGCCCGTCGTCCCGTCGCTGGCTGAACGTGATTTACATCGACGTGAATGCGTTAGACGATTTCAAAAACAGCCCGGAAGCGCAGGCGTGGTGGGCACTTAGCACCACTCAGCAGGCGCTGAAGCAGGCGCGCGAAGCAGACTGGGTGGACTATTCCACCGTGACGGCGCTGAAGATGGCTGCCCTGCGTCTGGCGTGGAAAGGCTTTTCTCAGCGTGATGACGAGGAGATGGCCGCCTTCCGTCAGTTTGTGGCGCAGGAGGGCGAGAGCCTCTACTGGCAGGCGGCGTTCGATGTGCTGCATGCGTATCAGGTGAAAGAGGACGAAATGCGCTGGGGCTGGCCGGTCTGGCCAGAGGCGTATCAATCCGTCGACACGCCTGAAGTCAAAGCGTTCTGTAAAAAATACGCCGATGAAGTGGACTTCTATCTGTGGCTGCAGTGGCTGGCGTACAGCCAGTTTGCCGACTGCTGGCAGGTGAGCCAGGGCTATAAGATGCCGATCGGTCTGTATCGCGACCTGGCCGTTGGCGTGGCAGAAGGCGGGGCGGAAACCTGGTGTGACCGTGAGCTGTACTGCCTGAAGGCCTCTGTAGGCGCACCACCGGATATTCTGGGCCCGCTCGGCCAGAACTGGGGCCTGCCGCCGATGGATCCGCACGTAATGGCGGCGCGTGCCTACGAGCCGTTTATCGACCTGCTGCGCGCCAACATGCAGAACTGCGGCGCGCTGCGTATCGACCACGTGATGTCGGTGCTGCGCCTGTGGTGGATCCCCTACGGTGAGACGGCCGATCATGGGGCGTATGTTCAGTATCCGGTTGACGATCTGCTGTCGATCCTGGCGCTGGAAAGCAAGCGCCATCAGTGCATGGTGATCGGCGAAGATCTCGGTACCGTGCCGGTAGAAATCGTCAGTAAGCTTCGCGACAGCGGCGTTTACTCCTATAAAGTGCTCTATTTTGAAAACGACCATGAGAAAACCTTCCGCGCGCCGCAAGCGTACCCTGAACAGTCAATGGCAGTCGCGACGACGCATGACCTTCCTACGCTTCGTGGCTATTGGGAAAGCGGCGATCTGACGCTCGGTAAAACCCTGGGTCTCTATCCGGATGAAGAAGTCCTTCGCGGCCTGTATCAGGATCGCGAGCTGGCGAAGCAGGGTCTGCTGGATGCACTGCATAAGCACGGCTGTCTGCCGAAACGCGCCGGGCATAAAGCGTCGCTGATGTCGATGACGCCTACGCTCAACCGCGGATTGCAGCGCTACATTGCCGACAGCAACAGCGCCCTGCTGGGCCTGCAGCCGGAAGACTGGATTGATATGGCGGAGCCGGTGAACATCCCGGGCACCAGCTATCAGTACAAGAACTGGCGCCGCAAGTTATCCACCACGCTTGAGACGATGTTTGCTGATGACGGGGTGAACAGGCTGATTAAGGATTTGGATAAGCGGCGAAAAGCAGTCGCGAAGAAGTGATAAAAAAACCCGCCACTGGCGGGTTTTTTATTGCCCGGTGGCGCTACGCTTACCGGGCCTACATGGAGCGATTAGGTCGGGTAAGGCGAAGCCGCCACCCGACTTATGGCATCAGACCACCATATTCAACAGCAGCACCCCGACCAGACCACACACCGAAATAATGGTTTCCAGCGCGGACCAGGACTTGATGGTTTCACCGATAGTCAGGTTGAAGTACTCCTTGAACAGCCAGAAGCCCGGGTCGTTCACGTGTGAGAAAATCACGCTACCGGAACCGACGGCAATAACCATCAGCTCAGGGCTGACGCCCGTGGTGGCAATCAGTGGCGCAACGATACCGCCCGCGGTGATTGCCGCAACGGTTGCAGAACCCAGCGCGATACGCAGAACTGCGGCGATAGACCAGGCCATCAGAAGCGGCGACACGTTGGTTTCATGCATCATGGCCGCGATGTATTTATCCACACCGCTATCGACCAGAACCTGCTTGAACGCACCGCCACCGCCGATGATCAACAGCATCATGGCAATGATTTTGATGGAAGAGGTCAGCGTGTCGTTGATCTGATCCATGGAACGGCCGCGGTTCAGGCCGAAGGTGAACATCGCGATCAACACCGCAATCAGCGTGGCCATCACCGGGTCGCCGAGGAACTCAGCAACGGACAGGAACGCGTGACCTTTCGGCAGAACCATCTCTGCCACGGCGCGCATCGCCATCAGGATCACCGGGACCAGAGAGGTCCAGACGCTGACGCCAAAGCCAGGCATTTCTTCTTCGGTGAAGGTTTTCGCGCTGTACAGACCTTCCGGAATCGGCTTATCAATGCCTTTCAGGAAGCGGGCATAAACAGGGCCTGCCAGAATCACGGTTGGGATGGCCAGAATCGTACCGAACAGCAGGGTTTTACCCATATCGGCGTGGAAAATGGTGGCGATAGCGGTTGGGCCCGGGTGCGGTGGCAGGAAGCCGTGCGTCACGGACAGCGCTGCTGCCATTGGCACACCGACATACAGCAGCGGAATGCTCGCCGCCGCCGCAATGGTGAAGACCAGCGGCAGCATCAGCACGAAGCCCACTTCATAGAACAGTGCGAAACCGACGGTAAAACCGGTTAACACAACTGCCCACTGGATGTTCTTCTTACCAAACTTGTCGATAAGCGTGGTGGCAATACGCTGTGCACCACCGCAGTCCGCCAGCATTTTGCCGAGCATGGCGCCAAAGCCCATGATCAACGCCAGGCTGCCGAGCGTGCCGCCGACACCCGCTTTAATGGAGCTAATAACTTTGACCAGCGGCATCCCTTGCATCAGACCGACTGCAAGTGCCACCAGAACCAGAGCGATAAACCCGTTCATTTTGAAACGGATCATCAAGAGCAGTAATAACACAACACCGATAGCAACGATGACTAATGGCATGATTTACCTGGCCTTTGAATTGTTATGGGTAACGTCATTGTTTCAACGACACGTTCCGGTTGTCCCAACTGGGAACAGAGTGGTTAACGGCACTAATACTGATACCTTGGAAACTATTTAGTTTAGTCGGCTGTTATGAGTGTGTTTAGTGCCCATGAGAATGATACGGGTAACATGACGTGATTGAGAATCACCCTGGAGGGCAAAATTTAAATTATGAGACGCAGGTCAACATATGGAGGTAAACGCAAAACGGTAACCGCAAGGTTACCGTTTTTAATGTTTTCACCCTCTCCCGTGGGAGAGGGGCGGGGTGAGGGCATCAGACCGCACTATTTTTGTAGGCCCGGTAAGCGCAGCGCCACCGGGCAATACAGACGGGCAATGAATCAGTAGTAAGAGTGCTCGCCGCGCTGGTGTTCGGTCAGGTCACGCACGCCTTTCAGTTCCGGGAACTCGTTCAGCAGCTGCTTCTCGATCCCTTCTTTCAGGGTCACATCGACCATGGAGCAACCGTTACAGCCGCCGCCAAACTGCAGAATTGCGTAGCCTTCGTCGGTGATTTCCATCAGGGAAACGCGACCACCGTGGCCGGCCAGCTGCGGGTTAATCTGGGATTGCAGCAGATACTCTACGCGCTCCATCAGCGGGGCATCGTCAGATACTTTACGCATTTTGGCGTTTGGCGCTTTCAGCGTCAGCTGCGAGCCCAGCTGGTCGGTGACGAAGTCGATCTCCGCATCTTCAAGATACGGCGCGCTCAGCTCATCAACATATGCCGTGAGCTGGTCAAATTTAAGGGCAGTGTCAGTTGCTTCCACCGCGTCTGGCGGACAATAAGAGACACCACATTCTGCATTCGGAGTGCCTGGATTGATCACAAACACGCGGATCTGCGTCCCTTCTTCCTGATTTGCCAGCAGTTTGGCAAAGTGCGCTTGTGCAGAATCGGAAATACGGATCATAGCTTTGGCCTAATAGTTGACTAAATTACCTGGGTATAATCATACGCCCATTGGAGAAGGGCTACAAGGTACGGCACAGACACCATACCTGAACCGACGCGGCGCCGCTTTGCAAAAGCAGTCGGGAAAGTTCAGCAACGGTACTGCCTGTGGTGACGACATCATCCACAATCGCGATATGGAGCCCTTTGACGGCGAATTCAAGGCGAAAGGCGTTTTTGAGGTTCCTTTTGCGAAGCCGGGCGCTCAGCTGATGCTGAATGGCAGTGGCATGGCGGCGCGTCAGCGCAGCGGCTGGGTACTGACAGCCGAGCCACCGGGCGAGCGGGCGACAGAGCAGGTCGCTCTGGTTGTAGCCGCGTCGCCAGTGACGGCGCCGGTATAAGGGCACATTCAGCACCATATCCACTTTCGGCAGCGCGCGCGTGCGCCGTGCCTGCAACACCGCCAGCAATAACAGGCGGGCGAGAGGGCGAGCCAGCGCAATCTGGCCGGAAAACTTCAGCGCGTGGATAAGCCTGCTTAACGGTGGAACGTAATCATCGATCGCCACCAGGGCGCTCCACGGTGGTGGCTTTTTCAGGCAGCGACCGCAGGGAAACTGTGGACTGTACGCCGGTAAACCGCACTGCGGGCAGGTCGTGATGCGGCTTGCCAGCGAACGCGTGCAGACGGAACAGACTCCCCACGCGCTCAGCGCAAGTGGCATTCGACATAGCCAGCACAAGCCGGGCACTGTTAGCATAGACAACCTCCATGTAAAAAAGAGAACAGTAACTGATGAAGACGCTGTGGTGGCAGACCGTAGGGACGGGAAATCGCCATCTTGTGCTGTTGCACGGATGGGGACTGAATGCGGAAGTATGGCATTGCGTAAATGAGGAACTTGCCTCGCATTTCACGCTGCATCTGGTGGATTTACCCGGTTTTGGCCGCAGCCGCGGCTATGGGGCGATGTCGCTTGACGAAATGGCGCAGCAGGTTCTGGCCGCCGCACCGCAACAGGCTATCTGGCTCGGCTGGAGTCTGGGCGGGCTGGTGGCAAGTGAGGTTGCATTAACGAATCCTGAACGCGTGCAGGCGCTGGTAACGGTGGCCTCGTCGCCGAACTTCAGTGCGCAGGAGGAGTGGCCGGGTATTAAGCCGGACGTACTGAGCAACTTCCAGCGGCAGTTGAGCGAAGATTACCAGCGAACGGTAGAACGCTTCCTGGCCCTGCAGACGATGGGGACAGAGAGCGCCCGTAAGGATGCTCGTCTGCTGAAGCAGACCGTGCTGTCGCTGCCGATGCCGGATGTGGAGGTGCTGAACGGGGGACTCGAATTACTGAAAACGGTCGACCTGCGTGAGCCGCTGACTGCGCTGGCGGTGCCGCACCTGCGCATTTATGGTTATCTGGATGGGCTGGTTCCACGCAAAGTGGTACCACTGCTGGATGAACTGTGGCCAGAGAGTCAATCGCTGACAATCGCCAAAGCGGCCCATGCGCCGTTTATCTCGCATCCTGCCGAATTTTGTTCAGCGTTGATCGCCTTCAGTCACGAAGTGCCCACCACTCCCTGAGACAGGCTTTCCCTTCCGGGCAATGTTTACAACTGCCGGACAGACAACCGTCCGGCTCTTCCTGAATACGTATGGCTTTCCCCATCGCTTCCAGTCTTTCCAGCATGGCATCGATCATCGGCTGCGGCGTATGCAGGCTGAGGCTCAGCTGTTTTGCCTCCATGCGCCCCTGCAACGCCAGTAAATCACGAACCTGAATCAACGATGCCATGGCTCCCCCTAGTGACAATCGCCCGCCGGGCTGTTGCAGCAGGTCGCGGCGGTTTTACGGTTTGCCAGCAGGTTGATATCGACGCGGCTGCGTGCCCGGCGTAGCAGACCGAGAACGAGCACGTTAAACAGCACAACCGCCAGGATGCAGACCAGGCTGTAGCGCGGATGCTGGCTGAAGTTAACGGTCTGGTAAAAGAGCGTCGCCAGCGAGTAGGCGATGTTCAAGCCCCACAGGATGGAGAACCCCATCCAGCCGCGGCTGGACTCACGGGCTATCGCCCCCATCACCGAGATGCACGGAATATAGAGCAGGACAAAGATGAGGTAGCTGTAGGCCGCTGACGCGCTGCCAAATTTCTCGCTCATCACGCCCATGGCACCGGTGGCCATTTCGCCGTCGCCTTTGCTGGCTTCAATCGGGTTCGCCAGTACGCTCAGGCTGAAGGTGTCTTTCAGGCTCTGCCAGGTCTCTTCCACCGCGCCGAGCAGTTCATCACCGAGGTGGAACGCTGCCGGGTTAAACTCTTCTTCCTGGATATTCTCAGCGGTGTAAAGCGTGTTCAGGGTGCCGACCACCACCTCTTTTGCCATCGCGCCGGTGAACAGGCCAACAGTCGCCTGCCAGTTGTCTTCATGCACGCCAATCGGTTTAAACACCGGGGTAATGACGCGGCTCACGGAGGCGAGGGCGGAGTCGTTGATGTTATCCGCCGCCTGCCCGCTCAGGGTGAAACTGTTCAGCGCGCTCAGGAAGATGCTGACGATAACAATCACTTTACCGGCGCGCAGCACAAAACCTTTCAGGCGCTGCCAGGTCTGGATCGCCAGGCTTTTCAGATGCGGCACGTGATACACCGGCAGTTCCATCACAAACGGCGACGCTTCCCCGCGCATGATGGTGTGTTTAAGCATGAGCCCGGTCAGGATCGCCATCACGATGCCCAGCACATACAGCGAGAAGACCGCCAGTGCCCCTTCCTGACCAAAGAAGGCCGCGGCAAAGACCGCAAAGATAGCCAGTCGAGCCCCGCAGGACATAAATGGCGCCATCATGATGGTCATCAGACGTTCGCGGGGCGCATCAAGCGTGCGCGCACCCATTACCGACGGCACGTTACAGCCGAAGCCGACAATCAGCGGGACGAAGGATTTACCCGGCAGACCCAGGGCCTGCATCAGACGATCCATCACGAAAGCCGCACGCGCCATGTAACCGGAGTCCTCTAGGAACGAGAGGAACAGGTACATCATGCCGATTTGCGGTACCAGCGGCAGAACGGTGTTGATACCACCACCGATCCCCTGGGCGAGGAAAATGGTCAGCCATTCCGGGAAGTGCAGGGTGTAGCCCAGCCACTGAATACCGTGGACAAATATCGCCACAGAACCAGCATCGAAAATAGGCTGTAGCGCGCCACCGATGTTAATGGCGAGCAGGAACATCAGGTACATGACCAGTAAAAAGATTGGCAAACCGAGGAAGCGGTTAAGCACAATCTTGTCCACGGCGGCCGTAAAGCGGCTTGGCTCAGCCGTCAGGGCATTACTGACCACGTCGCAAATGGCGGCGATGGCCTGATAGCGCGCGTCGGCGATGTGCAGGGCCGGGTCATCGAGCTCATCGCTCAGACGCGCCAGCGCCACGTCCAGTTTGTCTGCGGCATGGCCCGCATAGGCGCGGCTGTAGATATCGCCTTCCAGCATCTGCAGGCCGAGCCACAGGCGCTGTCTGGCGGGCATGCTGTCGTCCATCTCCTGCGCCAGCAGACCGGCTTCGCGCAGAAGCGGTTGCGCATAGTGCACCAGCTCAACGTCGGCGTTGCCCGCGTGGCGGTCAATGGCCAGCTTCAGTGCGTCAATTCCGCGGGCACGGGTAGAAACCAGCGGCACTACCGGGCAGCCCAGACGCGCGGAGAGGGCGTCGACGTCGATACGCAGCTTTTGTTTCTCTGCGATGTCGAGCATGTTGAGCGCCACAATGCAGGGGATCCCCAGCTCAAGCAACTGCAGCGTCAGATAGAGGTTACGCTCCAGGTTAGATGCATCGACCACGTTGATTAACAGGTCCGCATCGCCACTCAGAATATAGTGACAGGCAATCTGCTCATCGAGCGAGGTTTGTGACGAAATGGTGGTTAAGGAGTAGGTGCCGGGCAGATCCACCAGGGTGACCTGATTGTCTGTCGTGGTGAACTGGCCTTCTTTACGTTCAACCGTTACGCCCGCCCAGTTACCCACACGCTGGCGTGCACCGGTGAGCTGGTTAAATAACGTTGTCTTGCCGGAATTAGGATTGCCAATTAAGCCAATAGTTAATTTTTTCATTGTTTTCGACTCACTGAAACCGCTGGCTTGTTATTGGGATAAGGCTTCGACTTCAATTAATGCGAGGTCTTTTTTACGCAGTACCAGATTCACGCGCCGGGTTTCGATATGAACGGGATCACCTAACGGGGCCACGCGCACCACCTGGAATGACGAGCCGGGGAGCATGCCCAGCGACAGCAGCTTTTGCCGATAGGCCGGGCTAATTTCGCGGGTAAAACCGGTAATTTTCCATGCACTGTCTGGAGTGAATTGCATAATGCCTGATTCCACGGAAGGTTAAATTATCTACTATGGGATGATAATGAGAATAGTTTTTATCAGCAATATGAAAACTGTGACGGAATGTTGTTAAGCGTATTAATTTACGGCCTGTTTGACCTTGCTCAATATTTGCTGAAATGACGGGAAAACGAAAAGGGGATTATTTGTTAACGGGGTGATAAATGGTGGTTTAAATATGGATATGCAATCGGTTTCATCTTTTGCGATATAATTTGTCCCCTCACCCCGGCCCTCTCCTCAAGGGAGAGGGTGTTCAAGTTCCCTCTCCCCTTTGGGGAGAGGGTTAGGGTGAGGGGCATTTACAACCTTAGCGTTTCTTACCCATCGCGGCCGCCAGCGCATCCATCATTGCGCTGTTACCCGCTGGCTGCGCATCACGCCCGCGCGGCTTCGCGCCTTTAGCGGCAGGGCGCTGCTGCTCACGGCTACCGCCGTTACTGCCGCGGCGCGCGTTGGTTTCACCTGGCTGCTCGTCCAGACGCATGGTCAGGGCGATTCGCTTGCGCTGCAGGTCCACTTCCAGCACTTTCACCTTCACGATATCGCCCGCTTTGACCACCGTATGCGGATCTTCAACGAACTTATCGGCGAGCGATGAGATATGCACCAGGCCATCCTGATGCACGCCGATATCGACAAAAGCGCCAAAGTTAGTGACGTTGGTGACGGCGCCTTCCAGCACCATGCCCGGCAGCAGGTCGTTCATGGTCTCGATGCCGTCGGCAAAGGTCGCGGTTTTGAACTCAGGACGCGGATCGCGGCCCGGTTTTTCCAGCTCTTTGATGATGTCGGTTACGGTCGGCACGCCGAACTGCTCGTCGGTGAAATCGACCGCTTTCAGGTTGCGCAGCGCGTTGCTGTCGCCCATCAGGTCTTTGAGTGCCTGCTGGGTCGCTGCCAGTATGCGCTCAACCACCGGGTAGGCTTCCGGGTGAACGGTTGACGCATCCAGCGGGTTATCGCCGTGGTTGATGCGCAGGAAGCCCGCACACTGCTCAAACGCTTTCGGCCCCAGACGGCTTACCTTCAGCAACTGCTGGCGGTTCTGGAACTGACCGTTCTCATCACGCCAGGCAACGATGTTCTGCGCCATCATGCGGGTTAAGCCTGCCACGCGGGTCAGCAGAGGAACGGAGGCGGTGTTCAGGTCCACGCCCACGGCGTTTACGCAATCTTCCACCACCGCATCCAGCTTACGCGCCAGTTGCGTCTGGCTCACGTCGTGCTGATACTGGCCCACACCGATGGATTTCGGGTCGATCTTCACCAGTTCCGCCAGCGGATCCTGCAGACGACGGGCGATAGAGACCGCACCGCGCAGGGAGACGTCCAGGTCCGGGAACTCCTGGGCCGCCAGCTCTGATGCAGAATAGACGGACGCCCCGGCCTCGCTGACGATCACTTTCTGCGCCGTCACTTTCGGGAACTGTTTCTGCACGTCGAGGTAGAAACGTTCGGTTTCGCGGGAGGCCGTACCGTTGCCGATAGCCACCAGCTCAACGTTATATTTCTCGCACAGCGCGGCCACCACTACAGCGGCCTTCGCCGCCTGACCGGTATGCGGGTAAATGGTGTCGGTTGCCACCAGCTTGCCGGTACCGTCAACCACCGCCACTTTTACGCCGGTACGCAGACCCGGATCGAGGCCCATGGTCGCACGCAGGCCAGCAGGTGCGGCCATCAGCAGATCATGCAGGTTACGGGCAAAGACGTTGATTGCTTCGTCTTCCGCACGCTCGCGCACGGTGCCCATCAGTTCGGTTTCGAGGTGCATCAGCACCTTAATGCGCCATGTCCAGCTCACCACGCCTTTACGCCAGCTGTCTGCCGGGGCGTTATTCAGGCGCAGGCCGAGGTGATCGGTGATGATCTGCTCGCAGTGGCTCTCTTTTGGCGGCTCATCAAACTGCGGGTCGGCGTTGAGAGAGAGCTGCAGCACGCCTTCATTACGGCCGCGGAACATGGCCAGCGCACGGTGAGAAGGCACGGTTGAAATAGGTTCGTGGTGATCGAAGTAGTCGCGGAATTTCGCGCCTTCCTCTTCTTTGCCTGCCACCACGGTAGAGACGATGTGGGCGTTCTTCCACAGATAATCACGCACACGGGAGAGCAGGGCGGCATCCTCGGAGAAGCGCTCCATCAGAATGTAGCGTGCGCCATCAAGGGCCGCTTTGGCGTCTGCCACGCCTTTGTCAGCATCGATAAATTTGGCCGCTTCGGTTTCCGGGTCGTGTGACGGTTCGTTCCACAGCAGCTCGGCCAGCGGCTCCAGACCTGCTTCAATTGCAATCTGCCCGCGCGTACGGCGCTTCGGTTTATAGGGCAGATAAAGGTCTTCGAGTTCAGTTTTGCTCAGGGTGCCGTTAATGGCCTTTTCCAGATCGCTGGTCAGTTTGCCCTGTTCGCCGATGGATTTGAGGATTGCCTGACGGCGGTCTTCCAGTTCACGGAGGTAGCCCAGACGGGTCTCCAGGTTACGCAGCTGCGTGTCATCCAGACCGCCGGTGACTTCCTTACGATAACGTGCAATAAACGGCACGGTGTTCCCTTCATCAAGCAGGCGAACGGCAGCTTCTACCTGTTCGGCTCTGGCCTGAAGTTCACCCGCAATAATGCGGCAGAGCGAATCTTTCATCATGGCTTTATCATCTTGTGGGTCAAAAATCAGGGGATAGTTATACGGGCTGACACGGTAAAATGCCAGCCGTGGAGGGCGCTCTCGGACTATTTTACGTAGGTGATCTCATTGACGTACCAGCTCGCTTCTCCGGCAGGCGTCTGGACGACGGCTAAATCACCCACCTCCTTTTTCAGCAGCGCGCGGGCCATCGGCGAATCGATGGAGATGTAATCCTTACGGCCAAAAATTTCGTCGTACCCGACAATGCGAAAGCGCAGGGTATTGCCATCATCATTCTCGATCTCAACCCACGCGCCGAAGAAGACTTTGCCCTCCTGCTGCGGTGAATAATCGACAATTTTAAGATTCTCGAGACATTTGGTCAGATAGCGTACCCGACGGTCGATCTCACGCAGCCGCTTCTTGTTGTACTGGTAGTCAGCATTTTCGCTGCGGTCGCCCAAGCTTGCCGCCCAGGTGACTTTTTTGGTCACTTCCGGACGTTCTTCGCGCCACAGGTAATCCATCTCTTTTTTGAGTTTTTCGTACCCTTCGCGGGTGATCAGGGGCGTTTTCATACTGTGACCTTCAGACTCGACTTCATTGCAAACATTGCGCACATTACGTATCACGTAGTCTATCAGACAGCGTTAATAATCATTTATGTGATGAATTGTGCAGATAAGCTGCTGTTAAATATGCTTTGTAACAATTTCGACTAGAATTTATACCAGAATTCGCTGGTCGAACCCGTGCACTTTTTTAGAATACGCTGTTATTAGACTATCCGAACCTTTGGGAGTACACACAATGCAAGAGAACTACAAAATTCTGGTCGTAGATGACGACATGCGCCTGCGTGCGCTGCTGGAACGTTATCTGACCGAGCAGGGCTTCCAGGTTCGTAGCGTCGCGAACGCTGAGCAGATGGACCGCCTGCTGACCCGTGAATCCTTCCATCTTATGGTCCTCGACCTGATGCTGCCGGGCGAAGACGGGCTCTCTATCTGCCGCCGTCTGCGCAGCCAGAGCAACCCCATGCCAATCATTATGGTGACGGCGAAAGGGGAAGAGGTCGACCGTATCGTGGGCCTCGAAATTGGCGCTGACGACTACATTCCTAAACCGTTTAACCCGCGTGAACTGCTGGCGCGTATTCGGGCCGTGCTGCGCCGTCAGGCGAACGAACTGCCAGGCGCACCGTCGCAGGAAGAAGCGGTGATTGCGTTCGGGAAGTTCAAGCTGAACCTCGGTACGCGTGAGATGTTCCGTGAAGACGAGCCAATGCCGCTCACCAGCGGTGAGTTCGCGGTACTGAAAGCGCTGGTCAGCCACCCGCGTGAGCCGCTCTCCCGTGACAAGCTGATGAACCTGGCGCGCGGCCGTGAATACTCGGCAATGGAACGTTCCATCGACGTGCAGATCTCTCGTCTGCGCCGCATGGTGGAAGAAGATCCGGCGCATCCTCGTTATATTCAGACCGTATGGGGTCTGGGCTACGTGTTCGTCCCGGACGGCGCTAAAGCATGAGGCGAATGCGCTTCTCACCGCGAAGCTCGTTTGCCCGTACCCTGCTTTTGATTGTCACCTTGCTGTTTGTCAGCCTGGTGACAACCTACCTGGTGGTGCTGAACTTTGCGATCCTGCCGAGCCTTCAGCAGTTTAATAAGGTCCTGGCGTACGAAGTGCGTATGCTGATGACCGATAAACTGCAGCTGGAGGACGGCACGCAGTTAGTGGTTCCTCCGGCGTTTCGCCGTGAAATCTACCGTGAACTGGGCATTTCGCTCTACTCGAATGAAGCGGCGGAAGACGCGGGTCTGCGCTGGGCACAGCACTATGAATTCCTCAGCCAGCAGATGGCGCAGCAGCTGGGTGGCCCGACGGAGGTGCGTGTTGAGGTCAATAAAAGCTCGCCGGTTGTCTGGCTGAAAACCTGGCTGTCGCCCAATATCTGGGTGCGCGTTCCGCTGACCGAAATCCACCAGGGCGACTTCTCGCCGCTGTTCCGCTACACCCTTGCCATCATGCTGTTAGCGATAGGCGGCGCGTGGCTGTTTATCCGTATACAGAACCGACCGCTGGTCGACCTGGAACACGCTGCGCTCCAGGTCGGTAAAGGGATCATTCCGCCGCCGCTGCGTGAATATGGCGCATCGGAGGTGCGTTCGGTGACGCGCGCGTTTAATCATATGGCGGCTGGCGTCAAACAGCTGGCGGATGACCGTACGCTGCTGATGGCGGGCGTCAGCCATGATCTGCGTACGCCACTCACGCGTATCCGACTGGCGACGGAGATGATGGGCGAAGAGGACGGTTATCTCGCCGAGTCCATCAACAAGGATATCGAAGAGTGTAACGCCATCATTGAGCAGTTCATTGACTACTTGCGTACCGGGCAGGAGATGCCGATGGAGATGGCTGACCTGAACGCGGTGCTGGGCGAAGTGGTGGCGGCTGAAAGCGGCTACGAGCGTGAGATTGATACCGACCTTCAGGCCGGTGAAATTCAGGTTCGTATGCACCCGCTCTCCATCAAGCGCGCGGTGGCAAATATGGTGGTGAATGCGGCCCGCTACGGTAATGGCTGGATTAAAGTCAGCAGCGGATCGGAACTCAACCGCGCCTGGTTCCAGGTGGAAGATGACGGTCCGGGTATCAAGCCCGAGCAGCGTAAGCATCTGTTCCAGCCGTTTGTGCGCGGCGACAGCGCGCGCAGCACCAGCGGAACCGGTTTAGGCCTGGCGATTGTGCAGCGTATTGTTGATAACCATAACGGGTTGCTGGAGATTGGTACCAGCGAGCGGGGTGGGTTGAGCATTCGCGCCTGGTTGCCGGTGCCGGTGACGCGGGGGCAAGTGAAAGAGGGGTAATCGGGGTGCGGCCTGATGCCCTCACCCCGGCCCTCTCCCACGGGGAGAGGGAGAAACCATTAAAAAAGGCAACTTTCGTTGCCTTTTTGCTTTTACCTACAGCTTCGGTCCCGCACTCACCAGCGCTTCACCCGCCGGGGTATCGGTATACTTCTCGAAGTTCTCAATAAACAGCTTCGCCAGCGTTTCCGCTTTCTCACGCCACTGTTCCGGGGATCCATAGGTGTTACGCGGGTCAAGGATATGCGTATCCACGCCCGGCAGCGCCGTTGGAATAGCCAGATCAAACATCGGCAGGGTGAAGGTTTCAGCGTTATCCAGAGAACCATCCAGAATGGCGTCGATAATGGCGCGGGTATCTTTGATGGAGATACGCTTGCCGGTACCGTTCCAGCCGGTGTTAACCAGGTACGCCTGCGCCCCGGAGGCCTGCATGCGTTTTACCAGCACTTCTGCGTACTGCGTCGGGTGCAGCGACAGGAAGGCCGCGCCGAAGCAGGCGGAGAACGTTGGGGTTGGCTCCGTCACGCCCCGCTCGGTGCCCGCCAGTTTGGCGGTAAAACCGGAGAGGAAATGATACTGCGTCTGGCTGGCGGTCAGGCGGGAAACCGGCGGCAGCACGCCGAACGCATCCGCCGTCAGGAAAATCACCTTCGTCGCATGACCCGCTTTCGACACCGGCTTCACAATGTTGTCGATGTGGTAGATCGGGTAGGAAACGCGGGTGTTTTCGGTTTTGGATGCGTCGTCGAAGTCGATAGAGCCGTCGGCACGTACGGTGACGTTTTCCAGCAGCGCATCGCGGCGGATGGCATGGAAGATATCCGGCTCAGCTTCTTCAGACAGACGAATGGTCTTCGCGTAGCAACCTCCTTCGAAGTTAAACACGCCGTCGTCATCCCAGCCGTGCTCGTCATCCCCAATCAGCCGACGCTTTGGATCGGTAGACAGGGTGGTTTTACCGGTGCCGGACAGGCCGAAGAACACCGCCACATCCCCTTTTTCACCGACGTTCGCTGAGCAGTGCATAGAGGCGATACCGCGCAGCGGCAGCAGGTAGTTCATGACCGAGAACATGCCTTTCTTCATCTCGCCGCCGTACCAGGTACCGCCAATCAGCTGGATACGCTCGGTCAGGTTAAAGGCGATAAAGTTCTCGGAGTTCAGGCCCTGCTCTTGCCACTGTGGGTTAGTGCATTTGGCACCGTTCATCACGATGAAATCGGGTTTGAACGTCTGCAGCTCTTCGTCGGTTGGACGAATAAACATGTTTTTCACGAAATGTGCCTGCCAGGCCACTTCGGTGATAAAACGCACGGAAAGACGGGTGTCGGCGTTAGCGCCGCAGAAAGCGTCGACAATGAACAGACGCTTGCCGGAAAGTTGTTGGGTGACGAGCCCTTTCAGATGCTGCCAGGTTTCCGGGGAGAGCGGTTTGTTATCGTTCTTCCCTTTGCCTTTGTCAGCCCACCACAGCGTATCGCGGGTGGTTTCGTCTCGGACGATATACTTATCTTTCGGCGAACGACCGGTAAAGATACCGGTATCGACGGCGATAGCACCAAGGTTAGTCAACACACCTCGCTCGTATCCTTCCAGTGCTGGATTGAGCTCTTCCTGATACAGCGTATCGTAATCGGGGTTGTAGACGATTTCCTGGACGTCGTGAATACCATAAGCCTTGAGATCTTGCGGGGTTAAACCAGTAACACGCATATCACTGCTCCTTAGCCAATATGTACTGCCTGAAATTGTAGGGTTTTTCTGAGGTTGTTAACCGCGACGGGGCTCATAGATTTACGTATCTGGTCAAAACCCTTACTAACGGAAAACGCTGCGACTCCAGTCACAGGGCAGGCGGATTATCGCAGGAATCGCTTTTTTGTTGGGGAAAATGTTCCGAAAAGGTTAATGGCTGGTGATTTTATCGGAAAGAATGTGAATGTAATCGCATACACGTAAGAAAATTACGTAAGGGTTACAGTATGAAAACGATTCATGTCGTCCGCGGATTGATGAAACAATACGCTTTTCTGGAAAAGGGATGAGAGATGGAAAACAGTGAAACGTTATCCCCTTCAACGCGCCTGGCCATCGTGCTGGTGGGCGCTCTACAGGGGCTGATTTGCTACGGGATTAGCGAGTACATCGCGTATGCGAAATTGCCATCCGATACGGTGTGGTCTTTGTGCGTGATGCCTGCAACGGTGGCGATGACCGCCACTGTCGCGCTTTCCGTGACGTCATTCAGAAAACCGTTACTCTGGCTGGCGCTCGCGATCGTTGGCGCTGTTGTCGCCGGTATGGGCGCCTGGCTTAAGTGGAGCGTGTCCGGGCTTGAACACTGGGAAATTAAAGAGGCCGTGCTTGTCTGGGGCTTTCATCTTCTGTTGATGATGCTATTGATGTTGCCATGGCTGCAAAGGTGTCTGTCGCCTGCGACGACGGCCTCGTTCTACAGTGATTTTTACGATAAGCACTGGCACAACGCGCTGACTATACTCACTATTTTTATCTCCAACGGCCTCTTCTGGCTGGTGCTTTTCCTCTGGGCTGAACTCTTCAAACTCATTGGCATTCAGTTTTTTGATCGCCTTTTCTTCCAGTCTGACTGGTTTATTTCAGTGGCGATTGGCGTGGTTTCTGCCAGTGTCGCCGTGCTGGCGCGTATGCAGGTGCGCTTGATGCGCGCATTACAGAACCTGCTTACCCTGATCGCCACCGGCCTGTTGCCTCTGATGGCGGCCTTAGCCCTGCTGTTTATTGGCGCATTGCCCGTGATGGGCTTTGAGGCCATTTCCGCACGGATATCCGCGGCGGGCCTGCTGACCGCCTTAGCGCTACTGCTCCTTTTTCTGGTGACGATTGTCTGGCATCCGCAGCGTCAGACGCTACCTTACTATGCGCTTCTCAACGGGATGGTTCGTCTCGCCATCGCTATCGTTCCCGCCTATCCGGTGTTAGCAGGATGGGCGTTATGGCTGCGCATTTCGCAATATGGCTGGTCGCCGGAGCGTCTGTATGGCGTGCTCATTACGCTGGTAGCGCTGGTCTGGGCGGTAGGATTTTGCATAAGCGTTGTCTTCTGTCGCCGCCAGGCACAAAAGCTGCAGGCGTCTGTTATCCCGCTAACGGGGTCACTTGCGCTTATTCTCCTGATCCTGATTCATACGCCGGTGCTTGATCCGTGGCGTATCAGCGTTGAAAGCCATATGACGCGCTACCACGACGGACGCATCAACGCGGATCAGGTCAGCCTGTATATGCTCAGCAACAGCGGGCGTAAGGGACGCGAAGCCATGCAGACGCTGCAATACGATCGGCAGTTTATGGCTGAGCCAAAGCGCCAGCGTGAGCTGTACGGCCTTCTCAGCGGAAACCGGGACGGAGCAGGGAAGATGACAGCCGGGATGCTTGAGAAGCAGTTCACACTCGCACCGGGTACGTCTCTCCCCGACAAGGGGTTATGGCAGGCGATGCTGAATAACCAGTACCGATTTGATTCCTGCAGCCGCGAGCGGAAAACCTGTTTACTGATGTCACTGGATCTGAACGGCGACGGCAAGCCTGAAGCGGTGATTTATCAGTTTAGCGACCGCACGATTGTGGTGTACACGCAAACCGGTACCGGCTGGAAGCTGGCAGGCGATACCTGGAAAATGCCTGATGGTTTATCACGGGAAGAGCTGGAACGCGCAGTGCAGCAGGGGAAGGTGAAACCCGTTGTGAAGCCGTGGGCAGATATTGAGATCTTCGGTGAACGCGTAGAGATAAACTACGATAATGCACTGGTGCGTTAACAAAACGGCTCCTTGTGGAGCCGTTGCTTTATGATCAGTGAACCTGCGGATCCGCCGGAGAGGCGTTGTTGCGGATCTCAGCGATATCCATCGAGTTGAACACATAGTGCGTACCGCAGTAGTCACAGTGCATATCGATTTCACCGTCTTCAGCCATAATGCTGTCGATCTCTTCATCCGGCAGGGTTTTCAGTGCGCCAGCGCAGCGTTCACGTGAACAGGTACACTTAAACTCCACGGCCTGCGGATCGTAAACCGTCACCTCTTCTTCATGATACAGACGCCACAGCACATCGGTCGCCGACAGGTTGAACAGCTCTTCCGCCTTGATGGTTTCGGTCAGCGTCGCCAGGTGCTCAAAATCATTGGTCTGCGCATCCTGTGCGGGCAGAACCTGCAGCAGCATACCGCCTGCAGCAGGTTGGCCGTCTACTTCACCGGTACGAATGAACAGGCGAGTTGGCAGCTGTTCTGAACGCATGAAGTAATCTTCCAGACAGGCGGCCAGGGTATCGCCTTCCAGACCGACCACGCCCTGATAGCGTTCACCTTCTTCCGGGGAGATGGTGATCACCAGGTAACCATTGCCCACCAGCGTTTTCAGATCGGCATTTTCAGGAACGTCGCCCTGAACGCGCGCGACGCCGCGCATCTGCTGCTGATTGTTACCGTTGATCACGGCCAGCGACATCGGGCCATCACCCTGTAGCTGCACGGTGATATCACCGGCAAACTTCAGCGTGGCGGTCAGCAGGCTGGTGGCAACCAGCAGTTCGCCCAACAGGGTTTTCACCGGCAGCGGGTAGTTGTGGTTTTCCAGAATCTGTTTCCAGGTTTCGGATACGGTGACCAGCTCGCCACGCACGGCGAATTGTTCAAACAGATAGCGGTGTAATTGGTCGTGTTGGGCCATAATAGTCTCTCGTGCAGGTGAGGGTTACTCGGTCTCACCGTGTTTAAATTTCATCAGATCGCGGCGCTCTTTTTTATCCGGTCGCCGGTCCGGGTGGGGCATGGTCAGCGCATTCATTTTGCGCGCCAGCGCGGTCTTTTCGCGCTTTTCAATGCTCTCAGCCGTCTCTTCATAAAGCTGTACGGCTTCAGATGCGGGCCGTCGTTGTTCGGTAATGGCTTTAATCACCACCGTTCGTTCATCGTTGCCCTGACGCAGCGTTAAGGTGGCATTCAGTTCAACCAGCTTACTCGGCTTGCTACGCTGGCCGTTGTAATGCACCTTTCCGCCGTCAATCATCTCGCGGGCAAGGGCGCGCGTTTTATAAAAACGGGCTGCCCACAGCCATTTATCCAGTCTTACCCCATCTGAGGGTTTTTCTTTCATGGCGTCTCCTTCACGGTCAGTGAGGGGATCATCTGACGATAGTCGCCCAGCCCCGGATGCCGCAGATAGCTTTTATCCGCCAGACCGGAGTCAGGATTGGTCACGCCCAGGCAGTAGCGAATGCCAAACGCCGCAGCGGAATCCAGAATGGGCTCGCTGTCATCAATGAACAGCGTGCGTTCCGGCTGTAAACCGGTCTCTTCCTTCACCGCATGCCACAACCGCTGATCCTCTTTCGGATAACCAAATGTGTGGGTGGAAAGTAATAAATCAAGGTGTGACGCAAGACCCGTATGTTCCAGCTTCACGGCCAGATTATGCGGATGGGCGTTGGTCAGCAAAATACGGCGCTTGCCGCTTGCTTTCAGCGCATCCAGGAAGGGCACGGTGTCCTCACGCAGTACGGCGCGCGGGCCCTGGGCGGTGGTCATGGCACAAATATCCAAACCGAGTCGTTCGCTCCAGTAGTCCAGACAGTACCAGTTTAGCGTATGTTGCACCGCGCTATATTGCGAACGAATGAATTCCTGCGCTTCTGCCGGGGAGATACCCTGCTGTTCGCCATAGGTCTCCGGGACCAGCTTTTGCCAGAAGTAATTATCAAAGGCGAGATCGAGCAGCGTGCCGTCCATATCCAGCAGGACGGTATCAACCTCCTGCCAGGCGATATCAAGATGCATAGGGGAACTCCAGCCAGAAGAAACGTGCGCGACAGGGTAGCACAACTTGTCGCGCAGCGATGTTATCCGATCAGGCTCTCAGAGGAGGGGACCAGCTTAGGATTAAGGCAATTTTCGTAGTATTGCTGGATCTCAGCAAGCCGGGTGCGCGAACGCTGGTAACGGCGCAGAGCCATGATGCCGTTCCAGAAAATAGACACCAGCATGGCGATCATCAGCAGTGATGTACCGATATAACGCCATAAACCCGCGCTGTCAGGCATCCGGTGCAGGCCGATATGGCGCGTACCGTTGGCATCGGTAAAGATACTGGTCACAATCCCTTCGGCACTGAACGGCGTTTGCATCAGCATCTGCGCCAGGCGCTGGAACTGCCCCCATTGTTCCTGAGCCGGGTAGTCGTACAGGGCAATTTGCGGATAAGGCTGATCGACCAGATCGCTGCCTTCATCGCTGACAATCACAAAGCCGCCAGGCGCCGGGCTATTCAGCGCCTGGGCCGCACGGGTGGTTTCACGCATCACAAACGGCGCGGTAGAGGTCGCCACCAGGTTATCCAGCGATTCGGCACTCACCGGGCGCAGTAGCACGTTCACGCCGTCCAGACGACCCGCTTCGGCGCGCTTCACCAGCGAGTCCCAGTCTTTGCTGTTACCCAGGTTCACGAGCGCATTTTTAAGGCGAACGCACTCATCCTGTGCTGAACATAAATCCTGCGTTTTCAATACGATTTCGCCAAAGTCATCCAGTAGTACCATCCCGGATTTCTGAATGGCAGAACGCAGGGCAGGGCTGACGCGTGAATCATCATCGGTTTTCGGGTGCAGCTGGCGGTTGAGCGTCTGGGTGAGCGCAGTGGCTTTATTGACGACATCCGATTCTGGCAGCGGCAACGGCGGCGCATCGTTCCAGACGATTTGCGAGCAGTCGAACGGCATGAACGGCGAGTTCTGACGGGTATTCCAGGCCCCTGGGGTGTGGATGTTACACATCCCGGTACCCTTCAGACGGAGCGTATCACCCACCCGCACGCCAGCGTCATCCAGCTGCTTAACGCTGGTGGCCTCTACGGTTTGTGCCCCTTTGATCCACGACAGGGTGAATTTGATGGGCATATCCAGCGGCACGAACAGCAGCATCAGAGCAAAGACCAGCGCTGCGCCCCCGGCGATAACCGTACTGCGTAGCCAGTGCTGAAGCGGGAAGTTTTTCACTTCATCGTGCAGGGAGAGGAAGCGCCCCTGACGCACAACATGGCGGTCAAGGTAGATATCAATATCGGTTTTATGCCCCAAATCCTGTGCAATCCATGGCTGCCAGTGGCGCGGATAGATAAGGTCAATAATCCCGAGAGAGATATTGTTGATATGTTCCTGATCGTTCTCACCGAACAGGCCCCAGCGCTTAGGGGTGCCGCGCAGGCAGTGAATTTCACGCAAAGAGGTTTTGGCCGGAGGCGCAAACAGCCCCCACAGCCCGGCGGCCAACAGCAGCAGCGCACCGCCCGCGAGCCACGGGACAAACACATCCGGCGTCAGCAGACAGAAGAAAAAGAGCAGGAAGGCGGCCACAATCAGGACCGCCTCGCGAATGCCATCCGGACGACTCAGGGCGTGCTCTTCATGAGTCTCCTGACGAATGTTCAGCAGTTCAATTTGCTCGGTCTCTTCACCGCGAATGGAGGCCTGCTTTGAACTCGCGCGTTCCAGCGCAAAGCGCGGTGCTTCATGAATGTATTCATTCAGCGTATGGCCGTTCAGGGAGATGACCAGCGGCAGCGAATCGGTATGGATAAGCTCAACGCTGTTTTCGTCATTAATGTACTGCTCCCAGGAGGGAGGCAGATGCACTTCAACGGAGTCGAGGTAGTAACGCCATTTATTGGGATCGTCCGTCGTGATGCCATAACGGGTGATGGAGCGCGTCACGCAGAGCACGGTGTCGCTTTGTGCGTTCAGATTGAGGGTGACAGGCGCAGCCGTAGCCCCCGTTGGCCCGGGCGTTAACTGGGAACGGTTGAGGGTTTCGAGATAGTTCTCAACAGTATCGCGCTCTTCTTGCGTGAGTTTACGCGTTGTGGCACCGGCAAAGGCCGTTAAAAAGGGCAGCCTGAAACGACGCTGTACGCGACGCCTGTATACCCACCCTGCAACTAAAGCGCCGGCCAGCATAGCAGCGAGAACGATCAAAATGGTGCTCATGCTTTCCCCATCTTACTTTATCTTCTTACAGGTGTAGTCAGTGCACCTTTAACAATGAATGAGAGTCTGTGGTTGGCTATCGGCAAGCATGGAGTCGAACTTGAGCATTCTGCAGCGCATCCCAGTGACCGATGATGATAGCAAAGCCTGTCATGGCGCGATATCAGCAAATTCCTGGAAACATTTCAACCTCTTGACATTTGTTTTGATTTGAGGATTGATTCCTGTCAGGTTGCACAAATGTAAATAAAGAACAATTGACATTGCCGAAACCGTGCGGCGTATCGCACAATAAAGTCAGTTCACACTTCAAAGACCCGTCAAGATGAGCAAACCACTACAAAAACCCACCATTCTGAGTGTTGAAACTGTCGCGAAATCCCGGCTGTTTAATGTCGAAAGTGTGGACCTGGAGTTCAGCAACGGCGTGCGTCGCGTTTATGAACGTATGCGCCCCTCATCGCGTGAAGCGGTGATGATCATCCCCATTGTTGATGACCATCTGATTTTGATCCGCGAGTATGCAGTGGGCACGGAATCTTATGAACTGGGTTTCTCGAAAGGGCTTATTGATCCGGGTGAAACGGTCTTTGAAGCAGCAAACCGCGAGCTGAAAGAAGAGGTTGGATTTGGCGCGAAAGAGCTATCGTTCCTGAAAAAACTGAGCATGGCTCCCTCCTATTTTTCCAGCAAAATGAACATTGTGGTGGCTGAAGATCTTTACCCTGAATCGCTGGAAGGTGACGAGCCGGAGCCGCTGCCCCAGGTTCGCTGGCCACTGGCGCACCTGATGGATTTGCTGGAAGATCCTGACTTCAATGAGGCGCGTAACGTGAGCGCGCTGTTCCTGGTGCGGGAATGGCTGAAGGGGCAGGGGCGGCTGTAGTGGCCTGATGCCCCAACCCTCTCCCACGGGAGAGGGAGCAAACACAAAAACGGCAACCCGAGGTTGCCGTTTTGCTTTGTTGTCAGAACAGCTCGTGCGTCTCGCCGTTATCAATAATCTCTGTACCCACCTCATGCACCGCCTGCGTGGTTGGCTGCGTACCTTCGATGAAATACTCCTCACGGCTATTGCCACCGTTGGCTAACTGCCCGGTGCTGCGGTCGATATTGACCGTGACCACGCCCGGCGGTGGCGTCAGTGGCTGCTCCGGCACGCCCTCAAGAACGGATTTCATATAGGCATCCCAGGCCGGTTGCGCACTTTTGGCCCCGCCTTCGTAGCCGGAAATCTGATCTTTGATCGCGCCAGACGCCGTGGTGCGGCCTAAATCGCGGCGGTGATCGTCAAAACCGATCCAGACCGAAGTCACCACGCCCGGGCCGTAGCCGGAGAACCAGGCATCTTTCGAGCTGTTGGTGGTCCCGGTTTTACCGCCGATATCGTGGCGCTGTAAATCACGCCCGGCACGCCAGCCGGTACCCTGCCAGCCCGGTTCACCGAAGATGTTGGTATTCAACGCGCTCTTGATCAGGAATGACAGCGGGGTGTTGATCACATGCGGGGCATACTCCTGCGCACCGCTCTGCGCCACCAGCGCCTGGTTTGCCTGTTCCAGCTGTGGCTGCGGCACCACGCCGTTCGGCTGCTCCTGCGACACGGCGACATCTTCCATGTCCTTGTTTTCAAGCACGTTAGACTTCGGCGTATTGCCGTAAATCACCGGGATATCGCACTCCGCACAGGCAATTTTCGGTTTCGCTTCGAACAGCACACCGCCCTGGTCGTTTTCGATTTTACTGATGAAGTACGGGTCGATCAGGAAGCCGCCGTTGGCCATGACCGAATACCCCCGCGCCACTTGCAGCGGCGTGAACGATGCCGAGCCTAACGCCAGCGATTCGGTGCGCACGATGTTCTGTGCCGGGAAGCCAAAACGTTGCAGATACTCTGCCGCGTAATCGACGCCCATCGCACGCATTGCACGCACCATCACCACGTTTTTCGACTGACCCAGCCCCTGACGAAGGCGAATAGGACCTGCGTATTCCGCCGGCGAGTTCTTCGGCTGCCAGTCGGAACCGGCACCGGCATCCCAGCGAGAGATCGGCACGTCATTGAGGATACTGGCAAGCGTTAAGCCTTTATCCATCGCCGCCGTGTAGAGGAACGGTTTGATATTCGAACCGACCTGACGCAGCGCCTGCGTCGCGCGGTTGAATTTGCTCTGGTTGAAATCAAACCCACCCACCAGCGCCAGCACGGCACCGTTTTGCGGGTTAATGGAGACCAGCGCGGAGTTGACGTCTGGCACCTGCGCCAGCCACCAGGCATCGCCCACCTGACGCACCCAGATTTGTTGTCCGGTTTGTACGACATCGGTCACTTTGCGTGGCGTTGGTCCCTGTAAGGTGTCAGAGCGGTACGGACGCGCCCAGCGGATCCCGTCCATACGCAAGGAGACTGAGGTGCCATCCGCAAGCGTTGCAACGGCTTCCTGAGGCGTGGCCTGCGTCACCACCGCAGGCAGCAGCGGGCCGTAGGTAGGCAGCGCTTTCAGCGTACTGGTGATTTTTTTACTGTCCCAGGCGCTTTCGCCCACCTTCCACAGCACATTGGACGGGCCGCGATAGCCGTGACGCATATCGTAGTCCATCACGTTATTTCTCACCGCATCCTGTGCCGCCTGCTGCCCTTTACGGGTAACCGTGGTGTATACGCGATAACCATCTTCATAGGCTTTATCCCCATAACGGCTGACCATTTCCTGGCGAACCATTTCGGTCAGATACGGGGCAGAGAAGGCGATTTCCGGCGCATGGTAGTTGGCGTCGATGACATCGTTGCGTGCCTGCTCATATTCACTCTGGCTGATGTAGCCTTCGCTCAGCATACGTGACAGAACGACATTGCGACGTGCGGTGGCGCGATCGAGCGAGTAGAGCGGGTTAAACGTGGACGGGGCTTTAGGCAGGCCGGCAATGGTCGCCATTTCGCTTAAGGTCAGTTGCTCCACGGGCTTGCCGAAGTACACCTGTGCCGCAGCACCCACGCCGTAGGCGCGATAACCGAGATAGATCTTGTTGAGGTAAAGCTCAAGGATTTCGTCTTTACTCAGCAACTGCTCAATACGGATCGCGAGGAACACCTCTTTTATCTTACGGATCAGCGTCTTTTCAGGGCTGAGGAAGAAGTTACGCGCCAGCTGCTGTGTAATGGTACTTGCCCCCTGAGAGGCATGCCCGGAGAACAGCGCAACGCTTGCGGCACGGAAAATCCCCACCGGGTCAACGCCGTGGTGCTCGTAAAAACGGCTGTCCTCTGTGGCGATGAAGGCCTTCACCATCACAGGGGGAATTTGGTTTAAGGTCAGCGGGATACGGCGTTTTTCGCCGTACTGCGCCATCAGCTCGCCGTCGGCGCTGTAGACCTGCATTGGGATCTGGAGCCGCACATCACGAAGCGTAGCGACATCAGGTAGCTGCGGCTCAATATATTTGTACAAACCATAAATCGAGCCTGCTCCCAGCAGAATGCAACACACTGCAAGGATTAATAAATACTTTACGAACTTCACCGGAGATTTCCCATCTGGTTTCACTTGGGCAGTTTCTAAACAATCGCGCGGTAGTATAAAGGCAAGCCTGATTCATTGATATAGCCGTCACGGCGACGGGCGATAAGGAGATCGTGAAGCATGGCTTTCAAAACATGGCAAACGGGCGTTCATATTCAACAAGATAGGGTGCTGATTGTCGCGCTGGTTCGTGAGCGTCTCAGCTGGTGTCTGCGCCGCTGGTGGGCGATACCGCTGACGGAAGGCATCATCCTCGACGGGAAAATTTGTCAGCCAGAACAATTGCTTGACGCATTACGCGGCTGGCGGCGTACGTTGCCGCATCAGCACCGGGTGTTCCTCTCATTTCCGGCGGCGCGTACCCTGCAAAGATCGTTGCCCCGCCCGGCTATCGCCCTGCGCGACAGCGAACAGCTCTCCTGGCTAGGGGCTGCGCTCTCGCGTGAGCTGGAGATGTCCCCTGATGCGCTGTGCTTCGATTACGCACAGGACACGTTCAGCAACACATTTCATGTCACCGCTGCGCAAAACAAAGAGGTTGAAACACTACTGACGCTCGCGAAAACGCTGCATTTACGGCTGGTGACGATTACTCCGGATGCCAGCGCGCTGGCAAATTTTCTTCCTGCGGTGGCACCGGCGCAGTGTGTCGCGTGGCGAGACGAACATCAGTGGTTGTGGGCAATGCGCCACCAGTGGGGGCGCCGCTTCGCTACCGAGGCCAAAAGCGTGGCTGAACTGGCGGTACTGCTGGCTCTCGCGCCGGACGATATCGCGCTGTTTGATAGCCAGCGCGACCCGTGGGAGATCGTCTCTCGCTGTCAGCCCCCGCTGCCGGAGTGCGGTGCCGATTATGCCGTCGCGCTGGCGCTGGCCATGAGCGAGGTGCCTGAATGAGCATGACCAATCTTCTTCCGTGGCGACAGCAACGACGCGCGCGCCGCGTGCGGTTCTGGGGAGGGCTGTCTGCGGCCACCTGTATTCTGACGCTGGCAACGGTTTTCAGTCTGAGCATGCACGCCCACCTGAAACTGCACGCCCTACAGGCTGAACTGGCGGGCATGCAGACCGTGCAGCGCGCGCTGTCTTCTCGTCTACCTCTTGCCACACCCGCTCCCACGCGCCAGCCACAGCGTATGGCGTGGCACCCGGTGCTGGCGTCACTCTCCGATGCCATTCCGGCGCAGGCATGGTTCACTGAGCTTCGTTACCAACCGCCCTCTTTGATGATTAACGGCTATGCCTCAGCACTGCCCGCCCTGTCGGCAATGGGTGATGCTCTGCGACAAATAGCGGGTTTTACCCCAGGGTCAGCAGGGGAGATACGGCAGGATAATCACGGGCGCTGGATGTTCACGTTTCAGCTCACAGGCCAGGGGTAACGTGTGAACAGAATATTTGAACTCTGGTGTGAGAGCCGTCGCCGGTACCGGCTCCTGTGCGGTGGGCTGGGCGTTGCCTTGTTGTGGGGAACCGCATGGGGCCTGTTCCTGAGGCCGCTTAATTCACAGCTTGCTGCGCTTCAGAAGCAAATGGCCGACGCCGTACAGCGCCATACGACGCTCTGGCCTGTCGCCAGCAACGCGCCGCGCCGGACACCTGAGCCTGACGCACGCCCGGTGGTGCGCTTTTCCCCGCTGGATTTTCAGGCTGATGGCGCAACGCTGGTGCACTGGAAACCCCTTCCGGGCGGTGGAGAGCTGGCGCTGGATGCCGAGTGGCCAGCAATCCTGACGGTTTTCGCCCGGCTGGCGCAGCAAGATGTCCGGATTGCCGCCTTTACGCTTGCGCCTCAGGGCGCGGCGTTACGTCTGCGAGTGCAACTGGAGCTAGACCATGCGAAATAGCCTGCGCTACCTGCTGGTTTGCTCAGTGCTGTTACTCACCGGGATGCGCGATCCGTTTCGTCCGCCCGACGATCCCTGTGCCGTTGGCGAGCTGACGCAGTGGCACTATCGCGGCATGGTCGGCGGGGTTGGCCTGTTGCAGGACGGGAAACAGCGCTGGTATCGCCTGCACTTAGAGGAACGTTTACCGGCGGGCTGGCGGGTCAGCGCAATGAATGAGACGCAACTCGTCATAAACGTGGGTGAAACCTGTGAGCCAGCGCAATGGACATGGCAACGAGAAGGAACGATAAAATATGAATTTAAGGATAACGCTGCTGTTACTGACGATCGTCACTCCGCTGGCCGCCGCACCGAAGCCGGTCACGCTGGTGGTGGATGACGTTCCTGTGGTTCAGGTCCTGCAGGCGCTGGTGGCACAGGAGAATCGTAATCTGGTGGTGTCACCCGACGTAAGCGGCACATTATCGCTCAGTCTGACGCATGTTCCGTGGCGACAGGCATTACAGACGGTGATCGCCAGCGCAGGGCTGGTTCTGCGCGAGGAGGGCGGCATTTTCTATGTCAATACGGCGGCCTGGCAGCGCGAACAGCAGGAGCGTAAAGCACAGGACCGGGCCCGCAGGCAGCTTGAGGCTCCGCTGCTCTCGCAAAGCATTTCGTTTTCATACGCTGATGCCGGGGAGCTGCAAAACGCAGCGGAAAAACTGCTCAGTCCGAAGGGCAGTCTGTCTCTTGATAAACGCACCAACCGGCTGCTGGTCAGGGATAATAAAGCCGTACTGGAGACGCTACAGCGCTGGGCAACACAGATGGATATTCCCGTCGAGCAGGTCGAACTGGCGGCGCATATCGTCACCATCAACGAAAAAAGTCTGCGGGAGCTGGGGGTGAAATGGAATCTTGCCGAGGCCAGCGAAGTGGGCAAGGTTGGGCAAATGACAACCCTTGGCAGTGATTTATCCGTGGCCAGCGCCACCAGCCATGTGGGGTTTAACATCGGGCGTATTAACGGCAGGCTGCTGGATCTGGAGCTGTCAGCACTGGAGCAAAAACAGCAGGTCGATATCATCGCCAGCCCGCGACTGCTGGCCTCACACATGCAGCCAGCCAGTATCAAACAGGGCAGTGAGATCCCATACCAGGTCTCCAGCGGGGAGAGTGGGGCCACCTCTGTGGAGTTCAAAGAGGCGGTATTAGGTATGGAGGTCACCCCAGTGGTGCTACCGGGCGGGCGCGTGCGCCTGAAATTACATATCAGTGAAAATATGCCGGGGCAGGTGTTGCAACAGGCTGATGGCGAAACGCTGGCTATCGACAAACAAGAAATAGAGACTCAGGTGGAGGTAAAAAGTGGAGAAACGCTGGCGCTGGGCGGTATTTTCTCGCAAAAGAATAAAACCGGAAGTGATAGCGTACCCGGGCTCGGTAAAATCCCCTGGCTTGGGCAGCTTTTTCGTCATGACGGTAAAGACAATGAACGGCGTGAGTTAGTGGTGTTTATAACACCACGTCTGGTGGCTATTCACTGACGGGAAACGATCCCCGCAATGATTTTGCATTCAGTTTGTTGCAGATGTTTGACGTGGGGCATGAATTAGCATACAAGGAGTACCGATTTGAGTTGGACTGACGTCTTGTTGTCTTATGCGTCTGGTGCGGTGATTTAATCAGTTGCCAAACAAGCCGGAGTATTGAGATAATTTTTAGTCTGACTCTCGCTCTATTGCATATGAGGTTTCAGTTCATGTCCTGCTACGCCGGGTGTCTGCGAAGCGGGGATTACCATTAACGAATAGTCTTAGTAGTACCGAAAAAATGGCAGAGAAACGCAATATCTTTCTGGTTGGGCCTATGGGTGCCGGCAAAAGCACTATTGGGCGTCAGTTAGCTCAACAACTCAATATGGAATTTTACGATTCTGATCAAGAGATTGAGAAACGAACCGGAGCTGATGTGGGCTGGGTCTTCGATGTAGAAGGCGAAGAAGGTTTCCGTGACCGAGAAGAAAAAGTGATCAACGAACTCACGGAAAAACAGGGCATCGTGCTGGCGACCGGCGGCGGTTCTGTAAAATCTCGCGAAACCCGCAACCGTCTCTCCGCCCGTGGCGTAGTGGTCTATCTTGAGACGACCATTGAAAAACAGCTGGCACGTACGCAGCGCGATAAAAAGCGCCCGCTGCTGCAGGTTGAAACGCCACCACGCGAAGTTCTGGAAGCGTTGGCCGATGAACGCAATCCTCTGTACGAAGAGATTGCTGATGTGACCATTCGTACTGATGATCAGAGCGCTAAAGTGGTTGCAAACCAGATTATTCATATGCTGGAAAGCAACTGATTCTGGCTTTATATACACTCGCCTGCGGGTAAAAGCATTAAAGGTGGATGTCGCGTCATGGAGAGGATTACAGTTACTCTCGGGGAACGTAGTTACCCTATCACCATCGCGGCTGGTTTGTTTAACGACCCAGCTTCCTTTTTACCACTGAAAGCGGGTGATCAGGCGATGCTGGTCACCAATGAGACGCTGGCTCCGCTTTATCTTGACCGCGTTCGCCACCTGCTTGAGCAGGCGGGCGTGAAGGTCGACAGTGTAATTCTGCCCGATGGCGAGCAGTATAAAAGCCTGACGGTACTGGATACCGTCTTTACCGCATTGCTGCAAAAACCCCATGGTCGCGATACGACACTGCTTGCTCTCGGTGGCGGTGTTGTGGGCGATCTGACGGGCTTTGCGGCAGCAAGCTATCAACGTGGTGTCCGTTTTATTCAGATTCCGACCACCTTACTGTCTCAGGTCGACTCTTCCGTTGGCGGCAAAACCGCGGTCAACCATCCGCTCGGCAAAAACATGATTGGCGCGTTCTACCAGCCTGCTTCGGTGGTGGTGGATCTCGACTGCCTGAAAACCCTGCCAGCACGCGAACTGGCCTCTGGCCTGGCTGAAGTGATCAAATACGGCATTATTCTCGACGGCGAGTTCTTTAACTGGCTGGAAGAGAATATGGATGCGCTGTTGCGCCTGGATGAGGCTAAACTGGCATACTGCATTCGCCGTTGTTGTGAGCTGAAAGCAGAAGTTGTTGCAGCAGACGAGCGTGAAACGGGCTTACGTGCTTTACTGAATCTTGGGCATACGTTTGGCCACGCAATTGAAGCCGAAATGGGTTACGGAAACTGGCTCCACGGTGAAGCTGTCGCTGCTGGCATGGTGATGGCTGCCCGTACCTCCGAACGTCTGGGTCAGTTCAAACCGGAAGAGACGGCACGTATCATCGCACTGCTGGAACGTGCTGGCTTGCCGGTAACCGGGCCGCAGGAGATGTCGGCGCAAGCGTATTTACCCCACATGATGCGCGATAAAAAAGTATTGGCAGGTGAGATGCGTCTTGTACTCCCGCTTGCAATAGGGAAGAGTGAAGTGCGCGGCGGAGTGCCGCACGATGTCGTTCTTGGCGCTATCGCTGATTGTCAGCAGGCGTAACAACTAGAAAGGTCAGGCCACTGTTACCGGTGGTCGTTTAGCTTCAGGCGAAATGCAAAGTCGTAGGCATAAGCCTTTGAGTGGGGTGTTAAATGGATGAATTCAAACCAGAAGACGAGCTGAAACCCGATCCCAGCGATCGTCGTACTGGTCGTTCTCGTCAATCTTCAGAACGTGATAACGAGCCGCAGATCAACTTTGACGATGTTGATCTGGATGCAGACGATCGTCGCCCTTCACGTAGCCGCAATGCGCGTGATGAGCGAGAAGAAGAGGATTATGAGTCCGAAGAAGATTCAATGGACGAAGAGCCAGTAGAGCGTCGCCCGCGTAAACGTAAAAAAGCGGCCGCGCAGAAACCGGCCTCCCGCCAGTACATCATGATGGGACTGGGCGTTCTGGTGCTTGTGCTGCTGATTGTCGGCATTGGCTCCGCGCTGAAAGCGCCTTCCACGAATTCTGGCGAGCAAACGGCTTCCACTGAGAAGAGCATCAACCTCTCCGGTAACGATGCGGCAGATCAGGCAAATGGTGCACAGCCAGCGCCGGGGACCACCTCCGCAGAGCAGACCGCCAGTAACACAACGACGCCGCAGGATGTTTCCCTGCCGCCAGTCTCTTCTACCCCCGCTCAGAATCAGGCACCTGCCACGCCAGAAGGCCAGCAGCGTGTAGAAGTTCAGGGCGATCTGAACAACGCGCTGATGCAGCCGCAAAACCAGCAGCAGGTGGATAACGTCGTGGTGAACTCTACGCTGCCAACTGAACCTGCAACCGTTGCGCCTGTTCGCGGTGGCAACGCTCAGCCACAAACCGCAGCAACGGAAAGCAAGCCGCGTCAGACTCAGACTGCACCACGTCAGGAACGTAAGCAGGCGGTCATTGAACCTAAGCGTGAAACCAAACCTCAGGCTGTGGTAAAAGCACCAGAAGTCAAAGCAACCCCGGTGCAGCCGAAACGGACTGAAACCGCTGCGGCAAGCGAGCCCGCAAAAGCGCCAGTGACGCAGACTGCACCGAAAGCCACGGCCACCACCACTGCACCTGCGGCGACAACGGCTCCAGCTGCAACCGCCACTGCATCGGCTGGCACAACCGGTAAAACGACGGGTAACGTCGGTTCACTGAAATCTGCGCCATCCAGTAACTACACGCTGCAGCTGAGCAGTTCGTCCAACTATGACAACCTCAACGGTTGGGCGAAGAAATCGAATCTGAAAAACTACGTGGTTTATCAGACGACCCGTAACGGGCAGCCGTGGTATGTGCTGGTGAGCGGTGTGTATGCTTCTAAAGATGAAGCGAAACGTGCCGTGGCGACACTGCCAGCAGACGTTCAGGCGAAAAACCCGTGGGCGAAGCCCATTCATCAGGTTCAGGCCGATCTTAAGTAATGTTTAAAGCGCAGGATGCTGTCGGAGCTTTCTCCACAGCCGGAGAAGGTGTAATCAGTTAGTCAGCATGAAAAAAAATCGCGCTTTTCTGAAATGGGCAGGGGGGAAATACCCCCTGCTTGATGATATTAAAAAGCACCTGCCTAAAGGCGAGTGTCTTATCGAGCCCTTTGTGGGCGCAGGATCGGTGTTCCTGAACACCGATTTTTCTCGTTATATCCTGGCGGATATCAACAGCGATCTCATCAGCCTCTATAACATCGTCAAACTGCGTACCGATGAGTATGTGGAAGAGGCGCGCAAGCTGTTTACGCCCGAGAACAATCATCCGGATGTTTACTACCAGCTGCGCACTGAGTTTAACCAGAGCCAGGATCCGTTCCGTCGGGCACTGTTGTTCCTCTATCTCAACCGCCATGGTTACAACGGCCTGTGCCGGTATAATCTGCGTGGGGAATTCAACGTGCCGTTTGGCCGCTATAAGCGCCCTTACTTCCCGCAGGACGAGCTGTATCACTTTGCTGAAAAAGCGCAGAATGCAGAATTCCACTGCCTCTCATATGAAGAGTGTATGGAACTGGCGGGGGTAGACTCGGTGGTTTACTGCGATCCGCCTTACGCCCCGCTGTCTGCGACGGCGAATTTTACCGCCTATCACACCAACAGCTTCAGTCCGGCCGAGCAGGCCCGTCTGGCGGAGATGGCGGAAAAGCTGGTCAGCAAAAGAATTCCGGTGTTAATTTCGAATCACGATACCCCTGATACGCGCGAATGGTACAAAGCCGCGAAGCATTTTCAGGTCAAAGTGCGGCGTAGCATTAGCAGCAACGGCGGCACACGTAAAAAGGTGGACGAACTCCTGGCTCTTTATCGCCCCTGAGCCGTTTTGCCCGCCGGTAAACACATTTCAAGGAGATGCGGATGAAACAGTTTTTGATTGCTCCCTCAATTCTGTCGGCCGATTTTGCCCGCCTGGGTGAGGACACTGCTAACGCGCTCGCCGCGGGTGCGGATGTCGTCCATTTCGACGTTATGGATAACCACTATGTTCCTAATCTGACCATTGGCCCCATGGTGCTCAAGGCGCTGCGTAACTACGGTATTACCGCGCCCATTGACGTCCATCTGATGGTGAAACCGGTTGACCGCATCGTGCCTGATTTTGCCGCGGCGGGCGCCAGTATCATTACCTTCCACCCGGAAGCGTCTGAACACGTTGACCGCACGCTGCAGCTGATTAAAGAAAACGGCTGTAAAGCGGGTCTGGTCTTTAACCCGGCAACGCCGCTGAGCTATCTCGACTATGTGATGGATAAGCTGGACGTTATCTTGCTGATGTCCGTTAACCCGGGCTTTGGCGGGCAGTCATTCATTCCTCACACGCTCGATAAACTGCGTGAAGTGCGCCGTCGTATTGATGAGTCCGGCTATGACATCCGTCTGGAAGTGGATGGTGGCGTGAAGGTGATTAACATTGGTGAAATTGCGGCTGCGGGCGCGGATATGTTCGTTGCCGGTTCGGCAATTTTCGACCAACCGGATTACAAGAAAGTTATAGATGAAATGCGCCGCGAGCTGGCGAAGGTAAGTCATGGATAAATTGCAGGCAACCCGGGGTATTGCATTTGACCTCGATGGCACGCTGGTTGACAGCGCGCCGGGCTTAACGAGCGCCGTCGACCAGGCGCTGTACGCCCTTGAACTGCCCGTCGCGGGCGAAGATCGCGTCGTGACGTGGATTGGTAATGGCGCAGATGTCCTGATGGAGCGCGCCCTGACGTGGGCTCGGCAGGAGCGTGCGTCACAACGTTCCGCACAAGGTAAACCGAGCGTTGATCACGCGGATATCCCGCAGGAAGAACAGCTACGGATTCTGCGCAAACTGTTTGACCGTTTCTACGAAGAAACCGTTGAAGAAGGCAGCTTCCTGTTCCCGGACGTGAAGGAAACGCTGAGCGCGCTGCATGCGAAAGGCATTCCGCTGGGGCTGGTTACCAACAAGCCGACGCCGTTTGTTGCGCCATTACTGGACGCGCTGGATATCGCGAAATACTTCACCGTGATTGTGGGCGGTGATGACGTACAGAATAAAAAGCCGCACCCGGAACCGCTGTTGCTGGTGGCAGGAAAATTATCCTTAACACCTGCTGAGCTGCTCTTTGTCGGTGATTCACGCAATGATATTCTGGCTGCCAGAGCGGCGGGTTGTCCCTCCGTGGGGTTAACCTATGGCTACAACTACGGTGAGGCCATTACCCTGAGTGAGCCGGACGTCGTGTTCGATCGCTTCAAAGATTTGTTGCCCGCACTCGGGCTTTCATACAGTGAACATCAGGAATTGAAAAATGACTAAGCCCATCGTTTTTAGTGGCGCCCAGCCGTCAGGTGAATTGACCATTGGTAACTACATGGGTGCGTTACGTCAGTGGGTTAGCATGCAGGATGACTACCATTGCATTTACTGCATTGTGGATCTGCATGCTATTACCGCCCGTCAGGATCCTGAGAAGCTGCGTAAAGCCACGCTGGACACCCTGGCGCTCTATCTGGCCTGCGGGATCGATCCTGAAAAGAGCACCATCTTCGTTCAGTCTCACGTGCCGGAGCATGCACAGCTTGGCTGGGCGCTGAACTGCTACACCTACTTTGGTGAACTGAGCCGTATGACGCAGTTTAAGGATAAATCCGCGCGCTATTCCGAGAACATTAACGCCGGTCTGTTTGACTATCCGGTGCTGATGGCGGCTGACATTCTGCTGTATCAGACTAACCAGGTGCCGGTGGGTGAAGACCAGAAGCAACATCTTGAGCTGAGCCGTGATATCGCCCAGCGCTTTAACGCCCTGTATGGCGAAGTGTTCAAAGTGCCAGAGCCATTTATTCCAAAATCCGGTGCACGCGTGATGTCGCTGCTGGAGCCGACCAAAAAGATGTCCAAGTCTGACGATAACCGAAACAACGTTATCGGCCTGCTGGAAGATCCGAAATCGGTGGTTAAAAAGCTCAAGCGTGCCGTGACCGACTCCGACGAGCCGCCTGTTGTGCGCTACGATGTGCAGAACAAAGCGGGGGTCTCTAACCTGCTGGATATCCTCTCCGGTGTGACCGGCCAGAGCATTCCTGAGCTGGAACAGCACTTTGAAGGCAAGATGTACGGCCACCTGAAAGGCGAAGTGGCGGATGCCGTTTCCGGTATGTTGACCGAGCTGCAGGAGCGTTATCACCGCTACCGTAACGATGAAGCCTTCCTGCAGAAGGTGATGAAAGAGGGCGCTGAAAAAGCCAGCGCGCGCGCGTCAGAAACCCTGAAAGCGGTGTACGAAGCGATTGGGTTTGTTGCGAAGCCTTAGGTAAAAGCAAAACGGTAACGGCGTTACCGTTTTAGGGTTTGTACCCTCTCCCTGTGGGAGAGGGCCAGGGTGAGGGCATCACGCCGCACTTTTCTAAACAAAAAAACCGGGGAATCCCCGGTTTTTTTACACCTGTAAAACAGCTTACTGCTGTGCCGCCGGGCCACAACCCCCGATGATCTTCGAAATGGAGATCGCCGGGTGCAGCAGGTAATCGTAGCTGCAGTTGTTTTTGGTGTTTTGCACGTGGCCAGTGCAGGCCGTCAGAGTCGATAACAGGCCTACCAGAACGGCAGCTTTAGCCAGTTTGAACATACGCATTCCTTGTCTTAAAAAAACTAAATTGGATGTAACACGAGGGAATAAATGGAAAAGTTCCATTTCGCGGGAGGTATGTTATCGACAGCAGTAACAGGGGAGTAGTCCGGTTAAGGACTACTCGAAGAGGGGAGAATATGCGCTAGTGATTTGAGAACCAGTTGAGTTTATCGCGCAGTTCAACCACGCGGCCGACAATAATCAGCGCCGGGCTTTCAACCTGCTGCGACAGCTCACCCAGCTGTGTCAGCACGCCATTTACCACGCGCTGCTTAATGGAGGTGCCGTTTTCCACCAGCGCGACGGGCATATCCGCTTCCATGCCGTGTTCAAGTAATTTCGCCTGGATCGTAGCGGCCTGATTCAGCCCCATATAGAAGACCAGCGTCTGCTTTTCGGCGGCCAGGTTGTGCCAGTCCAGTTCGCTGCCGGTTTTCAGGTGCCCCGTTATCAGACGCACGCTCTGCGCGTAATCACGATGGGTCAATGGAATACCGGAGTATGCCGAACAGCCGGATGCCGCCGTAATGCCAGGCACCACAGAGAACGGAATGCCTGCGTTGCACAGGGTTTCCAGTTCCTCGCCGCCGCGACCAAAGATAAACGGATCCCCGCCCTTCAGGCGCACCACACGTTTTCCTTTTTGCGCTTCCCGCAGCAGGATCTGATTAATCTCTTCCTGCGGCACGCAGTGATAACCCGCACGTTTACCCACAAACACCCGGTCCGCATCGCGACGTACCAGATTCATGATCTCATCGGAGACCAGACGGTCATACACAACGGTATCGGCCTGCTGGATCTGCTGGAGTCCTTTCAGCGTCAGTAATCCCGCATCGCCGGGGCCTGCGCCTACCAGCACCACCTCGCCACGATGATCCAGCGGTTCAGAGAGTAACTGCTCGGTCGTCTCTTCAACCGCCTTCACGTCCTGATTGGCCAGCGACTGGGCAAGCCGGTCATTGACGAAGAATTTTTCCCAGAAGCGACGGCGCTCGCCCACGGTCGCGAAGGTTTGCTTCACTCGTGAACGCAGTTGCCCTGCATAGTGGGCAATTTGCCCAAGATGTTGCGGCAGCAGTGCTTCCAGTTTTTCCCGCAGCAGGCGGGCGAGAACCGGCGAGCGGCCACCTGACGACACCGCAATCATCAGCGGTGAACGGTCGATTATCGACGGCATGATAAAGCTGGCTTCTTTCGGCGCATCCACCACGTTGCAGAATATACGGCGCGCTTCGCAGGCATCGCTGACGCGCTGATTCACTTCATCGTCATCCGTCGCGGCAATAGTCAGCCAGCAGGTATCCAGCAGGGACTCGTTAAACTCCCCCTGATTCAGCGTGAGCATCCCTTCCTTCGCCCAGGCTTCAAACTGTGGTGCGAAGGCGAGGGCGTTAACCGTAAGACGGGCACCTGCCTCTAACAGCAAGCGGGCTTTGCGTTCAGCCACATCGCCGCCACCCACAAGCAGGCAGTCGCGATGGCGTAATTGACAGAAAATCGGCAGGTGGTCCACGACATTACCTCACAGCATTCATGGAGGGGGTAAGAATTGACGTCAGAATAACAGCAGGAATCGCCGGAAACATACGGTTTTTCCTGCCGTTACCCATAAGGGGTCATAAGCCTTTCCTATAGGAAAGGCGGGGGGTTAGGCTTTTAACTGCACCTGGCCGTCCTTCACGTGAACGTCGTAGTGCTTCACCGAGTAGCTTTCATCTTCCATGCACAGTCCGTCGCTTAAACGGAAACGCTGTTTTTTCAGCGGACTGGCGACCCACAGTTCACCCTGATGCTCGGCAATCAGCCCGCGGGAGAGGACGCTGGCCTCAAAAAACGGGTCGATATTGCTGATGGCAAAAACCTGTTCGTCGTGGCGAGGGCGGAAAATCGCGACCTGCTCGTTTCCCAGCAGCGCACAGACGCCGGTTGCCGGCAGAATGTCGTTAATGTTGCAGATGTTTACCCACTGGCTCATGCGTTTTCCTCCACCAGCGTCACCGGAATACGTTCATAAGGTGTCGCCGGACGATGCTGTTCGCGCTCTGCTACTACCTGCACGTTCGGGTCGCGCTGGGTGCTGTTGATGAAGTGTTTGAAGCGTGTCTGTGCCGCTGGCGTGTTGACGGTTTCCGTCCACTCGCAAATCACCGCCGCGCGCAGGCGCGCCATCTCCGCTTCCAGATGTTCGTTCAGGCCCAGCTTATCGTCGATGATGACCGACTTCAGGTAGTCGATGCCACCCTCCAGATTATCCAGCCAGGAAGCGGTACGGGTCAGTTTGTCGGCGGTACGGATGTAGAACATCATGAAGCGGTCGAGATACTGAATCAGCGTGTCGTGGTCAAGATCGGCCGCCAGCAGGTCAGCGTGGCGTGGTTTCATCCCGCCGTTACCGCAGACGTACAGGTTCCAGCCTTTCTCGGTGGCGATGATCCCCACGTCTTTCCCCTGCGCTTCGGCACATTCACGGGTACAGCCGGAGACGCCGAACTTCATTTTGTGCGGGGTACGAATGCCTTTGTAGCGGTTTTCCAGCTCGACGCCGAAGCCCACGCTGTCGCCCACGCCGTAGCGGCACCAGGTGCTGCCCACGCAGGTTTTTGCCATGCGCAGCGCTTTGGCATACGCGTGACCGGTTTCGAAGCCCGCCTCAATCAGCTGACGCCAGATCTCCGGCAGGTCATCTTTCTGTGCACCAAACAGGCCGATACGCTGGGAACCGGTGATTTTGGTGTAGAGGTTAAATTCACGCGCGATACGGCCCACGGCCACCAGCCCTTCCGGGGTGATTTCACCGCCCGCAGAGCGTGGGATAACGGAGTAAGTCCCGTCTTTCTGGATATTTGCCAGGAAGTTGTCGTTGGTGTCCTGCAGCGGCGTATGTTCTGGTTTGAGGATGTACTCATTCCAGCAAGAGGCCAGCAGGGAGCCGACGGTCGGTTTACACACTTCGCAGCCATAGCCCTGGCCGTGCTTGGCCAGCAGTTCGTCGAAGGATTTAATGCCTTCCACGCGGATCAGGTGATACAGCTCCTGGCGAGAGTACGCGAAGTGCTCGCACAGGTTGTTGTTCACTTCGATGCCCTGTTTCGCCAGTTCGGCGTTAAGCACCTGAGTGACCAGAGGGATACAGCCGCCGCAGCCGGTTCCGGCTTTGGTTTCCGCTTTCAGCGCCGCAACGGTGTGACAGCCTTTGTTGATGGCGGAGATCAACATGCCTTTGGTGACGTCGAAGCAGGAGCAGATCTGCGCGCTGTCCGGCAGTTTATCGACGCCGATAGACGGCTTGCCGCTGGAAGCGTGCGCCGGGAGGATCAGCGCGTCCGGATTCTCCGGCAGTTCGATGGCGTTCAGCACCAGTTGCAGCAGGTTGCCGTAGTCGCTGGTGTCGCCCACCAGCACCGCACCGAGCAGGGTTTTGTTGTCCTGGCTGACGATCAGGCGTTTATAGATCTCTTTGCTCTCGTCGAGATAAACGTAGCTGCGCGCGCCCGGCGTGCGGCCATGCGCATCGCCGATGCCGCCCACGTCCACGCCCAGCAGCTTCAGCTTGGCGCTCAAGTCCGCGCCTTCGAAGGCGTTTTCGTTTCCGAGGATATGGTCAACGGCGACCTGCGCCATTTTGTAGCCCGGCGCCACCAGACCGTACACGCGGTTATTCCAGCTGGCACATTCGCCGATAGCATAGATATCCGGGTCGGAGGTCTGGCAGGTATCGTTCACCATGATCCCGCCGCGCTGGGCAACCGCCAGACCGCACTGGGTGGCCAGCTTGTCGCGTGGGCGAATACCGGTTGAGAAGACGATAAAGTCAACTTCGAGCTCGCTGCCGTCGGCAAAGCGCATGGTTTTACGCGCTTCGGTGCCTTCCTGCACAATCTCTTTGGTGTTTTTGCTGGTGTGGACTTTCACGCCCATGCTTTCAATCTTACGGCGCAGCTGATCGCCACCCATGTGGTCCAGCTGTTCGGCCATCAGCATCGGGGCAAATTCGATGACGTGCGTTTCAACGCCGAGGTTTTTCAACGCTCCGGCTGCTTCCAGACCCAGCAGGCCGCCCCCGACCACCGCGCCGCGTTTACTGCGACGTGCGCAGGATTCGATGGCGTTGAGATCTTCAATGGTACGGTAAACGAAGCAATCCTGCGTTTCCGAACCTTTGATAGGCGGGATCCACGGATATGAGCCAGTCGCCATGATCAGCTTGTCGTAAAAAACCGTACGGCCAGCGCTGGAGTGGATCACTTTCTCCTGACGGTTGATGGTGATAGCGCGTTCGCCCACCAGCACTTTTACGCCATGCTTCTCATAGAAACCTTCACGCACCAGAGAGAGCTCTTCGGCGGTATGATGGGAGAAGTAGGAAGACAAGTGCACACGGTCGTACGCCTTGCGGGGTTCTTCACAGAACACGGTAATATCGAACTGCTCAGCGCTGGCTTTATCGAGAAGATCCTCAATAAAGCGGTGGCCGACCATGCCGTTACCGATGATAGCGAGTCTGACTTTGCTCATTTTTGCCTCGATTTCTTTTCTATTACTGCCTACCTTAACGATTCAGCAGGGGCACTTATTGATGCAAATCAAATACGCCTTCGCCTACTCCCTAGGTGGTAGATGTATGATTTGTCAGGATTTTTATAAGTTATGGAAATCGCTGGCTTTTCGTTGTCGTCGATTTTATGTACAAAAAGAGTGGCTATTTTTGGAAAAACAGGTACTCCTTAATTTCAGCCGCGTTTTTCAGGGGAAAGGTATGTCTACAACACCGCTTTGGCTTGTGCACAATGTTCGTTTACCGGATCGCGAAGGGCTGTGGCAGATCGCCATCGAGAACGGTCGGTTTGGTGATATCACGCCCATGGACAAGACCCACAGCGAAAGCTATGAGGTCTTAAATGCCCGCGGCGGACTTGCCATTCCACCGTTTATTGAGCCGCATATTCACCTGGATACCACGCAGACGGCGGGCGAGCCACACTGGAACCAATCCGGCACGCTGTTTGAAGGGATTGAACGCTGGGCGGAGCGTAAGGCGCTGCTCAGTCATGAAGATGTCAAAGCGCGCGCATGGAAAACGCTGAAGTGGCAAATTGCCAACGGGATCCAGTTTGTCCGCACCCACGTGGATGTCTCCGACCCGACGCTTACCGCCCTGAAGGCGATGCTGGAGGTTAAACAGGAGGTCGCCCCGTGGGTGACGCTGCAAATCGTGGCATTCCCTCAGGAAGGCATTCTCTCTTACCCGAACGGCGCGGCGCTGCTGGAAGAGGCATTAACGCTGGGCGCGGATGTGGTGGGTGCCATCCCGCACTTCGAATTCACCCGGGAATACGGCGTGCAGTCCCTGCATATCGCCTTTGACCTGGCGAAGAAATACGACCGTCCGCTGGATATTCATTGTGATGAAATCGACGATGAGCAGTCCCGCTTTGTGGAGACGGTCGCCACGCTGGCCTATGAAGCTGGCATTGGCGCGCGGGTCACGGCCAGCCACACCACCGCCATGCACTCTTACAATGGCGCGTACACCTCGCGGCTGTTCCGCCTGCTGAAGATGTCGGGTATTAACTTTGTGGCGAATCCGCTGGTGAATATCCACCTGCAGGGGCGCTTTGACGACTATCCGAAGCGTCGGGGCATTACCCGCGTGAAGGAGCTACAGGCGGCGGGCATTAACGTCTGCTTTGGTCATGATGATGTGTTTGATCCATGGTATCCGCTCGGTACCGGCAATATGCTGCAGGTGCTGCATATGGGGCTGCACGTCTGTCAGATGATGGGCTACCCGCAAATTGACAGCGGCCTGAACCTGATCACCCATAACAGCGCCCGCACGTTTGGCCTGAGCGATTACGGTATTGAGACGGGTAACCCGGCGAACCTGTTGATTTTGCCTGCAGAGAGTGGGTTTGAGGCGGTACGCTGTCAGGTGCCGGTGCGCTGGTCCATTCGGCAGGGGCGGATTATTGCCACCACGCAGCTGGCGCAGACCTGGATCCAGATGGATAGCGGGGGAGAAGAGATAAGTTTTGCCAGAAACAGCCCCTCTGCGTAGCGCAGAGGGGCGCAGGGATTAGTGCGACGCCGCTGCAGCGTTATGCTGGCGGTGGCGGGTTACAAAGCCCAGGATGAAGCACATGATGAACACCACGGCGTACAGGCCGTTAGCGGTGTGCAGCGCCGCCAGCGGACCGCTGTGGGCGACGATCGGGCCCGTCACCACAAAGGTCAGCATGGTGCCGATGGTGCCGCAGGTCAGTACGAAGTTCACCAGCTTCGGCGAGGCCACTTTGGTCTGCAGGGAGCCCAGGGTGATGATCGACGTATAAATGGCGCTGGAGAAGAAGCCCAGGGTCAGAATGAACCACGGCATGTGGTCCGGGGAACCGTTGATGAACAGATACATCAGCACGGTAGCCAGGCCTGCCAGCACGGTCAGGATGCGCTGCAGATCGAAGAAGCGCAGGATGAAGCTAAACGCCCACATGCCAAACATGTAAGACATCCAGAAATCGCTCACCAGTTTACCCGCGTCGTTCAGGCTCATGCCCAGACCTTTGGCGTATTCCGGCACCCAGGAGATAAAGCCCAGTTGACCCAGGATGTAGCACAGTGCGGCAATGGAGAGGAACAGTACGCCGATACCCCATTTCTCTTTCGCCACAGGCTCTGCCGTGGTCTGTGCTTTTTTACCCAGAACCGGGAATTCGCAGCCGAAGGTCAGGATGAAGATGGCCACGTAAACCAGGCCGATACAGGCGTAGACCCAGTACCACTCAATGCTGCACGCCAGCAGAACGGCCGCGACCATCGGGAAAATCATCCCGGCCATGCTGAAGAAGGAGTCGGTAAACAGCAGGCGCGCGCCGCGCTGACGGCCTTCATACATATGGGTAATCAGGAAGGTACCAATCGACATGGTGATCCCGCTGACCAGACCGAGCACGAACATGGCGGCGGAGAACAGGGCGATGCTGTGGCTCAGCATCAGACCCGCCACGGCGGCGACCATCAGCACAAAACCAAAACGCAGCTGCGTTTTCAGCGGAACAATTTCCATCAGCCAGGCATTCAGGAAAATGGAGATCAGGATCCCCGCGTTGAGGAAGGTGAAGGTGTTACTCATGCTGGAAACGGGCAGCTGGAAGTAGTCTGCGATATTTCCCATCACCATCCCGGTGACGATCACCAACGCGCCGGTCAGGGCGTAGGAGAAGAAGCTGATCCATGTGAGCTTGATACGATTGCTGTTAGTCATGTCTGGCCTGTTCAGGAAAAGAAAAGCGCCGGATAGGCGCTGAGAGCGGGCAGATTTTAGTCGTGAAAGTGATCCATTCATATCTTTTAAAGAAAATATGAGCTTCATTGCAGGTTTTTATGTGATCGCGATCACATAAAATTGCGTCATAACCAATCGTTTGCGCGGTAACAACTGTTTCAATTTCGTAAAATTAGGTAAAAGGCTGGTCTCCGTTCATACTGCTCTTTAGAATCAAGCCATTCGCTTTTTATACTGCGCTTTGTTAAGGAATTCTCATGCTCAAATCAACACTGGCGGCTGTCGCAGCTGTGTTTGCTCTTTCTGCCGTTTCCCCGGCTGCGCTGGCAGCAAAAGGGGACCCTCATGTTCTGCTGACCACCTCCGCAGGGAATATTGAGCTGGAACTGAATAGCCAGAAAGCCCCGGTTTCTGTGAAAAACTTCCTCGACTACGTAAACAGCGGCTTTTACAACAACACCACCTTCCACCGCGTGATCCCAGGCTTTATGGTGCAGGGCGGCGGTTTCAACGAGCAGATGCAGCAGAAACAGCCGAATCCACCGATCAAAAACGAAGCGGACAACGGCCTGCTGAACACCCGTGGCACCATCGCCATGGCGCGTACGGCGGATAAGGACAGCGCTACCAGCCAGTTCTTTATCAACGTGGCGGATAACGCCTTCCTCGACCACGGCCAGCGTGACTTCGGCTATGCGGTGTTTGGTAAAGTGGTAAAAGGGATGGACGTGGCGGACAAGATTTCTCAGGTACAGACCCACGACGTTGGGCCATACCAGAATGTACCATCCAAACCGGTCGTGATCCTCTCTGCAAAAGTACTGCCGTAACCCTCTTTGACACGGGCGCGTCTCGCCCGTGTTGTTAGCCCTCCCTGCGAAAGCGCGTTTTGCTGCTTATACTTTGGCAAACGGACATATTCAGGGAGGCGTTAAGTGAAAAAACTCACCGATAAGCAAAAATCCCGTCTCTGGGAGCAGCAGCGTAACGTCAATTTTCAGGCCAGTTGTCTCCTTGAAAAGGGTCATGGTCCTTCAGATCCCCAGATTGAGACGCTGGAACTTGGGCCTTCAGCGCCTGGGTTGCCCCATCTGTGCCTTATTCACCGCCATCTGTATCGCAGAGAGATGAAGCGGGCAGGTGAATACCGTACGGACGATATTTTCAAAGGGGACATTCCTTTTTGCCATTTCGAATACATTGAGAAGATGGGCAATGAATTGATGTCGGCACTGGAAAGCGACCGGTACCTGGTGGGTCTTCAGAAAGAGGAGTTTATCGAGCGGATAAGCCATTACTATTGTGAAATCAATATGCTGCATCCCTTTGCCAGCGGTAATGGCATTGCGCAGCGTGTTTTCTTTGAACAGCTGGCGATCCATGCGGGTTACCTGCTGGACTGGCGCGATATCGATCCTGAGCAGTGGGTCGCGGCTAACCAGAGCGGCGCAACGGGAGATTTGTCCGCCCTGAACGCTATCTTTGCCAAAGTAGTGAGCGAAGCGCGGGAATCTGAGTAGAATAGGGCGGCATTTTTTTCGGGAGCCGCCATGATTCTGCTGATTGATAACTACGATTCCTTCACCTGGAACCTTTACCAGTATTTTTGTGAACTGGGTGCAGAGGTGGTTGTCCGCCGTAACGACGACATCAGCCTGACCGAGATTGACGCGCTGGCCCCAAAGAAAATCGTTATCTCGCCGGGGCCGTGTACCCCATCGGAATCGGGTATTTCTCTGGATGTGATCCGCCACTACGCCGGCAGGCTGCCGATTCTTGGCGTCTGCCTTGGCCATCAGGCCATCGGGCAGGTGTTTGGCGCCACCATCGTCCGCGCTGCCAGGGTGATGCACGGTAAAACCTCACCGGTTACCCACACCGGCACGGGCGTGTTTAGTGGGTTAAATAACCCGTTAACCGTCACGCGCTACCATTCTCTGGTGATTGACCCGCCGACGCTGCCCGACTGCTTTGAGGTGACCGCCTGGAGCGAGACGCAGGAGATCATGGGCATTCGCCATCGTGAATGGGATCTCGAAGGGGTGCAGTTCCACCCGGAGAGTATTCTCAGCGAACAGGGGCACCAGCTACTGGCTAATTTCCTCAATCGCTGAATATCTGTTGCCTTGCTGTGATTTTTTATGCATATTTTGTGATTATATTTTCACAATCAATGTGACATAAAATGGATGGTCATGACATGGCAACTGAACAATCTGCAATTACCCGCGCGACATTCGATGAAGTCATTCTGCCGATTTATGCACCGGCCGAGTTTATCCCGGTAAAGGGAAAAGGCAGCCGCGTCTGGGATCAGCAGGGGAAAGAGTACGTGGATTTCGCCGGGGGGATTGCGGTGACGGCGCTGGGGCATTGCCATCCTGCACTGGTCGAGGCACTGAAAACCCAGGGCGAAACCCTGTGGCACACCAGCAACGTCTTTACCAACGAACCGGCATTGCGCCTGGGGCGCAAGATCATTGACGCGACTTTCGCCGAGCGCGTGTTGTTTATGAACTCCGGGACCGAAGCCAACGAAACCGCCTTCAAGCTGGCGCGCTACTATGCTTCCACACGCCACAGCCCGTACAAAACCAAAATCATCGCTTTCCATAACGCTTTCCACGGTCGTTCACTGTTTACCGTTTCCGTTGGCGGCCAGCCGAAGTATTCCGACGGCTTTGGTCCGAAACCCGCCGATATCATTCATGTGCCGTTTAACGATCTGCATGCGGTGAAAGCGGTGATGGATGATCATACCTGCGCGGTCGTGGTTGAGCCGATTCAGGGTGAAGGCGGCGTGACGGCGGCAACGCCGGAATTCCTCAAAGGGCTGCGCGCGCTGTGCGATCAGCATCAGGCGCTGCTGGTGTTTGATGAAGTCCAGAGCGGGATGGGGCGTACCGGCTCCCTGTTCGCCTATATGCACTACGGCGTGACGCCGGATATTCTGACCAGCGCCAAAGCGCTCGGCGGCGGCTTCCCGGTCAGCGCGGTGCTCACCACCCAGGAGATCGCTTCCGCGTTCCATGTCGGCTCACACGGCTCCACCTACGGCGGAAACCCGCTGGCCTGCGCCATCGCCGGTGCGGCGTTTGATATCATCAATACGCCGGAGGTATTAAGCGGCGTTCAGGCGAAGCGCGAGCTGTTCGTGAAACATCTGCAGCAGATCGACGAAACGTACGACGTCTTCAGCGAGATCCGTGGCATGGGACTGCTGATTGGCGCTGAGCTGAAGCCGCAGTACACAGGCCGCGCACGCGATTTCCTGCACGCCGCTGCTCACGAAGGGGTGATGGTACTCAACGCCGGCCCGGACGTGATGCGCTTTGCGCCGTCGCTGGTGGTCGAAGAGAACGATATTGAAGATGGATTAACCCGCTTTGCCGCGGCGGTCGCGAAGATCGTTAAAGGCTAATACTCGGTTCGTTTTAACCGCCGCGTTAACCAGATGCCGTGATGCGGACGCTGACGCCATGCCACCGACGAAATGGTGTGCATGGTGTTCAGATGCCCCAGAATGCGCTGCAGATGCTGCTCCAGGGTGCTCATTGGCCCGTGGGTGAGCGTTTCCGGCGCTTCCAGAATGTTCGAATCCCCCGATTCACCCGGCGCGTCATACTCCAGACGCTGCTGACACCGCTGCAGGGCAATCTCACACGACTGCAAATAGCGCTGCGCCAGGTCTGGCGTTAGCATGGTATGTTCACGCGCCAGCGTGGTCATCGCGTTGATATGTTCGACGATGAACTGGCTGTGCGTCACCCAGAGCTTCATATCCGCCAGATAGTGCGAGTTAAAGCCGGGCTCCTGCATCGCCTGATTCAGCGAGTTGAACAGGGCGTTATGTGCCTGGTTGACCTTCATCCGCTGATACGCCAGCGGGGAGGGCTGCGGATCGTCGCTCAGGATCAGGCGGATAGCCTGCTGGTCGGCCTCCAGCGCGTCGTGGGCGTTCTGCCTGAGCAGGCCGCTTTGCCATTGTGGCCACAGCCAGACCATACCACCAAAGGCAATCAGACAGCCAATCAGGGTATCGATAAGCCTGGCGACAATAAACTGTTCGCCATTGAGCGTAAGCAATTGCAGGGTGTATACCGCCGTGACCGTAAAGCCCACCATCGCCCAGCCGTAGTTTTTGCGGATGATCAGGTAGCTCACCAGGGTAATCAATAGCATGCCTGCCAGCGTATAGCCTTCCGGCACGTGGAAGTGCAGCGTTACGCCCGCGATAATCAACCCCGCCATGGTTCCGCCCGCCCGGTGCAGAATACGCACCCGCGTGGCGCCGTAGCCATTCTGGGTGACAAACAGTACCGTCATTAATATCCAGTAGGGTTTGGGCAGATGCAGCGCCATGCCCATCAGGCTGGCGATGCTCAGCATCACGCTAATCCGGGCGGCGTTGCGCAGGGCGGAAGATTTAAACGAGAGATAGCTTTTAAGCGCAGGCAGTAGCGGCAGGCGCTTTTGCTTATCCGCCATCAGATCGCGGGGATAGAGCGGGCGCTGGGTACGCAGGACGCGGGCAATACGGCTGAAGTGCCAGGCGGCAAACTGGCCTACCGGGTTATCCTCGTGCTGGCGGGCGATTTTCTCCAGTGCGCCGAGCTGCTTGTCCATGTTAAAGCGGGTGGGGTAACGGTGATAAAGAATGTCGTCGGCCAGTACCCGCAGGCGTGCGGACACGGTCTGCGCGTTCCAGCGGATCACCGCTTCGGCATGGCTGCGCTCCACCAGCTTTTGCACCTCCTTCGGGTGGTGCAGGCTCACGGAGATATGCTCCTGCAGATCCAGCCCCACCTGGAAGGTGCGCAGCAGCCGTTTATATTCGTGGTTCTTGTTGGCGGCCAGCATATGCAGCTGCTGGTAGCACTGGCTTATCAGATCCACCACCTTCTGCTGGCGCGTCAGCAGCGGCGGCAGCGATTTTTCCGGGTCGGTATGCTGGGTCAGCAGTGTGTATTTGGCTTCGCAGTACTCCGCAAGCTGGACATAGAGCAGGCTCAGGGATTCACGCAGCGGTTGTTCCCGCCACAGCCAGAACCAGAACCAGTTAAACAGGCCATACCATAGCGTACCGAGGGTGTAGATCAGCAGCGGCTCCCACACTGGCATGTTACCTGCGAGACTCAGGGTAAAGATGGCCGCGATGAGTGAGGCGGGCAGTAAACGCGCGTGCAGTGAACTGATTTCGGCGGTCACCCCCAGCGTCATCGCCAGCACGCTCAGGATCAGCGGCAGCGGAATATCGCGGGCCAGCAAAAGCTGCACGGCCAGGCTACACCCGGCAAACAGCGAACCGCCGATAATCAGACGTTTGAAAAAACGCTTATGCGGGGTGTCGAGACCGGCAATGTTGCAGCAGGCGGGAACCAGTGAAAACAGCAGCCCCTGCTGAAGATGCCCAAGGATCAGGCCCACGGCCACAGGAAGGCACAACACCAGCGTTTGTCGCAGTGCGTAGTTAACTTCCGGGTGATAAATCAGCCTGCGCCACATGGGGAGTAGAGACAAAAACGGCGTGACACCTTGCGATGGCACGCCGTTTTATCGGGATTAACGGGTTCCGTAAACCACGATGGTTTTACCGTGGGCGGAGATCAGGTTCTGATCTTCCAGCATTTTCAGGATACGGCCCACTGTTTCACGGGAGCAACCGACGATCTGACCAATTTCCTGGCGGGTAATTTTAATTTGCATGCCGTCAGGGTGGGTCATAGCGTCTGGCTGTTTCGCCAGGTTCAGCAGGGTCTGCGCGATACGGCCGGTCACGTCCAGGAAGGCGAGGTTACCCACTTTCTCTGATGTCACCTGCAGACGGCGAGCCATCTGCGAAGAAAGACGCATCAGGATGTCAGGGTTAACCTGAATCAACTGACGGAATTTCTTGTAGGAAATTTCAGCCACTTCACATGCTGTCTTTGCACGAACCCAGGCGCTACGTTCCTGGCCTTCTTCAAACAGGCCCAGTTCACCGATAAAATCGCCCTGGTTCAGATAAGAAAGGATCATCTCTTTCCCTTCTTCATCTTTGATCAGCACTGCCACCGAGCCTTTGACGATGTAATACAACGTTTCCGCTTTTTCACCCTGGTGAATCAGCGTGCTCTTCGATGGGTACTTATGAATGTGGCAATGAGACAAGAACCATTCGAGAGTCGGGTCTGTTTGCGGTTTGCCAAGCACCATGCGCTGTTATCCTCTGTTATAAGCTGTCACCAGAGTCATAAGATGCATCCGGACTCTGGGGTTGCAATCGAATTCTTACCCATACCTGGGAAGTCGGCTGTCGTAACGTTTCGCAGCCAGTAAAGTTTGATGTCCTCTGCATACATGTGTAACGTCAATGTATTACTGTAGCATCCAGAGTGTTTTAGCATAGCTTTCGCCGCGTGTCTCCTGGTGTCTCGCTTCAGCATGACGCAGGTCGCCTTCCATTGCGAGAAATGTAACGCACGCGTAATCTGTCACCAAAAATGCAACGTTGGAGCTAATGAATATGCAAGCGCGCGTGAAATGGGTAGAAGGTTTAACGTTCCTGGGCGAGTCCTCGTCGGGACACCAGATTTTGATGGACGGTAACTCCGGCGATAAAGCACCCAGCCCAATGGAGATGGTGCTGATGGCGGCAGGGGGATGCAGCGCGATTGACGTGGTGTCGATTCTGCAAAAGGGCCGTCATGATGTGACCGACTGTGAAGTCAAGCTCACGTCAGAACGTCGCGAAGAGGCGCCACGCCTGTTCACGCACATTAACCTGCATTTTGTTGTCACCGGGAAAGCGCTGAAAGATGCTGCCGTCTCACGCGCGGTGGATCTGTCTGCGGAAAAATACTGCTCTGTGGCATTAATGCTGGAGAAAGCCGTAAAAATTACCCATTCGTATGAAGTGATCGAGGCGTGATTGACGGGGCATCGTGCGTGTTGATGCCCTCACCCTAACCCTCTCCTACCGGGAGAGGGAATATGATTATGCGATCTGTTTCCCTTCCATCAACCGCTGCACCAGCGGCGTCATGATCAGCTCCATCGCCAGCCCCATTTTTCCGCCGGGCACCACTAACGTATTCATGTGAGAAATAAACGAACCCTGCAGCATCGCCAGCAGCCAGGGGTAATCGATGCCGTCGAGATTGCGGAAATGGATCACCACAAAGCTCTCATCCAGCGACGGGATACTTTTGGCCGCGAACGGGTTGGAAGTGTCCACCGTCGGCACACGCTGGAAGTTGATGTGGGTGCGGGAAAACTGTGGTGTCAGGTAATTGATGTAATCTTCCATTGAGCGCACAACCGAATCCATCACCGCCTCGCGTGAATGGCCGCGCTCGCTGATGTCTCGCGTCAGCTTCTGGATCCACTCCAGGTTCACGATTGGCACCACGCCGACCAGCAGATCCACATGTCGCGCCACGTCGTGATGCGGCGTCACCACGCCGCCGTGCAATCCTTCGTAAAACAGCACGTCGGTAGGTTCCGGCAGCGGCTGCCAGGGAGTAAAGGTGCCCGGGACCTGATTCCAGGGAACGGCTTCGTCGTAGGTGTGCAGATACTTGCGGGACTGGCCTTTGCCGCTTAGACCGTACTCCTGAAACGTTTGCTCCAGCAGGCCGAAGTCATTGGCCTCCGGGCCGAAGTAGCTGATGTGTTTGCCCAAATCACGCGCTTTGCGGATGGCCATGTCCATCTCCGGGCGCGTATAGCGGTGAAAGCTGTCGCCTTCGACCTCCGCTGCGCGGAGATTCAACTGGGCGAAAATCTTGCGAAACGCGAGGCTGGTGGTGGTGGTTCCCGCACCACTCGACCCCGTAACGGCAATAACCGGATGTCTGGCAGACATAGCAACTCCCTGACTGGAAAGGTTGAAAGATCAGCCGTGAAACGCGTTGCGGGGCATGATATTGACCGTCTCATGCAGTTCAGACCACACCAGCACCACGTCGCCGCTTTTAAGCTGGCGTTTAACATCGTTGACCTTTTGCTCAAGCGAGCGTTCATGTTCACCATAATCGGTGCCTTCACGCAAGACAAAGCTTTCAATCAGATTATCGAGCGTTTCGGGCGCCAGATCCTGCCAGGGGATAATCATGTTGCACCGTCCAGGTAAGGGGTTAACCAGTCAGGAATGCGCGTCTCCAGCCACATTTTCGGGCGACGCAGCGTTCCGCCGACAAACCCCACGTGACCGCCGTGCTCGGTCAGCTGGTAGTGAACGTTGTCGGGCAGAAATTCCTGTGCAGGGATGGAGTGATGATCCATAAACGGGTCATCTTTCGCGTGAATGATCAGCGTCGGCTGAGTGATCTTGCTGAGCAGCGGCATGGCGCTGCACTGACGATAGTAGTCAATGGCATCGGCGAACCCATGAATTTTGGCGGTGATCAGGTCGTCGAACTCACGAATGCGGCGGACCTTTTTCAACTGACGCAGGCTTACTGGCAGGGTATCCGGATAGGCCTTCAGCTTGCGCGCCGCATTGGCTTTTAGCAGGTTGAGCAGGTAGCGCTGATAGACCCGGGAAAAGCCTTTCTCCATGTGGTAGCTGCACTGTTCCAGCATGAAGGGGGCAGAGACAATCACCGCGGCATTCAGCGGTACCGCGTCTCCCTCTTTAGCCAGCAGACAGGCCAGCATATTTCCGCCGAGCGAATAGCCCACCGCCGCCGTCGGCACAGTGCCGAAATTATCCCGCAGCCAGTGCAAAAACCAGGTGCCATCTTCGGTTTCGCCGGAGTGATAGATGCGTTTCTGACGATTCGGCTCGCCGCTGCATCCCCGAAAATGCATCACCACGCCCAGCCAGCCGCGCGCTTTTGCCGCCTGGATTAACCCATGGGCATACGGGCTGTGCAGGCTGCCTTCCAGACCGTGAAACACCACCAGGCGGGGTTTATGGCGCGCCTGTTCGGGATCTTCGCTCCAGGCGAGATCCAGAAAATCACCGTCCGGCAAATCCAGCCGCTGCCAGTGCGGAGTGAACTGCACCTTGCGGCGGATCAGGCGCGGCAGCATGGTCTGCAGGTGGCAGTTGGCCACGCCGCGCATGGGCACGAAATCAGTGCTGTCTTCGGCGGTGAGGTCGAAGTCTGAGGGAATGATTTGGGTCATAAGGGCGATGCTGATTCTTGTCAGAAATTTACTATACCTTCCGAATTGTACCCCGTTTAGCCTGGTTTTCCGAAGCATGAACTGATCCCGATCACAAATATTTACCTTGATTATTACTCTCAGGCTAATGATTCCACTCTACGCTTAATTGATGCCTTTTCCGCCAGGGTGCAGACTTTACTCAGCGTTAAGCAAATCAAAATGATGTGCTGAATCAGGAGGTTAATAATGTTATCTGGGCAAATACCCACCCGGCAATGGAACACCCGACGCAGCGAAAAAGCGCGTCGTCTGGCCTCCGTACCGGTGCAGGGCAAGGTTCTGCCAACCGGCGACCTTGTCGCCATGCTGGAAAAGCTGATCGCGCCAGGCGATAAGGTCGTTCTGGAAGGCAACAACCAGAAGCAGGCGGATTTTCTTTCCCGCTCGCTGGCCGAAGTAAACCCGCAAATTGTGCATGACCTGCACATGATCATGCCAAGCGTTGGCCGCAGTGAACATCTGGATATCTTTGAGAAGGGCATTGCCCGTAAGCTGGACTTCTCCTTCTCCGGCACACAGAGCCTGCGCATCTCCCAGCTGCTGGAGGATGGTCAACTCGAAATCGGTGCTATTCATACCTATATCGAACTGTATTCGCGTCTCTACGTCGACCTTTCACCAAACGTGGCGCTGATCGCCGGGTTTAAAGCAGACCGCAAAGGCAATCTCTACACCGGGGCAAGTACCGAAGATACCCCGGCGCTGGTGGAGGCCGCCGCGTTCCACGATGGCATCGTCATCGCACAGGTTAACGAGCTGGTGGACGACGAATGCGACCTGCCGCGCGTTGATATCCCAGGCTCCTGGATTGACTACGTGGTGGTGGCCGACAAGCCATTCTTTATCGAACCGCTGTTTACCCGCGACCCGCGCCTGATCAAACAGGAACATATCCTGATGGCGATGATGGCCATCAAAGGCATCTACGCTGAACACCAGGTGCAGTCTCTGAACCACGGGATCGGTTTTAACACCGCGGCAATTGAGCTGCTGCTGCCCACCTACGGTGAACAGCTCGGCCTGAAGGGCAAAATCTGTAAACACTGGACGCTGAACCCGCATCCGACGCTGATCCCGGCAATTGAAAGCGGCTGGGTGGAGAGCGTGCACTGCTTCGGCGGCGAACTGGGGATGGAAGAGTACATCCGCGCCCGTCCGGACGTGTTCTTCACCGGTGCTGACGGCTCCATGCGCTCCAACCGCGCCTTCTGCCAGCTGGCGGGCCAGTACGCGGTGGATATGTTTATCGGCTCAACCCTGCAGGTGGATGGTTACGCCAACTCCTCAACGGTGACCCGCGGTCGTCTCTCCGGCTTCGGCGGCGCGCCGAACATGGGCCATGATCCACACGGCCGTCGCCACGCCACTCCGGCCTGGCTGAACATGATCACCGAACCCGACCCGATGCAACGCGGTAAAAAACTGGTCGTACAGATGGTGGAAACCTTCCAGGCGGGCGTGAAGCCTACCTTCGTGGAAAAACTGGACGCCGTTGACGTGGCGAAAGCCTCCGGCATGCCGCTGGCACCGGTGATGATTTACGGCGATGACGTCACCCACGTGCTGACGGAAGAGGGGATTGCCTACCTCTACCGGGCAAAAGATCTGGAAGAGCGTCGCGCCATGGTCGCAGCCGTGGCCGGTATCACCGATATTGGTCTGGGCGTGGATGCCAGACGCGTGGCGGAACTGCGCCAGAGCGGCAAGGTCGTGTACCCGGAAGACATGGGGATTCGCCGTACTGATGCCACCCGCTCTCTGCTGGCGGCGGGCAGCGTGGCTGACCTCGTTGAGTGGTCCGGCGGTCTCTACAACCCACCTGCGAAATTCCGGAGCTGGTAATGACACTTCTGCCCCAGATTCAGGTTGAAGGCGGTGCCGAATGGCTGGCGCGAACCGCCACGCAGTGTCTGATTGACGAAGCACGCTTAAGCCCGAAACCCGGTCTGGTGGACAGTCGGGGGAACGGCGCGCACCACGATTTATCGCTTGCGCTGATGGAGCGCTCCGCGCACAGCCTGACCTCCACGTTTCAGGCGCTGGCGCAGCAGAGCTGGCAGCGTCCGGCGGATATTGCCCTACGGCAAACCGTTGGCCGCCTTGGCCGTGAAGGCGAACGGCAGATGATGATCGCCACCGACGGCGTGAATACGCACCGTGGCGCAATCTGGGCGCTGGGGCTGCTGGTGAGCGCGGTGGCGATGCTGGGCGGCGATGCCCGCGCGCAAACCGTCGCTAACACCGCCGCACAGCTGGCGAAACTCCCGGACGACGCGGCACCGAAGGTGTTCAGTAAGGGGTTACGCGCCACGCACCGCTACCGCGTACCGGGCGCGCGGGAAGAGGCTCAGCAGGCGTTTCCGCACATCATGCAGCGCGCGCTGCCGCAGCTTCGCCTGAGCCGTCTCAACGGCAGCAGCGAAACAAACGCCAGACTCGACGCGCTGATGGCAATCATGACCTCGCTCACCGATACCTGCGTGCTGTCGCGCGCTGGAATGGAGGGGCTGGACGCCATGCAGAACGGCGCCCGGGCGGTACTGAACGCCGGAGGATGCGCAACGCTCGCGGGGCAGCAGGCGCTGGCGCGGTTAGATCGCCAGATGCTGACGCTCAATGCCTCACCGGGCGGTGCCGCCGACCTGCTTGCCGCCACGCTGTTTCTTGACCGTGTCGAAACGCCCTATTCAAAGCATTAAGAGGATGTTATGGAAAAAATCACATTGACCATGCCAGCCAGCCGCACGTTAAGCGGCCGGGCGCTGGCAGGGGTAGTTGGATCCGGGGATATGGAGGTGCTGTTCTCCGCCGAACCGGGCCAGACCTTAACCATTGATATCACCACCTCCGTCGACAACAGCCGCGGACGCTGGGAGGCATTATTCAGCCGCCTGGAGACCGTCAGCAGTCTGCCCGCAGGCAAACTGACCATCCACGACTTTGGCGCGACGCCGGGCGTGGCGCGCATTCGTATCGAACAGGTTTTTGAAGGGGTGAGCCATGCGTGATGACAGCAGCTTTATCGAATTAAAAGCGCGCCAGCGTGCGCAGGCGTTGCTCGACGAGGGCAGCTACCGCGAACTGCTGGATCCGTTTGCAGGCATTATCTCTCCGTGGTTGGGGCCACAGGGCATTGTGCCGCAGGCCGATGACGGCATGGTGGTCGCGAAAGGGACTATCAACGGCCAGCCTGCGGTCGTCGTGGCGATTGAAGGCGCGTTCCAGGGCGGCAGCATGGGCGAGGTCTCCGGCGCGAAAATGGCAGCAGCACTGGAGCTGGCAGCGGAAGATAACCGCAACGGCATTCCGACTCAGGCGGTGCTGTGCCTCGAAACCGGCGGCGTACGCCTGCAGGAAGCCAACCTCGGCCTGGCGGCGATTGCCGATATCCACGCGGCGATTGTTGACCTGCGTCGCTACACGCCCGTTATCGGGATTGTGGCCGGAACCGTGGGCTGCTTCGGCGGGATGTCCATCGCCGCAGCGCTTTGCAGCTACCTGATTGTGACCCGCGAAGCGCGTCTGGGGTTAAACGGCCCACAGGTTATTGAGCAGGAAGCGGGCATTGAAGAGTACGACTCCCGCGACCGTCCGTTTATCTGGAGCATGACCGGCGGTGAGGTGCGCTATCAGAGCGGGCTGGTGGACGCGCTGGTCGGCGACGGCGTGAATGCGGTGAAAGCCGCGATGAACGAGGCCATCGCCAAAGGCATCCCGGCGAAACATCGTACCGATAACTACGACGATTACCTGAACCGCCTGATGAATTTCGACACCCGCAAGCAGGCCGATGCCGAACAGATTAACGCGCTTTTTGCCCGGGAGGTGAAATGATGAGTAACGCAATGAGCCGTGGCGAACTCTGGCTGGACATTCTCGCCCCGAATGCAAAACGTGTGGAAGGGTTATGCCCGTCCGTGCAGGCGGCAGACGGCGAGCTGAACGGTGAAACGGTGCGTTTTATCGCCGTAGTGCCGGATGCCAACAACCACTTCCCGCGCGCGGCGAAAGGGGAAGTCGGTCTGCTGGAAGGCTGGACGCTGGCGAAAGTGGTCAGCGAAACCGTCGCGGCAGATGCTGATAAAGCCGTTAAACGCCCGATTGTGGCGGTGATCGACGTCCCAAGCCAGGCTTATGGCCGTCGCGAAGAGGCGTTTGGTATCCACCAGGCGCTGGCAGGCGCTGCGGCCGCCTACGCCAACGCGCGCCTGGCGGGTCATGCGGTGATTGGCCTGATTGTGGGTAAAGCCATGTCCGGCGCGTTTCTGGCGCATGGTTACCAGGCCAACCGACTGATTGCTTTTAACGATAAAGGCGTGCTCATCCATGCCATGGGGAAAGCGTCTGCCGCGCGGATCACCCTGCGCAGCGTGGAGGCGCTGGAAAAACTGGCCGCCACTATCCCACCTATGGCGTATGACATCAGCAACTACGCCACGCTGGGGCTGCTCTCGAGCCTGCTGGATATCAGCAACCCGGATGCCCCATCCGATAGCGACCTGACGCTGGTGAAAACCACCCTGCAACAGGTCATCAGTGACGCTCGTCAGGATCCGACGCTGAAAAGCCGTCTGGGTGCTGACAATCGCCGCAGCTCGGCGCTCGTACGCGAACGTATGCGCGCCAGCTGGTAAGTAAAAAGAGACCTGCCAGATGCACAACCTCACGGGCGTATCCGTTACGCCCGTGCGGGAAACTGCATCCTGAAAATAATAATCATCGCGCCAGTGCTACTTCTTTTTAATCACAGGTGATTTATGACTTACGTAATTGTTCATGCTCTCGCACCGATTTTCGTCATCATGCTGCTGGGATTCTGGGCCGGTAAGGCAAAGATGGTCGATAACAAAAATGTTTCCCTGCTCAATATCTTCGTCATGGATTTTGCGCTGCCTGCCGCGCTGTTCAGCGCGACCGTGCAAACCCCGTGGACCGGTATCGTGGCGCAGTCGCCGCTGATCCTGGTACTGACTCTGGCGATGTGGATCACCTACGCAGCCATCTATTTCCTTGCCACGAAGGTCTTTAAAAAATCCCCTCAGGATGCGGCCGTGCTGACGCTCACCGTCGCGCTGCCAAACTATGCGGCGCTTGGTCTGCCGATTCTGGGCAGCGTGCTGGGTGAAGGATCTACCACGTCTCTGTCTGTGGCGGTCTCTATTGCCTGCGGGTCCGTGCTGATGACGCCGTTCTGTCTGCTGATCCTGGAGCGGGAAAAAGCGCGCGCTGAGGGCAATATCTCCGGCTCAACCCTCTCTATGCTGCCGGTGCTGATGTGGCGATCCATTAAAAAACCGATCGTGATGGGGCCTCTGCTGGGTGTGATTTTATCCGCCATCGGCATCAAAATGCCGGAACTGGTCCTCTCTGCAATTAAACCGTTGGGGCTGTCTGCCACCGCTGCGGCGCTGTTCCTGACTGGGGTGATCCTCTCTGCCCGTAAGCTGCAGATCAACACCATGGTGATCACTTCCACCATCGCTAAGCTGCTGATCCAGCCAGCCATTGCCTGGGGTATCGTTTTAATCTTCGGTCTGCACGGCTCCGTGGCGATCACCGCCATTCTGATGATTGCGCTGTCCGCGGGTTTCTTCGGGGTCGTGTTTGGTAACCGCTTTGGCGTGCAGTCACCGGATGCAGAAGCGGTACTGCTGTTAAGCTCAGTCCTGTGTATCCTGTCGCTGCCGCTGTTTATCTCGCTGACTTCAGGAATGTAATCATGACCACAACATTACGCCCCCACGACCTCATCTGGCTTACCTCGCGCGACGCGCTGGAAGGTATTACTGAAACCTGGGTGGATGCCGCCTGGCATACCGGCCTGCCGGTGGTGGTGCGGCGTGATGTTGATAACGATGGCCGAATCCCCGTTGGCGTGCGCGGACTGCGCCGCGACCAGCGGGCGGCCGGATGGGTGAAGCCCGGGAATGTGTTACGCGTGGTGTCACCTGAAGAGCTGTGCGCCACCGCCGATCTGCTGCGTTCGCCGTTTGTCACCCAGCCACCGGTTCAGGTGGCGTTACAGCTTGCGCAGCAGCCGTGGCCTTGGACATGGGGTATAACCGGCAGCACCGGCTATGCGCTGGCGACCGGCATTCCGGTGATCCATGCCGACAGCGATCTTGATCTGCTGATCCGCGCCCCGCAGCCGATATCACCCGACGCGTTTACCGCCTGGCAGTCGCAGTTGAGTGGTGCGCTGTGCCGGGCTGATACCCAGGTGGATACACCAGAGGGCGGATTCGCGCTGGCGGAGTGGCTGCGCGATGGCAAAACGCTGCTGAAAACCCGCCGTGGGCCACGCCTGGTGGCAGACCCATGGCGCAGGGAGGAGTGATGAAAATACTGTTTACCTTTCCGGGGCAGGGTACGCAGCATGAAGGTATGCTGCAAAACCTGCCGGGAACGGAACTGGCTCAGGCGCGTGAGGTGCTGGGTGCCGAAGTTGATACGCTGGATAGTGCCGCCTCGTTAACCCATACCCGTGCGGTTCAGCTTTCTCTGCTGATTGCTGGCGTGTCCTGGGCGCGCGAGCTGGAGCGACGTGACGTGTCGCCTGACATCGTCAGCGGTTTATCGATTGGTGCTTATCCCGCGGCGGTAGTAGCAGGGGCGCTGGAATTTACGGACGCCCTTAAGCTGGTGGCGCTGCGTGGCGATCTGATGGAACAGGCCTGGCCCCACGGCTACGGCCTGACGGCCATCATGGGCTTAACCCTGCCGCAGGTGGAACAGCTTATCGAGGGTAGCGGAACGTATATTGCTAACCTGAATGCCGAAACGCAGATCGTCATTGCCGGATCCGATGAAGGGATGGCGCAGGTGGCAAAACGCGCTCTGGAAAAGGGGGCGAGCAAAGTGCAAAGGCTGGCAGTCAGCGTGCCATCCCATTGTGAACTGCTGGCGAAGCCGGCACAAAAGCTGGCCTCGGCGTTTGAAGCGGTCACCCTTTCCCGACCGCGCTGTGCGTATCTGAGCGGCAGCACCGGACGCGTGCTCTGGCAGCCGGAGAAAATCGCGGACGATCTTGCCATGAACATGGCGCGCACCGTGCGCTGGCAGGAGGCGGTGATTGCCGCGAATGAACGTGAAGCCCGGCTGGCGATCGAGATGCCGCCCGGTGGCGTCCTGACCTGCCTGACACGTCAGGCGGCGTGGGAAGGGGAGACCATATCACTCGAGCGCAGCGGTGTGGATGTGGCGGTGCATCTGGCAGGAAGGCTTCGTTCGTGAATTTTTAGCCCGGTGGCGGCTACGCCTTACCGGGCCTACGGGTTCGGTTGCCTTGTTTTGTATCACACACTTTCCTGCAGGCTGCGCGCATACATCCGCCCTTCGGCGGCTAATGCCCGCAGGCTCGGGTCCTGCTCGCGGTTGCGGGCGAACACAATCGCGATAAGCTGCTGCATCTGGTACGGTTCTGCCAGCTTCAGTAGCTGCACCGAATTTTCGTAGACCTTCTTCATCCTGCCCGGCATCAGCGTAAAGCCGACGCCCGCCTGAACCAGACTGAGCATTGAGAAAATGTCATTCACGCGGGTGACGATTTCCGGTTCAAATCCGGCGATATGAAATGCTTCCTGGAACCCCGCATAGGTGGCAAACCCTTCTGCCAGCGAGACAAATTTCTGATCTTTGTAATCGCGTAAATCCGCCAGCCCGCTGGTATTCAGCGTGGCAGAGGCAGGCGCGGCCAGGAAAATGTCATCATGAAACAGGGGCAGGACTTCAAGGCTGTTGCGGTCGATATTGCTTTCGGAAATAGAGATGAGGATCGCGTCCAGCGTACCGTCGTCAAGCATATGCAGCAACGTATCGTTAGAGCCCATCGTCAGATCCATCTCCAGATCCGGGCGACGCAGCTTCATGCCCATGATCAGGCGCGGCACGGTTTCCAGCGTCAGCGAGTAGAGCGTGCCGACGCGCAACCGTCCCTGACCAATACCGGCGACTTTACGGGACTCTTCCAGCCCGCGCTCCATCACCTGCATAACCTCCTGACAATACTCCAGCAGCGTCCAGGCGGACGGAAGGGCAATCAGGTTACGTCCCTTATGGGTAAAGAGCGGACAGCGGACGTTCTCTTCCAGAGTATGCAGTGCACGATGCACGCTGACGCCGCTCAGACCCAGCGTTTCGGCAGTACGCGCGATATTGCCCTTCTCCATAAACGTCATGAAGATGCTGAGCTTACGGAATGTAATGTCGCTCGTGATATCGAAACCCATAACCCTCCCGGCGTGTCAGTCAGCCTGCAGCATCGCTTCCAGCTGTTCCTGGGCATCCAGCCATGCCATTTCGCACTCTTCGAGGCTGGATTTGGTCTTCGCCTGGGTTTGCAGACAGTCGGTCAGCTCCGCTTTACGGCTCTGGTCATACAGTTCGCTGTCGCCCAGCTTCTCTTCAACGGCGGCAAGCGTGGCGTTGAGCTTTTCCATCTCTTTTTCGAGACGGGCAATCTCTTTACGCAGTGGTTGAGTCTGAGTACGCAGTTCAGCTTCACGACGCTTCTGATCTTTACGCGCCTGCGCGCTGTTGGCGTTCTCTTTCGCCGACTCTTCCGGCTGGTTCTCTTGCTTCTGCACGTCCGTCAGCCACTGCTGATAGTCTTCCAGGTCGCCGTCAAACGGCTCGACTTTTCCGTCGTGCACCAGATAGAGATCGTCCGTGGTGGAGCGGATCAGGTGACGATCGTGCGAGACCACAACCAGCGCGCCCTCAAACTCAATCAGCGCTTCGGTCAACGCCTGACGCATGTCGAGGTCGAGGTGGTTGGTCGGTTCATCGAGCAGCAGCAGGTTCGGGCGCTGCCAGACGATCAGCGCCAGCACCAGACGCGCTTTTTCGCCGCCGGAGAAACGCTCTGTGTTTTCAGTGACCTTATCACCCTGGAAGCCAAAGCCGCCGAGGTAGTCGCGCAGCTTCTGCTCCATCTCCTGCGGCGCCAGGCGCGCCAGATGCTGGATAGGGGATTCATCCGCGCGTAAAAATTCCAGCTGATGCTGGGCGAAGTAGCCCAGCTTGATGCCTTTCGCCAGACCGATTTCGCCGCTTACCGGGTTAAGCTCGCCCGCCAGCAGTTTGATGAGCGTTGACTTACCGGCACCGTTACGCCCCAGAAGACCAATGCGCGAACCCGGCACCAGGTTGAGTTTGATGGAGTCGAGGATGATGCGATCGCCGTATCCGGCGCTCACTTTTTCCATCTTCAGCAGCGGGTTTGGCAGGCTCTCCGGCTCGCGGAAGCTAAAGTGGAACGGGTTATCCACATGCGCCGGGGCAATCATCTCCATGCGTTCCAGCATCTTGATGCGGCTCTGGGCCTGCTTGGCCTTTGAGGCTTTGGCCTTGAAGCGGTCAACAAAACTCTGCAGATGCGCCACGCGCTGCTGCTGGCTTTCGTACATCGCCTGCTGTTGAGCGAGGCGCGTTGCGCGCTGGCGTTCGAAAGAGCTGTAGTTACCGGTGTACTCGAACATATTTTGCTGTTCGATATGAATGATTTTATCCACCACCGGATCGAGGAAGTCGCGGTCGTGGGAGATCAGAATCAGAGTGCCCTGATAGCTCTTGAGCCACTTCTCCAGCCAAATGACCGCATCGAGATCGAGGTGGTTGGTCGGTTCATCGAGCAACAGCAAATCGGAGCGGCAGATCAGCGCCTGCGCCAGGTTAAGACGCATACGCCAGCCACCGGAGAAGTCGCTGACGGGACGTTCAAGCTGTTCGTTGCTGAACCCCAGGCCGTGGAGCAGGCTGGAGGCGCGGGAGCGAATGGTCCACGCGTCGATGGCGTCCAGCTTGCCGTGGACGGTGGCGATGGCGTGGCCATCGTTGCGCTCGTTGGCGGCGTTCAGTTCCGCTTCCAGCTTACGGTATTCACGATCGCCATCAATAACATAGTCGAGCGCCGGCTCACTCAGGGCGGGCGTCTCCTGGTTTACCCAGGCGAGCTGCCAGTTTCCCGGATAAGTAAAGTTACCGCCATCCGCGCTAATCTCGTTTTTCAGCAGCGCCAGCAGGGTGGATTTACCGCAGCCGTTTTTGCCGACCAGACCCACTTTTTGACCTGGATTAATGGTGGCGGTGGCGTTATCCAGCAGGACGCGCACGCCGCGGCGAATTTGTAACGAGGAGAAAACAATCATAGAAGCGCCGTATGTTCCGACTATGTTAATTTGTCATTATGATAATGTAAGGTGTGGGCCATTTTCCGCACCGGGCCGCCATGGTAGCCCAAAACAACGACGATACACAAAAACAGAAACAGAACCGGGAGGGGAGTGATGTCTCAGACAGCAAAAGTGCTGCTGCTGTATGCCCATCCGGAATCTCAGGACTCGGTGGCAAACCGCGTCCTGCTTAAGCCGGCTACTCAGCTCAGTAACGTGACGGTGCACGACCTCTACGCGCACTACCCTGATTTCTTTATCGATATTCCGTACGAGCAGGAATTGCTGCGTCAGCATGATGTGATTGTGTTCCAGCATCCGCTCTATACCTATAGCTGTCCGGCCCTGCTGAAAGAGTGGCTGGATCGGGTGCTGAGCCGGGGGTTTTCCAGCGGGGTGGGGGGCAACCAACTGGCGGGAAAGTACTGGCGTAGTGTGATTACCACCGGTGAGCCGGAGAGCGCCTACCGCTACGATGGCCTTAACCGTTATCCGATGAGCGATATCCTGCGACCGTTTGAACTGACGGCGGCGATGTGCCGTATGCACTGGATGAGCCCGATTATTGTCTACTGGGCACGGCGTCAGGATCCGAAGGCGCTGGCGAGCCACGCCAGAGCGTACGGAGAATGGCTGGCATCACCGATTCCGGCAGGAGGGCGTTAATGGAAGGATCGAATTTACTCCTCGCCGGGGTGCTGTTTTTGTTTGCCGCGGTGGTGGCTGTACCGTTGGCCGCACGGCTCGGTATTGGCGCGGTACTCGGGTATCTGCTGGCGGGGATCGCGATTGGCCCCTGGGGGCTGGGATTCATCAGCGATGTCGATGAAATTCTCCATTTCTCCGAGCTGGGTGTGGTCTTCCTGATGTTCATCATTGGCCTGGAGCTTAATCCGTCAAAGCTGTGGCAGCTCCGGCGCTCTATCTTTGGCGTTGGTGCGGCGCAGGTGCTGTTCAGCGCGGCCATTCTGGCCGGGTTGCTGATGCTCACTGACTTTTCGTGGCAGGCGGCGACCATCGGCGGTATTGGCCTTGCCATGTCCTCAACGGCGATGGCATTGCAGCTGATGCGGGATAAGGGCATGAACCGCAGTGAGTCGGGGCAACTGGGCTTTTCGGTGCTGCTGTTTCAGGATTTAGCGGTGATCCCGGCGTTAGCGCTGGTGCCGCTGTTGGCCGGGCCGGGTGACGATCACTTTGACTGGGCAAAAGTCTCCATGAAGGTGCTGGCTTTTGCGGGCATGCTAATTGGGGGACGTTTTCTGCTGCGGCCGGTGTTCCGCTTTATCGCCGCGTCAGGCGTGCGCGAGGTGTTTACCGCTGCAACGCTGCTGCTGGTATTAGGCTCTGCGCTGTTTATGGACGCGCTGGGGCTGTCGATGGCGCTGGGTACGTTTATCGCCGGGGTGCTGCTCGCCGAGAGCGAATACCGCCACGAACTGGAAATTGCGATCGAACCCTTTAAAGGGCTGCTGTTAGGGCTGTTCTTTATTTCGGTGGGCATGGCGCTCAATCTCGGTGTGCTCTATACCCATCTGCTATGGGTTATTGTGAGCGTGGCTGTGCTGGTGGCGGTGAAAACGCTGGTGCTGTATGTCCTGGCGCGTATATCCGGGCTGCGCAGTTCGGAACGTATGCAGTTTGCCAGCGTGCTAAGCCAGGGGGGAGAGTTCGCGTTTGTGCTGTTCTCTACGGCATCGTCCCAGAAACTGTTCAAAGACGATCAGATGGCGCTTCTGCTGGTGACGGTCACGCTGTCGATGATGACCACGCCGCTGCTGATGAAGCTGGTGGATAAACTGCTGTCGCGCCGCTTAAACCCGGCTGACGATGAAGACGAAGCCCCGTGGGTGGAAGACGATAAGCCGCAGGTGATTGTGGTGGGGTTTGGCCGCTTCGGGCAGGTGATTGGTCGTCTGCTGATGGCGAACAAAATGCGCATCACGGTGCTAGAGCGGGATATCAGCGCGGTCAACCTGATGCGCAAATATGGATACAAGGTTTACTACGGCGATGCGACGCAGCTCGAACTGCTGCGATCCGCAGGTGCCGAGGCGGCGGAGTCGATCGTCATTACCTGTAACGATCCGGAAGATACGATGAAGCTGGTCGAACTCTGCCAGCAGCATTTCCCGCATCTGCATATTCTGGCGCGTGCGCGGGGTCGTGTTGAAGCGCACGAACTGTTGCAGGCGGGTGTGAAACACTTCTCGCGTGAGACGTTTTCCAGTGCGCTGGAGCTGGGGCGCAAAGCGTTGATTTCGCTGGGTATGCACCCGCATCAGGCGCAGCGGGCCCAGATGCACTTCCGACGGCTGGATATGCGAATGCTGCGCGAGCTGATGCCCGTACACACGGATACGGCGCAGATTTCCCGCGTGCGGGAAGCGCGTCGCGAGCTGGAGGAGATTTTCCAGCGCGAGATGCAGCAGGAACGACGCCAGCTGGACGGATGGGACGAATTTGAATAAAGGGTAACCAAATATGGCTGTACGTAAACGCTTTATTGCGGGCGCAAAGTGCCCTTCCTGCCAGGCGCAAGATACTCTGGCAATGTGGCGTGAAAATAATATTGATGTTGTTGAGTGTGTTAAGTGCGGCCACCAGATGCGTGAGGCCGACAAAGAAGCGCGCGATCATGTACGCAAAGAAGAGCAAGTGATCGGCATTTTTCATCCGGACTAGCGATATGCCCTGAGTTTTTTTAAGCTAAAGGGTACACGGGTGCAGATTTCCGCTACAATCTGCGCCAGCAATTTTCCCACGCTCAGGAGATATCATGAAAGTAGCAAAAGACCTGGTGGTCAGCCTGGCCTATCAGGTACGTACAGAAGACGGTGTGTTGGTTGATGAGTCTCCGGTGAGTGCGCCGCTGGACTACCTGCATGGTCACGGTTCCCTGATTTCCGGCCTGGAAAACGCGCTGGAAGGTCATGAAGTTGGCGATAAATTTGACGTTGCTGTAGGCGCGAACGACGCATACGGCCAGTATGACGACAACCTGGTTCAGCGCGTTCCTAAAGACGTGTTCATGGGCGTTGACGAACTGCAGGTTGGCATGCGCTTCCTGGCGGAAACTGACCAGGGCCCGGTTCCGGTTGAAATTACTGAAGTTGAAGACGACCACGTTGTGGTTGATGGCAACCACATGCTGGCTGGCCAGAACCTGAAGTTCAACGTAGAAGTTGTCGCTATCCGTGAAGCAACCGAAGAAGAGCTGGCTCATGGCCACGTTCACGGTGCGCACGGTCACGACCATGACCACGATCACGGCCATGACGGCTGCTGCGGTGGCCACGGCCACGACCATGGTCACGACCACGGTAAAGGTGGTTGCGGTAACGGCGGCTGTGGCTGCCACTAATTCCGTATAACGGAAAATAAAAAAGCGGGATTATCCCGCTTTTTTTTCGCCTCAATAGTGAGGTGGTGGCGTCTCTTCAGACTGTGAGGCGATGTTTGACGGCTGCGTAGCCTTCAGCTTTTCCGTCAGCAGGCGCATATGATCCCGCAGTTTCGCCATTTCGAGTTCATGCGCGGTCACGGTCTGGTTAAGCTCTTCGATGGTGATGTCCTGAAAAGCCAGGCGGCTTTCCAGTTCAGCCAGTCTCGCTTCAATCGTTGTGTCCTTCATCATTCACCTCGTCTGTTTCTGATTCGCCATAATGGGCCAGCGGCGGCGAAGTTTAACTGAGTTTGTTCCTTAGTGCAGTATCCATCCCTTTGGCAAGAAACTTATTTAAACAAAAATAGTCTTAAAAGTGGCGAGAATCGGGAGAGTCTGTCTGTAGATTTCTTCCACAACGTTTTATAGTACGTAGCTCATTTACGTTTAATGCTGGGGTGAGAGTCCCCAGGCCCTGGAGATATGGATGAAATCACTGTTTAAAGTAACGCTGCTGGCGACGACGATGGCTGTTGCGCTGAACGCGCCGCTGTCCTTCGCTGCTGATACTGCTGCGAAGCCTGCTGCAACTGCAGACAGCAAAGCGGCGTTCAAAAATGACGACCAGAAATCTGCCTACGCACTGGGCGCATCTCTGGGTCGTTACATGGAAAATTCTCTGAAAGAACAAGAGAAACTGGGCATCAAACTGGACAAAGCTCAGCTGATCGCGGGTGTTCAGGATGCGTTTGCTGATAAGAGCAAACTGTCTGACCAGGAAATTGAACAGACTCTGCAGGCGTTCGAAGCGCGTGTGAAAGGTGCCGCTCAGACGAAGATGGAAGCGGACGCGAAAGACAACGAAGCGAAAGGCAAAGCCTACCGCGATACCTTTGCTAAAGAGAAGGGCGTAAAAACCTCTTCTACCGGCCTGGTATACAAAGTTGAGAAAGAAGGTACCGGTGATGCACCGAAAGACAGCGATACTGTCGTGGTGAACTACAAAGGTACGCTGATCGACGGTAAAGAGTTCGATAACTCCTACACCCGCGGTGAGCCGCTCTCCTTCCGTCTGGATGGTGTGATCCCAGGCTGGACCGAAGGTCTGAAAAATATCAAGAAAGGCGGTAAGATCAAGCTGGTTATCCCACCGGATCTGGCCTATGGCAAAACCGGCGTTCCGGGTATCCCTGCCAACTCTACGCTGGTGTTTGACGTAGAGCTGCTGGATATCAAACCGGCACCGAAAGCCGATGCGAAACCAGAAGCGCAGGCAGATCAAAAAGCTGCCGCAGACTCGAAGAAGTAATGTGATGAAAACCGCCGCCTTTAAGGCGGCGGTTTTTTTTATTGTGGGGCAGATATAATTAACACTGGAAAGTGCCAGGTACGCTGTATTAATTTAGTTGTCCGTGTAGATAATGAGCCTGCCCTGAAAACCTAACGACAGGCTCCTGAAAAGGAGTGTTTTTTTCATGTCCAGGTCGCTTTTAACCAACGAAACCAGTGAACTTGATTTGCTGGATCAACGTCCTTTCGACCAGACCGACTTCGATATTCTGAAATCCTACGAAGCGGTGGTGGACGGGTTAGCGATGCTCATTGGGTCCCACTGCGAAATCGTATTGCACTCCCTGCAAGATCTGAAGTGTTCCGCCATCCGCATTGCTAATGGTGAGCATACTGGCCGTAAAATTGGTTCGCCAATTACCGACCTTGCATTGCGTATGCTGCATGACATGACCGGCGCGGACAGCAGCGTCTCCAAATGCTATTTCACTCGCGCCAAAAGCGGCGTGCTGATGAAATCAGAAACCATTGCTATTCGAAATCGCGAGCATCGTGTGATCGGACTGCTGTGCATCAACATGAACCTTGATGTGCCATTCTCGCAAATCATGAGCACCTTTATTCCGCCTGAAACGCCAGACGTGGGCTCTTCTGTTAACTTTGCTTCTTCAGTTGAGGATCTCGTCACGCAGACGCTGGAGTTCACGATTGAAGAGGTGAATGCCGATCGCAACGTATCGAACAACGCCAAGAACCGTCAGATCGTGCTGAATCTCTATGAAAAAGGCATTTTTGATATCAAAGACGCCATCAATCAGGTGGCTGACCGCCTGAATATTTCCAAACATACGGTCTACCTCTATATTCGCCAGTTCAAAAGCGGTGATTTCCTGGGGCAAGATAAGTAATGCGTTTTGCGTTAATGGTGACAGGCCCGGCGTATGGCACTCAGCAGGCCAGCAGCGCGCTGCAATTTGCCCTGGCGCTGCTAAAATCCGGACATGAACTGGTGAGCGTCTTCTTCTATCGGGAAGGGGTCTATAACGCGAACCAGTTTACGTCGCCGGCCAGCGATGAGTTTGATCTGGTGCGCGCCTGGCAGGCGTTAAATGAGACGCAGGGTGTTGAATTGCATATCTGCGTGGCAGCGGCCCTGCGTCGTGGTGTCGCTGATACAACCGAAGCCGCGCGTCTTGGTTTAGCCGGTTCCAACCTGCAGCCCGGATTTACGCTAAGTGGTCTGGGCGCGCTGGCGCAGGCTGCGCTCACCTGTGACCGAGTGGTGCAATTCTGATGAAACGCATCGCGTTTGTTTTTACCACTGCCCCGCACGGTAGCGCATCGGGCCGAGAAGGGCTGGATGCGCTGCTCGCGACATCTGCATTGACCGAGGAGATCGGCGTCTTCTTTTTAGGGGACGGGGTGTTTCAGCTTCTGGCGGGCCAGCAACCGCAGGCGATTTTGATGCGGGATTACATCGCCACCTTTAAAGTGTTGCCGCTGTACGACATTGAAACCTTCTATGTGTGTGCCGACTCGCTGGCCGCTCGCGGATTAGATGAGAAGACGCCTTTTGTTCTGGATGTCACGTGCCTGTCTTCTGCTGCGCTGCGCGAACAACTCTCTCACTACGACACTGTTCTGACTTTCTGAGGCTGCCATGCTCCATACCCTGAGCCGCTCACCGTGGCAATGTGATATCGACACGCTACTGAGCATGCTGCGCGAAGGTGATGACCTGCTGCTGATTCAGGATGGTGTACTTGCTGCGCTGGAAGGCAGCCGTTTCGTTGAAATCCTCACGAATGCCCCCATAACTGTCTCTGCGCTAAAGGACGATCTGGATGCGCGGGGTCTTTCTGGTCAAATTTCAGCCAAAATTGACGTGGTTGGCTATACTGATTTCGTCAATCTTACTGTGACGCACGCCAGTCAAATGAACTGGTGATTTGAGATCGCTGTATATTTCTTGACACCTTTTCGACGTAGCCCTAAAATTTCGCGTCCTCATATTGTATGAGGTCGTTTTATTACGTGTTTACGAAGCAAAAGCTAAAACCAGGAGCTATTTAATGGCAACAGTTAACCAGCTGGTACGCAAACCACGTGCACGCAAAGTTGCAAAGAGCAACGTGCCTGCGCTGGAAGCATGCCCGCAGAAACGTGGTGTATGTACTCGTGTGTATACCACCACTCCTAAAAAACCAAACTCCGCACTGCGTAAAGTATGCCGTGTGCGTTTGACTAACGGTTTCGAAGTGACTTCCTACATCGGTGGTGAAGGTCACAACCTGCAGGAGCACTCCGTGATCCTGATCCGTGGCGGTCGTGTTAAAGACCTTCCGGGTGTTCGTTACCACACCGTTCGTGGTGCGCTGGACTGCTCAGGTGTTAAAGACCGTAAGCAGGCTCGCTCCAAGTACGGCGTGAAGCGTCCTAAGGCTTAATGGTTCTCCGTTAAGTAAGGCCAAACTGATTTATCTTAATGTCAAACTAAACTCGTAGAGTTTTGGACAATCCTGAATTAACAACGGAGTATTCCCATGCCACGTCGTCGCGTCATTGGTCAGCGTAAAATTCTTCCAGATCCGAAATTCGGATCAGAACTGCTGGCAAAATTTGTAAATATCCTGATGGTAGATGGTAAAAAATCTACTGCAGAAGCAATCGTATACAGCGCGCTGGAGACCCTGGCTCAGCGTTCTGGTAAAAATGAACTGGAAGCTTTCGAAGTCGCTCTCGACAACGTTCGCCCAACTGTAGAAGTTAAGTCCCGCCGCGTTGGTGGTTCTACTTATCAGGTTCCAGTTGAAGTTCGTCCGGTTCGTCGTAATGCCCTGGCAATGCGTTGGATCGTTGAAGCTGCTCGTAAACGCGGTGATAAATCCATGGCTCTGCGTCTGGCGAACGAACTTTCTGATGCTGCAGAAAACAAAGGTACTGCAGTTAAGAAACGTGAAGACGTTCACCGTATGGCAGAAGCCAACAAGGCGTTCGCACACTACCGTTGGTAATCCCTTCGGAGTATTAGTCACCAGGCGGGCGCTTCAGAGAAGCTGCCCGCTCTGGGTTACTTAACTGAACGCCTAAAGAAACAAACGAGGAATCAAATGGCTCGTACAACACCCATCGCACGCTACCGTAACATCGGTATCAGTGCGCACATCGACGCCGGTAAGACCACTACTACCGAACGTATTCTGTTCTACACCGGTGTAAACCATAAAATCGGTGAAGTTCATGACGGCGCAGCCACCATGGACTGGATGGAACAGGAGCAGGAGCGTGGTATTACTATCACCTCCGCAGCGACTACTGCATTCTGGTCAGGTATGGCTAAGCAGTACGAACCGCATCGCGTAAACATCATCGACACCCCAGGGCACGTTGACTTCACCATCGAAGTAGAACGTTCCATGCGTGTTCTTGACGGCGCGGTAATGGTTTATTGCGCAGTTGGTGGTGTTCAGCCACAGTCTGAAACCGTATGGCGTCAGGCGAACAAATATAAAGTTCCACGCATCGCGTTCGTTAACAAAATGGACCGTATGGGTGCTAACTTCCTGAAAGTTGTTGGCCAGATCAAAACCCGTCTGGGCGCGAACCCTGTTCCGCTGCAGCTGGCAATTGGTGCTGAAGAAGGCTTCACCGGCGTTATCGATCTGGTGAAAATGAAAGCCATCAACTGGAACGATGCAGACCAGGGCGTTACCTTCGAATACGAAGATATCCCGGCTGAGATGCAGGACCTGGCTGACGAATGGCACCAGAACCTGATCGAATCCGCTGCTGAAGCTTCTGAAGAGCTGATGGAGAAATACCTGGGTGGTGAAGAACTGTCTGAAGAAGAGATCAAAAAAGCTCTGCGTCAGCGTGTTCTGAACAACGAAATCATCCTGGTAACCTGTGGTTCTGCGTTCAAGAACAAAGGTGTTCAGGCGATGCTGGATGCGGTAGTTGACTACCTGCCATCCCCGGTTGACGTTCCTGCGATCAACGGCATCCTGGACGACGGTAAAGATACTCCGGCTGAGCGTCACGCAAGCGACGACGAGCCGTTCTCTGCACTGGCGTTCAAAATTGCTACCGACCCATTCGTGGGTAACCTGACCTTCTTCCGCGTTTACTCTGGTGTGGTTAACTCCGGTGACACCATCCTGAACTCCGTGAAAGCGGCGCGTGAACGTTTTGGCCGTATCGTACAGATGCACGCTAACAAACGTGAAGAGATCAAAGAAGTTCGTGCGGGCGACATCGCTGCAGCTATCGGTCTGAAAGACGTGACCACCGGTGACACCCTGTGTGACCCGGATCACCCGATCATTCTGGAGCGTATGGAATTCCCTGAGCCGGTAATCTCCATCGCGGTTGAACCAAAAACCAAAGCTGACCAGGAAAAAATGGGTCTGGCTCTGGGCCGTCTGGCGAAAGAAGACCCATCATTCCGCGTATGGACTGATGAAGAATCTAACCAGACCATCATCGCAGGTATGGGTGAACTGCACCTGGACATCATCGTTGACCGTATGAAGCGCGAGTTCAACGTTGAAGCGAACGTGGGTAAACCTCAGGTTGCTTACCGCGAAGCGATTCGCGCGAAAGTTACCGATATCGAAGGTAAACACGCTAAGCAGTCTGGTGGTCGCGGTCAGTACGGTCACGTTGTGATCGACATGTACCCACTGGAGCCGGGCTCTAACCCGAAAGGTTACGAGTTCATCAACGACATCAAAGGTGGTGTAATTCCTGGCGAATACATCCCTGCCGTTGATAAAGGCATCCAGGAACAGCTGAAAGCGGGCCCTCTGGCTGGCTATCCGGTTGTTGACATGGGTATCCGTCTGCACTTCGGTTCTTACCACGACGTTGACTCCTCTGAACTGGCGTTTAAACTGGCTGCGTCTATTGCCTTTAAAGAAGGCTTTAAGAAAGCAAAACCAGTTCTGCTTGAGCCAATCATGAAGGTTGAAGTAGAAACTCCTGAAGAGAACACCGGTGACGTTATCGGTGACTTGAGCCGTCGTCGCGGTATGCTGCGCGGTCAGGAATCCGAAGTAACTGGCGTTAAGATCCACGCTGAAGTTCCGCTGTCTGAAATGTTCGGATATGCAACTCAGCTGCGTTCTCTGACCAAAGGTCGTGCATCATACACCATGGAATTCCTGAAGTATGATGATGCGCCTAACAACGTTGCTCAGGCCGTTATTGAAGCCCGTGGTAAGTAATCCACAGGATTAAAACCTAAGTCCCGTGCTCTCTCCTGAGGGGAGAGCACTATAGTAAGGAATATAGCCGTGTCTAAAGAAAAATTTGAACGTACAAAACCGCACGTCAACGTTGGTACTATCGGCCACGTTGACCATGGTAAAACTACCCTGACTGCTGCAATCACTACCGTTCTGGCTAAAACCTACGGTGGTTCTGCTCGTGCATTCGACCAGATCGATAACGCACCAGAAGAAAAAGCTCGTGGTATCACCATCAACACCTCTCACGTTGAATATGACACCCCGACTCGCCACTACGCACACGTAGACTGCCCAGGCCACGCCGACTATGTTAAAAACATGATCACCGGTGCTGCGCAGATGGACGGCGCGATCCTGGTAGTAGCTGCGACTGACGGCCCAATGCCTCAGACTCGTGAGCACATCCTGCTGGGTCGTCAGGTAGGCGTTCCTTACATCATCGTGTTCCTGAACAAATGCGACATGGTTGATGACGAAGAGCTGCTGGAACTGGTAGAGATGGAAGTTCGTGAACTGCTGTCTCAGTACGATTTCCCAGGCGACGATACCCCAATCGTTCGTGGTTCTGCTCTGAAAGCGCTGGAAGGCGAAGCAGAGTGGGAAGAGAAAATCATCGAACTGGCTGGCTACCTGGATTCTTACATCCCAGAACCAGAGCGTGCGATTGACAAGCCATTCCTGCTGCCAATCGAAGACGTAT
>NZ_JBMKJG010000015.1:0-146689 GCF_049237765.1 Enterobacter cloacae complex sp. SHL021 | reverse complement strand
AACAAGGGAAGACTTACTCGTGGCTGCAACCCTACTAGCTCAAAATTTATTCACACATGGTTACGCTTTGGGGAAATTATGAGGGGATCTCTCAGGGCTGTAGCCCAACGAATTGATACCGTGCTGGATATACTGGTGGCGGGCGATTATCACTCTGCGATCCGTAACCTTGAGATCCTGAAGTCTGAACTTCTGGCTCAGAATGGCGCCGAAACCGCGTCAGAAAACAGACAGCCAAAAGCCCCGTGGGAAGTTTAACCACGCCCTATCCGCCCTCGTTTCGCTTTATTAAATGGATGCTATGAATTCCCGACAACAAATCATTTTGCAGATGGTCATCGATCAGGGGCGCGTGAGCGTCGTCGATCTCGCTAAAACGACAGGCGTTTCTGAAGTCACCATCCGTCAGGATCTGAATCTACTCGAAAAACAGAGCTACCTGCGTCGTGCGCATGGGTATGCGGTCCCGCTGGACAGCGAGGACGTAGAAACCCGCATGATGAATAACTATGCCCTCAAACGTGAGCTGGCTGAGTTTGCCGCGTCCTTAGTGAACAATGGCGAAACGGTCTTTATTGAGAACGGCAGTAGCAACGCCCTGCTGGCCCGCACCCTGGCCGAGCAAAAAGACATCACCATCATTACCGTCAGTAGCTATATCGCTCACTTGTTGAAGGAGACACGCTGCGAGGTCATCCTGCTGGGCGGTATCTATCAGAAAAAAAGTGAGAGCATGGTCGGCCCACTGACGCGTCAGTACGTGCAGCAGGTGCATTTCAGCAAGGCCTTCATCGGTATTGACGGCTGGCAGCCCGAAACCGGCTTTACCGGTCGGGATATGATGCGTTCAGACGTTGTGAACGCGGTACTGGAAAAAGAGTGTGACGCAATCGTGCTGACCGACAGTTCAAAATTTGGCGCGGTCCATCCTTATACGATGGGGCCAATATCCCGGTTCAGCCGCGTAATTACCGATGACCGTCTGAGCGAAGCGCATCGGAATAAACTCCAGGAAGACGGACTTATCGTCGACATTATTAAAAAACCCGCCTGAGTCCGCGAGCGCCTGAATTTCAGGCGCCTCTTAACCTCTCTCTGAGAGGAATCCTAACCCCCCTTTAAGAGTTTTTACCTGTTTAACTGACCCTGAATACGTAAAATTAATGTTAGCGATATAACAGGAAGTGACTATCACCTGCGTGATGACGTAACACCTGCGCGACCAGCTTTCACGGAGAACAGAATTTAAGTATTCGTTTAGTCTATACTTAAAGCGTGCATCTTTCCGTGAATCGATAATTCAGGAGAAAGTATTATGACCTTAACCAGCAAAAAATTAGCCGCCGCTGTTCTGGCAATCACTGTAGCAATGTCCCTGAGCGCATGCTCTAACTGGTCTAAACGTGACCGTAACACCGCCATTGGTGCCGGTGCTGGTGCACTGGGTGGTGCAGTATTAACAGACGGTAGTACGCTGGGTACATTAGGTGGTGCTGCTGTTGGTGGTATTATCGGTCACCAGGTCGGCAAATAATTATTATACGCCCTGATGGGCATCGCGATATTTATCGCATTTCAGGTCTGACTTACGCACGTATAAAACAAGAGCCACGGTAAATACCGTGGCTCATTTATTTTAGCCGCCCGCCAGTTTTACTTTCATCCCTTTGGCTTCGAGATGCGATTTAATGACATCGCGTTTATCACCCTGGATTTCGATTATCCCGTCTTTGACGGCACCGCCGCAGCCACATTTCTTTTTCAGTTCAGCCGCCAGTTTCGCCAGTTCTGCATCATCCAGATCGATACCCGTGATAAGGCAAACACCCTTACCTTTACGCCCGCTGGTCTGGCGCTGGATACGGACAATACCGTCGCCCTTCGGGCGCTCTGCTTTCGCTTTCGGTTCATCAATGCGCCCGGTTTCGGTTGAATAGACCAGACGGCTGTTTGAGTCGGTCATTACGCCCCCTTTTTCAGTGATGCGTTGATAGCCTTAAGCGTCTCTGCCGGATTAGCAGATTGTGTCACTGGACGGCCGATGACCATGTAGTCCACGCCTGCCGCCAGCGCCTGCTCAGGGGTCATAATACGGCGCTGATCGCCAGCCTCGCTACCCGCTGGGCGAATACCCGGCGTGACCAGTTTGAAATTCTGGCCCAGCTCCGTTTTGAAACGCACCGCTTCCTGCGCGGAACAGACTACACCGTCCAGGCCGCAATTCTGCGTCAGTCGCGCAAGACGTTCTGCATGTTGAGCCGGTGACAACGTCACACCGAGGTCACGCAGGTCATTTTCGTCCATGCTGGTCAGCACCGTAACCGCAATCAACAAGGGGGCGTCGCTACCAAACGGCAGAAGCGCTTCACGCGCGGCTGTCATCATTCTCGCCCCACCCGATGCATGCACGTTAACCATCCATACACCCAACTCGGCAGCCGCGGCAACGGCATGCGCCGTGGTGTTTGGAATATCATGAAATTTGAGGTCGAGGAAAACGTCAAAACCGCGCTGTTGCAGATCGCGTACGATTTGCGGTCCAAATAACGTAAACATCTCTTTGCCCACTTTAAGGCGACAGTCGCGAGGATCAATACCGTCGACAAAAGCCAGAGCAGCGTCACGTTTATTGTAATCAAGAGCAACAACAACAGGAGAATCAGTAACTACGCGGGAAGTGGAGGAAGTAACAGACGTCATGACCAGCCCTTTTCGTCTATGGGCGCGCAGCGGCGCGGAACAGATAAACGGCGTGCATTCTACCTGCCAGCGCCACAAATTGACAGGATCGTTTTATTCCCTGCCAGGCTGGCAAGCCGCACGATGCTGAATGGGATTATAAAAGTGATAAGTATGTTGTAACTAAAGTGAGGAGTTTTAAAAAATTACTGCCCATCGAGACCGCGAATAGGCTTGATGGTTGACCAGACCCGGCATGAAGGACAGTGCCAGTACAGCGTATACGCGGTAAAACCACACTTCTGACAGCGGTAGCGCGGCTTGCTACGCACCTGTTCGCCCACCATGTCACGCAGCACCATCAGGCTCTCTTTAGCACGCCCTTCTTCTGCGTCGTTCAGGTGGTAATCCATCAGCTTATGGAAAACCCGCATGGTAGGATGACGCTGCAGCTGACGCGTAATATAAACCTGCGCCGTGTCGCTGCCCTCATGCTGCTCCACTACGTCGGAAAGCATCAGCTCCGCAGTGGCTCCGGTGTTCTCTTCCACGCAGCGGCGCAGGAACGCTACCCACTCATCCTGTTTACCCAGCTGTTGATAACAGGTCTGCAGCATTTCAAGGGTTTCACTGACCAGCTCTTTGTCCTGATCAATGACGCGCAGCAGGCTTTCAACGGCTTTGGCATAGTCGCCACTTGCCATAAACACGCGCCCCATCATGATGGAAATACGCGCGCTGTTGCGGTCTGCGGCGGCCCCTTTCTTCAGCAACGCCATGGCTTTGTCCATGTCGTCGTTCCCCATCTGTTGCAGGGCAAGTTCGCAGTAGAAATGGGCTATCTCGACGCGCTGTTTGTCTTTACCCAACTTAACCAGACGTTCAGCGGTATCAATGGCTTTCTGCCAGTCGCTGGTGGCCTGGTAAATCTGCAGCAGCTGCTGCAGCGCACCTATGCGGAAATCTGTTTCATCCACCAGTTGCGAGAACATATCTTCCGCACGGTCATACAACCCTGCCGCCATGTAGTCGCGGCCCAGCTGTTGTACTGCCAGCAGGCGCTGATCGTAAGTTAACGAGGCGCTTTCCATGAGGGTCTGGTGAATACGAATGGCACGGTCAACCTCGCCGCGCGAGCGGAACAGGTTGCCCAGGGTCAGGTGTGCTTCAACGGTCCCAGTGTCCTCTTTTAACATGTCGAGGAACAGGTCGACCGCTTTATCCTGTTGATTGCTCAGGAGGAAGTTCACCCCTGCAACGTAGTCGCGGGAGAGTCGGTTCGCCTCATCCTGTTTTGTTTGTTGCGCACTTCTGCGGCCCATATACCAGCCATAGGCAGCGGCTACAGGCAAAAGCAGAAACAACAACTCCAGCATATTCGATTATTCCTTGACGACCGGCACACCAGAGCTTTCCGGAATGTCGGACGCAGGCGCAATTTGATGTTCGAGGCGTTTAATTTTACGTTCAGCGCGCGCAAGCGAAACACGTACTTTTAACCAGAACAGACCGCAAACCAGCCAGCCGATGGCGAAACCCGCTGCGAACAAGACCGCCAGCAGGCTCGAAACCCGATACTCGCCCTGCGCCAGCAGATAGTTAAACGTCACCTGTTGATCGTTTTGTGCACCCAATGTGACTGAAATGACAAAAATCGCCAATACCAGTAAGAAAATGAGTAAATATTTCACATTACTTCCCGTTATGTGGTTCAAGCGAATAAAGTGTGTTCAACTTACCGCAATCAGCCTTATAAACTACCATTTTAGCGACGGGCGCGAAACGGAAAAAGTGACGCGCCCGTCATGGATTTATGGGCTAAATGCGCAAAATCAACCTTCAGACGCCACTGTGCTCCCTTTCGGCGATCTCTTCTTTCTCTTCCGGCGGCGGCGTTAACGGACCGCAGAGTCGTTCAGCCAGCCAGGTGGCAAGGGTAACAAGCAGCCATGAAATGAGCGTCGCCACCACTAAATCGCGTGGCCAGTGCATGCCCAGCAGTAGACGGCTCCCCATCACCCCCGTCGCCCAGACCAATAAAATGGCGATAGTGACAGTCCGACGCCGCGGCCATAAAAGGCCGACGGCAAGAAGTGCCCAACTGGCGGCGAACATGGTGTGCCCGGATGGAAACGCAAAGCCGGTCTCTTTTTGCCAGTGTTTACGTAAAAACGTCGGGATATCCTGCTGTTCCGCAAGCTGTTCTTTTACCAGCGCACCGCGATCTTTACGTTTTAAATTGTAGAACTCATTCACCGGAACATGATGCGTTTTTTCCAGCCAGACCACAAAAGGCCGCGGCTCCTGCACATGGCCTTTCACCCAGGATTTTACCCCCTGGCCAACAAGAATCGCCCCACCGAGGATAGCAAAGAGCACCAGCGCTGCGCGGAGACGAAAGCGCAGGCACCACAAAAACCAGGCGCAAAGCACTACATGAGTAATGATGCCCCATGGCTGGGTGACCGTCTCTGTTATCCAGTATAACGTTTTCAGCCACAGGGTATTGTGCCCGGGCTGCCACATCCAGCCTGATACCCAAACGGCTAATGGCATAATCAACAATATGGCCGCACCTGCTGCCGTTCGTCTGGCGATTGAAAGCATGTCTTCTCCTTTTTCGCTAAGCGTCACAATCATAACTGAAATTCATCCGACGGGTGGATATGTCGGATCGTGCGTTTAACGTTCGTATAGCATGGCAGCCATTAGGCGAACCTGCTGAGCTTGTGGCAAAATGAACGGATACAGAAAGCAAAAACAGGCGGAAGACACGAAACGTGTCAGCCTACTCTGGAGAATCACATGCAGCTTAAACGTGTGGCAGAAGCCAAACTGCCAACCCCATGGGGCGATTTCCTGATGGTGGGATTTGAAGAACTGGCGACCGGACAGGATCACGTCGCGCTGGTGTACGGCGACATTTCAGGACAAACCCCGGTACTTTCTCGCGTTCATTCGGAGTGTCTGACCGGCGATGCGTTGTTCAGCCTGCGCTGTGATTGCGGTTTCCAGCTGGAGGCAGCGCTCTCTCATATTGCCGAAGAGGGTCGCGGTGTGCTGCTTTATCACCGCCAGGAAGGGCGCAATATTGGCCTGCTGAATAAAATCCGCGCCTACGCGCTGCAGGACCAGGGGTACGACACGGTAGAAGCAAACCACCAGCTCGGCTTCGCTGCCGATGAGCGCGATTTCACGCTGTGTGCGGATATGTTTAAGCTGCTGGGCGTGGATGAAGTACGCCTGCTGACTAACAACCCGAAAAAAGTCGAAATTCTGACCGAAGCGGGGATCAATATCGTTGAGCGTGTACCGCTCATTGTGGGACGTAACCCAAAAAACGCGCACTACCTCGATACCAAAGCCGCCAAAATGGGGCATCTGCTGAGCGAGTGATCGCAAAGTGCCCGGCAACGCCCTCGCGTGCCGGGCTGGCTCCATCAGTCCAGCATCTTACGAATCACGTAATGTAGAATGCCGTCGTTCTGGTAATAGGTGAGTTCTGTTGCCGTATCGATACGACACCGGCAGTCGAGCACCTCTGTTTTACCGTCTGCGCGCATTAATTTCACCGGCACCGTTTTACCCGGCTGCAGATTTTGCAGGCCGCTGATGTCAATCAGCTCTTCCCCGGTGAGGCCCAGCGTTTTACGGGTGACGCCCTGCGGGAATTCGAGTGGCAGGATCCCCATCCCTATCAGGTTTGAACGGTGGATACGTTCAAACGATTCGGCAATCACCACCCGAACCCCAAGCAGACGCGGGCCTTTGGCCGCCCAGTCACGGCTGGAGCCAGAGCCGTACTCTTTCCCGGCGATAACCGCCAGCGGCGTGCCTTCCTGCTGGTATTTGACGGCGGCGTCATAAATTGAGATCACGTCGCTCCCCGGCAAATGTCGCGTCATGCCCCCTTCCACGCCCGGCACCATTTCATTGCGGATACGGATATTGGCAAACGTGCCGCGCATCATCACTTCATGGTTACCACGACGCGAGCCGTAGGAGTTGAAATCCCGGCGCTCCACACCCCGACTCTGCAGGTAACGGCCTGCTGGACTGTCGGCTTTGATGCTTCCCGCCGGCGAAATGTGGTCCGTGGTGACAGAGTCTCCCAGCATCGCCAGAATGCGCGCGCCGTGGATATCCTGCAGCGGTGCAGGTTCAGCCAGCATCTCATCGAAGAACGGCGACAGGCGGATATAGGTCGAATCGTCCTGCCAGTCATAGGTATCTGAACCCACGACGTCGATGGCCTTCCATTCCGGCGTACCTTCAAACACCTCCGCATACTCTTTGCGGAACATTTCGGTAGAAACTTTCTCTACGGCCAATGCAATTTCCCGGGCAGATGGCCAGATATCCTTCAGATAGACCGGATCATTCTTGCGATCGTGGCCAATCGGATCGGTGACCAGGTTGATATTCATATTCCCGGCCAGAGCGTATGCCACAACCAGCGGTGGAGACGCCAGCCAGTTGGTCTTGACCAGCGGATGAATACGGCCTTCAAAGTTTCGGTTACCGGAGAGAACGGCCCCGACGGTGAGATCGCCCTGCTTGATCGCCATCTCAATCGGTTCAGGTAACGGACCCGAGTTCCCGATACAGGTGGTGCAACCGTACCCCACCAGGTTAAAGCCCAGCTCATCCAGATACGGCGTTAATCTGGCCTGTGCAAGGTAATCTGAAACCACTTTGGAGCCCGGTGCCAGAGAGGCTTTTACCCACGGCTGTGGCTTAAGCCCCAGCTCTACCGCTTTCTTCGCCAGCAGACCGGCCGCCATCAGCACGCTGGGGTTCGACGTATTTGTACAGGAGGTTATGGCTGCAATGACAACCGCACCATCCGGAAGCTGATACTGATGTCCGTTCAGGACATAGTCGATTGGGCGGTGGTCTTTTTTCGCCGTGTTAACCTCCAGTTCATTACTGGCGGCAAAGGCTTTCGGTACGTCACTCAACGCCACCCGATCCTGCGGACGTTTTGGCCCCGCCAGGCTCGCCTCGACGGTTCCCATATCCAGTTCAAGTGTGCTGGTAAATACCGGTTCATCGCCCGGGTTACGCCACATCCCCTGCGCTTTGGTATACGCTTCAACCAGCGCCACCTGCTCTTCGCTACGGCCACTCAGGCGCATATATTCCAGCGTGACAGTATCGATGGGGAAAAAGCCGCAGGTTGCGCCATACTCCGGCGCCATGTTGGCGATGGTGGCACGGTCGGCAAGCGGCAATGAATCCAGCCCGTCACCGTAGAATTCGACAAATTTACCCACCACACCATGCTTACGCAGCATCTGCGTGACGGTAAGTACCAGGTCGGTGGCAGTAATGCCTTCCGACAGTTTGCCGGTAAGCTTAAAGCCCACCACATCAGGGATCAGCATCGATACCGGCTGGCCAAGCATGGCCGCTTCGGCTTCAATTCCGCCAACGCCCCAGCCCAGAACGCCCAGGCCGTTAATCATGGTGGTATGCGAATCGGTGCCCACCAGAGTATCCGGATAGGCCACCCACTCTTTATCCTGCAATTCACTCCAGACCGCTTTGCCCAGGTATTCAAGATTCACCTGGTGGCAGATACCCGTACCGGGCGGAACGACGCTAAAGCGGCTAAAGGCCTGCTGCCCCCACTTCAGAAAGACGTAACGTTCGTGGTTACGCTCCATTTCCAGACGTACGTTTTCGCCAAAGGCATCGTCGTCACCAAAGTGGTCCACGGTGACAGAGTGGTCGATAACGAGATCAACGGGAGAGAGCGGATTCACTTTAGCAGTATCGCCGCCAAGGCGCTTCACCGCTTCGCGCATTGCCGCAAGGTCAACCACAGCAGGGACCCCGGTAAAGTCCTGCATCAGAACCCTTGCCGGTCGATAGGCAATTTCTCTGTCAGCATGGGCATGCTTAAGCCACCCTGCCAGCGCCTGGATATCTTCAAGGGTGACGGAATCACCGTCCTGCCAGCGTAAGAGGTTTTCCAGTAAAACTTTCAAGGATTTGGGTAAACGCGAAATGTCCCCAAGCGTCCTGGCTGCCAGCGGCAGGCTGTAGTAGTGCCAGGTTTTATTTTCTGCCTGTAATGTGTCCTTACTGGCTTCGCGTAGGGTTACCGACATAAGCTCCTCCTTAATTACAGAGATGTCCTGACAATCATCAGGGCTGTAATTAAAGATAACACAAAGATGTCGTAACGTTTTGATAACAACCCGAAATGATAAATCCAGGAATGTTCCAGTGCGGGGGAGAAAACAAAAAACCCCGCCGTAGCGAGGTTTTACGATTTAGTGGAGGGCCAGCCAGATAAGCTGTGACCAGAACAGAATCGACGCGGAAAAAACGCCGAGCCATGACCAGTATTTCATAGACATCATGTTATTCATCATAGGGACACCAGGCATTATTTATTAAAGGTTCCGAGGTCTGCCCTCAGTTCAATATTGCTGATGTGTATTTATTAAAGAGTACAAATGCATTGAGCCTTTATTCAGACTATTTGCATCATTACGCAATTAAGTAAATTATTGTTTTTTGGGTTCGTCTTCTGCGAACACATCAATAAACGCTTGCTGTTGCGGCGTCAGTTTCCAGGACGCGGGTACGGCAGTGGCAGGTGCTTTGCGCACTTTGTGGCCCCTGTCACGAAGCTGACACATCTGTTTAACTGTTTCTGTACGTACTGTCACTGCCATATTCAACCCCAATAGTTCCAGGCCAGGAAAGCAACCACCACCCAAAACAAGGCGGAGACGAGAAAGACCGCCAGCCAGGCTTTACGCTTGAGCGCAGGATCCCTTTGCGGTTCTTCACTTCCTGAAGGCATTGCTAACCTCATACAATCGATATCGCTTATCATTTAGAGACCAAACAATTGGTACAATTAATCATCTGTTGAGATAAATCCTAAAGAAACTTTAGCCGAAAAGCCAGTGAATTTACGTATCTATTGATGGGAAATATTCATTCTTTTGACCAGAAATAAATATTTGAAAGGAAATATTTGCGAAGCCAAAAATTAGTTCTACTTTTGTCGCCAATTCACGACATTATAACCACACTGAATAAATGGTTAATGACATTATACGGCAGTTAAGTGCAGATGATGATAATTCTAATTTAGCTTTGAGAGGTTATTTCGGTATCTTTCCTGGACGGAAAGATACCGGGAGTGATTATTTTGCCGGAAGTTTGATGTCTTTAAACATCTCTTCGATATCTTCATTTGAACGTAATGCCACTGCCGTATCGACCACGTCGCGCGTTAAATGTGGGGCAAAGCGCTGAATGAAATCATACATATAGCTACGCAGGAAGGTACTGCGACGGAAACCAATCTTAGTGGTGCTATGGCTGAAAATATCATGCGCATCAAGACGCACGAGGTCAGGGTCGGATACGGGATCAACCGCCATGCTGGCAATCACCCCTACCCCCAGTCCAAGCCGCACGTAGGTCTTAATTACGTCAGCATCGGTTGCGGTGAAGACGATACGCGGCGTTAATCCTGCACGATTGAATGCAGTGTCAAGCTCGGAGCGCCCGGTAAAGCCGAAGGTATATGTCACTAAGGGATATTGCGCCAGCTCTTCAATAGTGACCGACCCTTTACCGGCTAACGGGTGATCGGGCGTGACGACAATAGAACGGTTCCAGTGATAGCACGGCAGCATAACCAGATCGTCATACAGATGCAGCGCTTCGGTTGCGATAGCAAAGTCCGCATTACCCTTCGAAACCGCCTCAGCGATTTGCGTCGGCGAGCCCTGATGCATATGGAGAGAGACGCGTGGATAGCGCTCAATAAAGCCCTTAATAACGCCCGGCAGCGCATAGCGTGCCTGGGTATGGGTGGTGGCAATATACAGCGACCCTTTATCCGGCCAGGTATGCTCTCCCGCCACCGATTTAATGGCGTCGACTTTAGAGAGGACCTCCCGCGCGATGCGGATAATCTCCTGCCCTGCTGGCGTCACCTGGGTGAGGTGTTTACCGCTACGAGCAAAAATCTGAATACCTAACTCATCTTCCAGCATGCGGACCTGCTTGCTGATACCCGGCTGAGAGGTATATAGCCCCTCAGCGGTAGAAGAGACGTTAAGGTTGTGGTTTACCACCTCAACAATATAACGAAGCTGCTGTAATTTCATGCCAGACCATCCGATTTAGCGCATGCGGTCAATCGCTTAAGACGATTTGATAATAAGAAAAGGGTTAACTATAACCACTATATCATTTATAGCCTGACTGTATAGTACGGAACAAAAAATAATAACAAGGTAATAAAAAAGGGCCGGAAGTCCGGCCCTTTCACACGTAAGTTACGGTAAGGAAGGATTATTTCTTACCTTCAACCCATTTGCCATCCACAAAGAATGCTGACCAGCCGGTCGCCTTACCCTCTTTCTCTGCCGCAACATACTGCTGCTTCGTTTTACGGCTAAAACGCACAACGGTTTTATTGCCTTCCGGATCCTGCTGTGGCGCATCGGCCAGGTAGCGCAGTTTCTCAGGCAGGCGGTCGCGGAAACGGTACAACTCTTCCACCAGTGGCGCGCGGGTTTCGCGCGATTTAGGGAAGGTGTTTGCCGCAAGGAACACGCCGGCAGCACCATCACGCAGCACGAAGTAAGCGTCGGACTTCTCGCACGGCAACTCTGGCAGCGGAACCGGATCTTCCTTCGGCGGCGCGACTTCACCGTTACGCAGGATTTTACGCGTGTTCTTACACTCGTCGTTGGTACATGCCATGTATTTACCGAAGCGCCCCATTTTCAGGTGCATCTCAGAACCACACTTCTCACACTCAACGATAGGACCGTCGTAACCTTTAATGCGGAACTCACCCTCTTCGATCTCATATCCATCGCAGGTCGGGTTATTACCGCAGACGTGCAATTTACGTTTTGGATCGATGAGGTAGCTGTCCATCGCGGTGCCGCATTTCTTACAGCGACGTTTTGCACGCAGGGCGTTGGTTTCCGCATCATCACCTTCCAGCACGTTGAGCACTTCGTTCTCAGGTACCAGGTTAATGGTGGTTTTGCAGCGTTCTTTCGGCGGCAGCGCATAGCCAGAACAGCCGAGGAAAACGCCAGTGGTGGCAGTACGGATCCCCATTTTACGGCCGCAGGTTGGGCAGTCGATGCTGGTCAGGACCATCTGATTCGGCAGCATGCCCCCCTCTTCAGGATCTTTTTCCGCTTTTTCAAGCTGGTTGGTAAAGTCGCTGAAGAAGCTGTCGAGAACCTTTTTCCACTCGGCCTGATGGCTGGCAACCTGATCGAGGCTGTCTTCCATTTGCGCGGTGAAGTCGTAGTTCATCAGTTCGCGGAAGTTGGCTTCCAGGCGGTCAGTGACGATCTCACCCATTTTTTCCGCATAGAAACGACGGTTTTCAACACGAACGTAACCGCGGTCCTGAATGGTCGAAATAATCGACGCATAGGTGGACGGACGGCCAATACCGCGTTTTTCCAGCTCTTTAACCAGAGACGCTTCGCTGAAACGCGCTGGCGGCTTGGTGAAGTGCTGGGCAGGCACGAGATCAACCAGAGAGAGCTCATCCCCTTTGTTTACCGCAGGCAGAGTTCTGTCTTCATCACCCTTACGCAGCGCAGGCATCACTTTAGTCCAGCCATCGAAGCGCAGGATACGGCCACGCGCTTTCAGGCGGAAATCACCCGCACCAACGGTCAGAGTAGTGGAGTCATACTGTGCTGGTGTCATCTGACACGCCACGAACTGACGCCAGATAAGCTGATACAGCTTCTGGGCATCGGCTTCCATATCTTTCAGCGATTCGGCTAATACGGAGACGTCAGAAGGACGAATGGCTTCGTGCGCTTCCTGTGAGTTCTCCTTGCTGGCGTACTGGTTTTCACTCGCTGGCAGGTATTTCTTACCGAAGTTGTCACTGATGTAACCGCGCACCATGTTGACGGCATCCTGGCTCAGGTTTGTCGAGTCAGTACGCATATAGGTGATATAACCCGCTTCATACAGACGCTGGGCCATCATCATGGTTTTCTTCACGCCATAACCCAGGCGCGTGCTGGCAGCCTGTTGCAGCGTAGACGTAATAAACGGTGCGCCAGGTTTGCTGCTGGTCGGTTTGTCTTCACGCTCCAGAACCTGGTAGCGCGCTTTTTCCAGCAGCGCCACGGCCGCCATGGTCTGTTCACGATTTTCAGGACGGAACGGTTTGTCATTCTGATGACTCACCTGCAGCGGCAGCGCATCTCCACCCGGCGTGGTGACATTGGCATCCACTTCCCAGAACTCTTCCGGGACGAAGGCTTTGATCTCACGCTCACGTTCAACAACCAGACGCACAGCAACGGACTGCACACGCCCTGCGGACAGACCGCGGGCAATCTTTTTCCACAGCAGTGGAGAGACCATGTAACCCACGACACGGTCCATAAAACGGCGTGCCTGCTGCGCGTTTACGCGGTCGATGTTCAGTTCACCCGGCTTCTCAAACGCCTGGCGAATCGCATTCTTCGTAATTTCGTTAAACACTACACGGCTGTAGCGTTTGTCGTCACCCCCGATCACTTCCCGCAGGTGCCAGGCAATGGCTTCCCCTTCGCGGTCAAGGTCGGTTGCGAGATAAATGTGGTCTGCTTTTTCAGCAAGCTGCTTCAGCTCGTTAACGACTTTTTCTTTGCCGGGCAGCACTTCATAGTGTGCATCCCAGTTATGCCATGGGTTAACACCCATACGGTTGACAAGCGCGCTACGTTCATCCTTTTTAGGCTTTTTAGCCCCTTTGGTGGAGGTAGAGTCTGCGCTCTTTTTGCTGGCTGAGCCACTGGTCGGCAAATCGCGGATGTGACCGACGCTGGACTTAACCACGTAGTCATTACCCAGATACTTATTGATCGTTTTGGCTTTTGCCGGGGACTCAACGATGACGAGAGCTTTACCCATATTCACCTTTACCTAATTTAATTCTTCCAGGAATACGCCGCATGTTGATTTCCCTTCCACTGACGATGAGCCATTGATATTGCGACTGCGTCAGGGGATATCAACCCCTTTGTCTTACTGAACGTTAAAGCGTTAACGCCCAGGTGATTGAGTTATCGGGTATTTTTCTCACATCGGATGTAATTCGTGACGAATTCCCGGTCGAATGTCAAGCAATTCTGTTGCCAGAATGACGAAAGCGCACACTCTACCTGATAAAATTCGTTACGCAACTTTATTAGCATGCAAAAGCAAATCCTGCCAGCCAGGTCACGGCACCTTACCCCCTCACATTACAGGGAAAATTTGCCCCCAAAGCGCCCCCGGCGTAGACTATTGTCACTGTTTAAGGAGTGGATTATGCAGAATACAACCCAACCCATTGATCGAGCCTCTCTGCTTATCGAAGCAAATAAGCTGATTCGTGACCATGAAGATACCCTGGCGGGCATTGAAGCGACCGGCGTGGAACAACGTAACGGCGTGCTGGTATTCAGCGGCGAATACTTCCTTGACGAACAAGGGTTACCCACCCCGAAAAGCACCGCCGTATTCAATATGTTTAAATACCTGGCGCACACGCTTTCAGAGAAATATCATCTGGTCGATTAACGCAAAACGCGAGGCACTGGCCTCGCGTTTTTGTTTACAGCAGCGGTTTTTGTCCGCGTTGCAACCAGCGGAGCAGCAGGCGATCCGCGCTTTCGGCCGCGCTGTTCGTAAAGCGGTCAAGCAGTCGCTTACGCTGAGTAAAGCGCACGCCAACCAGTTCGCGCCCTTCCATCAGATTCAACAGCAGGTCGTCACTGGTGCCCACTTCATCCACCAGCCCTTTTTCCTGCGCCTGCGTACCGTACCAGTGCTCCCCTGTTGCCACCTGGTCAATATCAAGCGCCGGGCGCATACGGTGCACAAAGTCTTTAAAGAGGTGATGGGTTTCATTGAGATCTTCGCGGAATTTCTGACGTCCTTCTTCCGTGTTCTCCCCCAGCAGCGTCAGGGTACGTTTGTACTGACCCGCCGTATGCAATTCAATGTCGATCTCTTTGTTTTTCAGGAAGCGGTTAAAGTTCGGGATTTGCGCAACCACCCCGATGGAGCCAATAATAGAAAACGGCGCCGCAACAATTTTATCCGCCACGCAGGCCATCATATAGCCACCACTCGCCGCGACTTTATCCACGGCAACCGTCAGCGGGATCTGTTTTTCACGCAGACGCTGTAGCTGCGAAGCCGCCAGCCCATAACCATGAACGACCCCACCCGGACTCTCAAGACGGACAACCACCTGATCCTGCGGTTTAGCCACGGCAAGCACGGCGGTGACTTCTTCACGCAGGGAAGAGACTTCATGGGCATCCATGCTGCCTTTAAAATCGAGCACATAGACACGCGGGGTTGAGGTTTCCTCCGGCGCGTTAAGCTTCGCTTTGGCTTTTGCCGCTTTGGCGTCCTGCTTATGCTTTTTCTTCTGCGCCTTGTGCCACAGTTTCTGTTGATGGCTGTCAAGCAGGGTCAGCGACATCTCTTCCTGCATCTCTTTATACTGCTCGCTCAGGCGGGTAATGCGTAACTCACCACGCTGACGTTTGCGCTGCGTCAGGTTAACAATCAGAACGGCCACTACCGCAATGGCAATCACCACCGTCGCGATCTTTGCCAAAAACAACCCATATTGAGAAAGTAATTCCACGCGTTCCACCTTGATTTAACCACGAATCTTTCACGGCAGTGTACAACAGCCCTGCCCATGCGTCTCGCTCGTGACATTACCTCTGCGAGCCGTCTTCAGGAATCCCCCGATTCTGGTTTAAATATTTGCAAATTGTTAATTTTACAGCGATGCGTCCTGTAGACTGATTGAATTCTCATGCTAATTCGGGCATAAAGCCGAAAAGTCACACAATAAGGCGTCTTTGCATCACTGTGCGCCGAGGAGTCACCGTGCATTATCAACCGCAAAAAAATCTGCTGCAGAACCGCATCATTCTGGTCACTGGTGCCAGCGATGGCATTGGCCGCGAAGCGGCACTGACCTACGCTGACTATGGCGCGAGCGTAATTCTCATTGGCCGTAACGAAGAAAAACTCAAAGGAGTGGCTCAGGAGATTGACGCCGCCGGTGGCATTCCTGCCCGCTGGTACACGCTGGATCTGCTCACCTGTACCCCTGAAACGTGCCAGGAGCTTGCCCACCGCATCAGCACCCACTACCCACGGCTGGATGGCGTACTGCACAATGCCGGCTTGCTTGGGGAGGTTCGCCCGATGGATGAACAGGATCCTGAAATCTGGCAGCAGGTCATGCAGGTCAATATCAACGGCACCTTTTTCCTGACCCAGGCACTGCTTCCTTTATTACTCAAATCTGATTCCGGTTCGCTGGTGTTCACCTCCTCCAGCGTAGGGCGCGAAGGCCGCGCAAACTGGGGAGCGTATGCGGTCTCAAAATTCGCGACCGAAGGGATGATGCAGGTGCTGGCGGAGGAGTATCAGAGCCGTCATCTGCGCGTGAACTGCATTAACCCAGGCGGAACGCGTACCAAAATGCGCGCCAGCGCCTTCCCGACGGAAGATCCACAGAAGCTTAAAACCCCGGCAGATATTATGCCGCTCTATCTCTGGCTGATGGGCGATGACAGCCGCCGTAAAACAGGGATGACCTTTGATGCCCAGCCAGGCCGTAAACCCGGGATTTCGCAATGAGTGAAGAACGTCACCAGCAACGTCAGCAGCGCCTGAAAGAACAGGTTGATGCCCGTGTCGCCGCTGCGCAGGATGAACGCGGGATCATCATCGTGTTTACCGGCAACGGCAAAGGCAAAACCACCGCTGCCTTTGGTACCGCCACGCGCGCCGTTGGTCACGGGCAGAAAGTGGGTGTCATTCAGTTCATTAAAGGGGAATGGCCCAACGGTGAACGTAACTTACTTGAACCGCACGGGGTTGAGTTCAAGGTGATGGCGACAGGCTTTACGTGGGATACCCAAAACCGGGAAACCGACACCGCGGCCTGCCTCGCGGTATGGGAGCATGCAAAACGAATGCTGGCGGATCCGGCCCTGAACATGGTGTTACTGGATGAGATCACCTATATGGTCGCCTACGACTATCTGCCGCTGGACGCCGTACTGGAGGCACTCAGGAATCGCCCGGCGCATCAGACGGTGATCGTCACAGGCCGCGGCTGTCATCGGGATATTCTGGAATTAGCGGATACCGTCAGCGAATTGCGTCCGGTTAAACATGCTTTTGATGCCGGTATCAAAGCGCAAATCGGCATTGATTACTGATAAAAAAGCCCGGTGATATTAACCGGGCTTTTATTTTTAACCGTTGTTATTACGGCTGCCAGCGCGGCGATTATTGTTCACCAGGCTGTGGCGTTTCACCGCACGACGGATCTGGTTCGCCTTCATGCGACGACGATCTTTCTCCACCGCCACTTTGGAAGTGGTTTCTGGCGCCAGTCCCACCAGTTCACGCAGGTAGTTGGTCTGCGTCAGGTCCAGTTCGGTATAGCCACCACGTGGCAGACCTTTTGGCAGCAGAATATCGCCGTAACGGACACGGATCAGACGGCTAACCTGCACGCCCACCGCTTCCCACAGACGACGAACCTCACGGTTACGGCCTTCGGTCAGGGTAACGTTGTACCACTGGTTGATCCCTTCACCACCGGTAAATTTGATGGTTTTGAACGCTGCAGGACCGTCTTCCAGCTGAACGCCACGCGACAGATCGCGCAGTTTGTTCTCATCAACCTGGCCGAACACGCGTACGGCGTATTCGCGTTCCACTTCACGACTTGGGTGCATCAGACGGTTTGCCAGCTCACCATCCGTTGTGAATAGCAGCAGACCGCAGGTGTTCACATCCAGACGCCCCACGGCAATCCAGCGTGCGCCACGCAGTTTAGGCAGACGGTCAAATACCGTCGGGCGACCTTCCGGGTCGTTGCGCGTACACAGTTCACCTTCCGGCTTGTAGTACGCCAGCACGCGGCAGATCTGCTCAGCAGATTCTTTAACCGAGATAAGATGACCGTCGATACGGATTTTAAGCCCCGGCACGATTTCTACGCGGTCACCGAGCGTGGCGATTTTACCGTCCACACTCACGCGTCCGGCTTCAATAATGGCTTCGATTTCACGGCGTGAGCCGTGGCCGGCACGCGCCAGCACTTTCTGTAACTTCTCGCTCATTGAGCTTCCTCAGGTGTCGCCTTCACAGGCGTCTGGTGTACTTTATGAAATAATGAGCTAACTTAAAAAGCATCTCATTGTCATGTAAGTACTTATTACATTAAAGGGTGTCTCATTTAGTACACCCGCATAAACGTGACCCGGCATATTACATTAACTTCGAAAGGAATGCTTCTTCACGTTTCATTTGTTTAAGTCTGGCTGCTGATAGTCTGGGCCAGGACTCATTGGTTATGAACCCGGTTTCCCGAAACATCCCTTTTGTCCGAAAAGAGTGAACGAGCCTTTGATACAATTTTACTTTAGTTCGACCATTATTGCCCATGAAGTAATTGTATGTAAAATAGTCACCTCGTTAATTTCCATTAAGAATAGAGGGATTTATGGCAATGGGTTTTTACCTTCGGGAGGGTGACCCGACTACCTGCAGAGGGAAGATACTGACCGGGGATGAAACGCTAAGTTGGTATGGTGTAGCCGGAGCGCGGGAAGGTGACCTGGTTTCATGCGGCAATCATCCGGGGACATATAAAATATTAGGAGGCACATCTGACACGTGGGACGATGGAAGAAGACTGGCGGGAACACTGGACAGCGTCAGTTCCTGTCCGTGTAAGGCCAGGTTCATCCCTACTATTCCTGACTGTTATGAACAAGATACTCTCTCTTCGTTGAAACATTCAGGTATCACAGAAGAGATCCTTACATCAACATTTCTCCCACAGTCAGATCCTGAACAACATGCACAGGCAGCGAAGAAGCAAAATAGCTTTGCTGACACCTGCAAGCCAGAAGATAACCCGCTACTTAACGGCGTTTACCTCTGGACTGAAACAACAAGTGCAGGTCATGCTTTCGTTTCGGTGCATGAGAATAACAGCATTTATCTCTACACCTATGGACGCTATGGGCGTACTGATAAAAGTACCTTCACTGGGGATGGAATTTTAGACTTTTTCCAAGATGAAGATGCGCGTAAGTATTACCGATACGAACTTTATGAAATGGGTGCTCGCGCTTTCCGCATTGATGATGCAGATTCCAAAAGAACCCGTAAATTCTTCGAAAACCTTTGGATTGGCGGTGTAGCACCAATTCAAACGCCAAACATGCAAGACGGTACAAAGCGAAGAGGCCGCACGATTGATAAGTATGATGTGACTGGTAGCAACTGTACCACCCACTCAGTTGAGGGGATCAAGTTTGCTGGCTCAAAGTTATTCGATCACGGTTACACATCCACGACAACACAGCTACCAATCAACATAGAAGAAGATTTTACTATTCCGGTATCACTGCAAAGTTATCTTGAATCAAAGAGTGCAGACTTCTCCTCAATGCTCGTTGTCGAAATGACTAATACATTCAAACAGCAGTACCCTAACACCGAGAAAAATAGCCCTCAACCAATGGGAGGGAGTGCAAAAATTCAACAAGCTGCTGCCGATTCCGCTGCTGTTGCAGGCTCAACATCCCCATACTCAGGCGGTACAGTTGGCGGTTCATTGGGAAGCACTTACGATGATGAATAAGAAGTTCTGGATCAGGTGGATGAGTATCGCGCTGATCTGCGTAGCGTATTACGTTATCGTGCTTTATTTCGATCTTGTCTTCGCTCTTAACTTTTCAGAGACAATGAGCCAAGGCGGAGAATTTACCCCTTCTCAATGCACCTGGTTTGTTAAGGAGCTCTCGCAAAATCACTCTGATTCGGCTTTAGCCTCTATCATTGGTTTCGCTGTATGCATCCCTCTGATCCTGCTCATCTTCAAAAAAGTGAGATGACCGGCAAAGGCTGGAGATATCCAGCCTTTGCCCCTTTTCCCTGATTTTAGACAATAGAAGCCATAAAGCCCCGTTTGCGATACAGCAACATACGGAGTCGTTAAGCAAAAAACGAAGGAAAAGGTGTAAATTCATGATGGGAATCGAGATGTGACTAATAGCTGTCACACAAGCTGGTAACAACCACTAATCAAAAGAGATTAACTCATTGATTATAAATGATTTAATATTTATCTTGTGCGCCTTCACAGGCGTCGAATCAGGTCAAACCAGGGCTATGCCCTGATTTGATGGCCGCGTAGTATAGCTGCTTACACCTTTACAAGAAAGGCTTAACATCGCCAACGCCTTCGCGAATCACTTCCGGTGCATCTTCCGTTAAATCGACAACCGTGGTCGGCTGCTGACCGAGGTAACCGCCATGAATAATCAGCTCAACCACCTTTTCCAGACGGTCTTTGATCTCTTCCGGATCGGACTCGGTGAATTCACTGCCGGGCAGCATCAGCGAGGTTGAGAGCATCGGCTCACCCAGCGTTTCCAGCAAGGCCTGGGCAATCGGGTTAGACGGCACACGCATCCCGATGGTTTTGCGCTTTTCCTGTAACAGACGGCGCGGAACCTCTTTCGTCCCTTTCAGGATGAAGGTGTAGTTGCCCGGCGTGTTATTTTTAATCAGACGAAATGCCACGTTATCGACATAAGCATAGGTCGATAGCTCAGAGAGATCCCGGCACATCAGGGTAAAGTTGTGACCGTCCGGCAACTGGCGAATACGGCAAATACGCTCCATCGCCGCTTTATCTTCAATCTTACAGCCCAGCGCATAACCCGAATCCGTCGGGTAGACGATAACGCCCCCTTTACGCACGATCTCCACGGCCTGATTGATCAGGCGCGGCTGCGGATTATCCGGATGAATATAGAAAAACTGACTCATACTTCCCTCTCTTCAAGTTGCTGTGGCTGTTCCCAGAGCTGCCAGACAGGCTCAACGCCTGCGGGTAACCAAAGCTTGCGTCCCAGTTCTATCCACGCACAGGGCTGATGAAAATCTGAGCCTTGTGACGCCAGCAAACCAAACTGGCGGGCGTAGGTCGCAAGCTGCGAACGCTCGTTGGGCGCCTGCTGACACTGGGCGACTTCCATCGCCTCGCCACCGCATTCGGCAAAATGCGCCAGCAGTCTTTTCAGCCATTTAGCAGAAAGATTATACCGCCCCGGATGGGCCAGCACGGCCTTACCGCCAGAATGATGAATCACATCAATAGCTTGTTTTATTGTACACCACTGTGGCGGAACATATCCGGTTTTCCCGCGAGCCAGATAGCGTTTAAAGACATCCGCTATCGTTGTGGCCTTGCCGGCCTCAACCAGAAAACGGGCAAAATGACCGCGCGTTACCGCGCCCCCGTTTGCCAGCCTTTGTGCCCCTTCCAGTGCGCCCGGAATATGCGCCTTTTCCAGACGTTCAGCGATCATTTCTGCGCGCTGGTTGCGGCGCGTTTTTTGTTCTTGCAAAAACGCACACATTACCGGATGGTCTATATCAATGTTCAGGCCAACAATATGGATTTCGTGATTCTCCCAGACGGTCGATATCTCGACGCCAGGAACCAGTTTGAGTGCCAGACCACTGCGGGCAATCTCGGCGCGCGCGGCTGGAATGGCATCGGTTGTATCGTGATCGGTTATGGCCAGCGTGCCAACCCGCATTTCAACGGCACGATGCACCAACGCTTCGGGCGTCAGCAGACCATCGGAGGCCTGGGTATGGCTGTGTAAATCATAAATTACGGCGTAGGTGGTATCGCTCAAAGCACTTCCCGTCACAGGTTAGAGACATCTTAAAAGCCCATGATACCGACTTGCCACGAAATTCTGAAATCAAGGGTTGACAACACGCCATCGAACTAGTTAACTAGTACGAAAGTTCACACGAGAAAGGTATCTGAAAATGACTGCACATTTCACTCTGCACGGTTGGTGGCGCACTTCCTGATTCCCGGGCAGTGTCACACGTCTGCGTACAGCAAACAGATACCCGCCCGCTCATCAGCGGGCTTTTTTTTGAACAGAATAAATGAGAACAACATAATGCAAACAGCCAAACCACACCTCGAATTGCTGACCAGCGAGGCGGCCTATCGCCACAACCCAACCGCGCTGTTTCATCAGGTCTGCGGTGCGCGTCCAGCCACGTTGTTACTGGAATCCGCCGATATTGACAGCAAAGACGATCTCAAGAGCCTGCTGTTGGTGGACAGCGCGCTGCGCATTACGGCGTTAGGTGACACTGTCACTATCAAAGCGTTATCGGATAACGGTGCGGCTCTGCTGCCGTTACTGGATGTGAGCCTGCCTGCTGGTATTGAAAATGAACACCATCCTGAAATGCGCGTTCTGCACTTCCCGCCGGTGAGCCAGCTGCTGGACGAAGACGCGCGCCTGTGCTCTCTTTCCGTTTTTGATGCCTTCCGTCTGCTGCAAAATCTGGTCACCGTGCCGGAAGATGAACGCGAAGCAATGTTCTTTGGCGGGCTGTTTGCTTACGACCTGGTGGCCGGGTTCGAAGATTTACCGGACATTGAACAGGGTAACCGCTGCCCCGACTACTGCTTCTACCTGGCCGAAACCTTACTGGTGATCGACCACCAGAAAAAAAACACCCGTATTCAGGCAAGCCTCTTCACGCCATCCGCGACAGAGAAAAAACGCCTTGAGCAGCGTATTGAGCAGTTGCAGCAACAAATGACCGAAGCGCCGCCTGCGCTCCCTGTACATCGTGTCGAGAAAATGACCTGTGAGGTTAATCAGAGCGACGATCAGTACGGTGCCGTGGTTCGCCAGATGCAAAAAGCGATTCGCGCCGGAGAAATTTTCCAGGTTGTTCCTTCCCGTCGTTTCTCTCTGCCCTGCCCGTCGCCGCTCGCGGCCTATGACGTGCTGAAAAAGAGCAACCCAAGCCCGTACATGTTCTTTATGCAGGACAATGATTTCACCCTGTTTGGCGCATCCCCTGAAAGTTCACTGAAATATGACGCCACCAGCCGCCAGATTGAGATCTACCCGATTGCCGGAACCCGGCCACGCGGCCGTCGAGCCGATGGCTCGCTGGATCGCGATCTCGACAGCCGTATTGAGCTGGAAATGCGTACCGACCATAAAGAGCTCTCCGAGCATCTGATGCTGGTTGATCTGGCCCGTAACGACCTGGCGCGCATTTGTACCCCTGGCAGCCGCTACGTGGCGGACTTAACCAAGGTCGACCGCTACTCGTTTGTTATGCATCTGGTATCCCGCGTGGTGGGCGAACTGCGTAGCGACCTCGACGTGCTTCACGCCTACCGCGCCTGTATGAACATGGGCACGCTGAGCGGCGCGCCGAAAGTTCGCGCCATGCAGCTGATCGCGGCGGCTGAAGGGCGCCGTCGCGGCAGTTACGGTGGTGCAGTGGGCTACTTCACCGCCCATGGCGATCTGGATACCTGCATTGTGATCCGCTCCGCCTACGTTGAGGACGGTATCGCTACCGTGCAGGCAGGCGCAGGGATTGTTCTGGATTCTGTTCCGCAGTCTGAAGCTGACGAAACCCGCAGTAAAGCCCGCGCGGTATTGCGCGCCATTGCTACCGCACATCACGCACAGGAGATTTTCTGATGGCTGACATTCTGCTGCTCGATAACATCGACTCTTTTACCTATAACCTGGCAGATCAGCTGCGTGCGAATGGTCACAACGTCGTTATCTATCGTAACCATGTTCCGGCACAGACGCTGATAGACCGTCTGGCAACCATGCAAAACCCGGTGCTGATGCTCTCTCCTGGCCCAGGAGCCCCCAGTGAAGCGGGCTGTATGCCGGAGCTGCTGACCCGTATGCGCGGTAAACTGCCGATTATCGGTATCTGCCTGGGTCACCAGGCGATTGTGGAAGCCTATGGCGGCTACGTGGGTCAGGCAGGTGAGATCCTGCACGGCAAAGCCTCCAGCATTGAACATGACGGCCAGGCGATGTTTGCCGTCCTGCCAAATCCGCTGCCGGTTGCGCGCTATCACTCCCTGGTGGGCAGCAACATCCCGGCCGGGCTGACCATTAACGCGTCGTTTGAAGGGATGGTAATGGCCGTGCGTCACGATGCGGATCGCGTCTGCGGCATGCAGTTCCATCCGGAGTCGATTCTCACGACCCATGGCGCGCGACTGCTGGAGCAGACGCTGGACTGGGCGTTGCAGAAACTGGAGCAGACCAACACGCTGCAACCGATTCTGGAAAAGCTGTATCAGGCGCAGACCCTGAGCCAGCAGGAGAGCCACCAGCTCTTTTCTGCCGTGGTTCGCGGTGAGCTGAAACCTGAACAGCTGGCGGCCGCACTGGTTAGCATGAAAGTGCGCGGCGAAAGCCCGCAAGAAATCGCCGGTGCCGCCACGGCCCTGCTGGAAAATGCCGCCCCCTTCCCGCGCCCGGATTATCAGTTTGCGGATATCGTCGGCACCGGGGGCGATGGCAGCAATAGCATCAATATCTCCACCGCCAGTGCCTTCGTGGCCGCGGCGTGTGGCCTGAAGGTGGCGAAACACGGTAACCGCAGTGTCTCCAGCCGCTCGGGCTCGTCCGATTTGCTGGCTGCCTTCGGTATTAACCTGGATATGAACGCCGAACGCTCCCGTGAAGCGCTGGACGATCTGGGCGTCTGCTTCCTGTTTGCGCCGAAGTATCACACCGGTTTCCGCCATGCGATGCCGGTTCGTCAGCAACTCAAAACACGCACGCTGTTTAACGTACTGGGGCCGCTGATCAACCCGGCGCACCCGCCGCTGGCGCTGATTGGTGTTTACAGCCCGGAACTGGTTCTGCCAATTGCCGAAACCCTGCGCGTGCTCGGTTATCAGCGCGCGGCAGTAGTTCACAGCGGGGGAATGGATGAAGTGTCCCTTCACGCGCCAACTCTCGTCGCGGAACTGCGCAATGGCGAAATCCTGAGCTACCAGCTGGAAGCCGCCGACTTTGGTTTAACGCCGTATCATCAGGAGGCGCTGGCAGGCGGCACGCCGGAAGAAAACCGTGACATTCTCACGCGCTTATTACAAGGTAAGGGAGAGGTCGCCCATGAGGCAGCCGTGGCAGCCAACGTCGCCATGCTGATGCGATTGCACGGCGAAGAGGATCTCAAAGCCAACGCACAAAAAGTTCTGGACGTACTGCGCTCTGGTGCAGCTTACGATCGCGTTACCGCACTTGCGGCAAGAGGGTAAAGAATGCAGACCGTTTTAGCGAAAATCGTTGCCGATAAGGCCATCTGGGTGGAAGCCCGCAAAGCGCAGCAGCCGCTTGCCAGTTTTCAGAACGACGTCGTCCCAAGCAGCCGTCGTTTCTATGATGCCCTGCAGGGCGCGCGCACCGCATTTATTCTTGAGTGCAAGAAAGCCTCCCCGTCGAAAGGCGTTATCCGTGAGGATTTCGATCCGGCGCGTATTGCCGGTATTTATAAGCATCATGCGTCGGCGATCTCTGTGCTGACGGATGAGAAATATTTCCAGGGCAGCTTCGATTTTCTGCCTGTTGTCAGCAGCATCGCGCCGCAACCGATTCTGTGCAAAGACTTTATTATCGACCCGTATCAGATCTGGCTGGCGCGTTTTTACCAGGCTGACGCCTGCCTGCTGATGCTCTCGGTGCTCGACGACGAGCAGTATCGCCAGCTGGCTGCGGTGGCGCACAGCCTCAACATGGGCGTGCTGACCGAGGTGAGCAACGAAGAAGAGCTGGAGCGAGCCATTGCACTGCAGGCGAAAGTGGTCGGGATTAACAACCGCGATCTGCGCGATCTGTCAATTGACCTGAATCGTACGCGTCAGCTGGCACCGCGTCTGGGCTCTGGCGTGACTGTTATCAGTGAATCCGGGATCAACAGCTACGCCCAGGTGCGTGAGCTGAGTCACTTTGCCAACGGTTTCCTGATTGGCTCCGCGATGATGGCACATGACGATCTCAATGCCGCAGTGCGTCGGGTGCTGTTGGGTGAAAACAAAGTGTGCGGCTTAACCCGCGAACAGGATGCCCAGGCCGCCTATGAGGCGGGGGCTATTTACGGCGGGTTGATCTTTGTGGGCTCCTCACCGCGTGCAGTGAGCGATGAACAGGCACGCAAGGTGATAGCGGCAGCCCCACTCAGCTATGTGGGCGTCTTCCGTAACGCTGATATTGCGGACGTTACGGCAAAAGCCGAAGCGTTATCCCTTAGTGCAGTACAACTGCACGGTGATGAAGATCAGGCATACATCGATGCCCTGCGTGCCGGGCTGGCTCCTCAGGTTCAGATCTGGAAAGCGCAGAGCGTGGGCAGCACCCTGCCAGCACGTAACCTGAATCATGTTGATAAATACGTGCTCGATAACGGCCAGGGCGGTACAGGCCAGCGTTTTGACTGGTCACTGCTGAACGGCGAAGCGCTGGACAATGTCCTGCTGGCGGGTGGACTTAGCCCGGATAACTGTGTGGAAGCAGCCAAAACCGGCTGCGCGGGCCTCGATTTCAATTCAGGCGTAGAGTCGCAACCGGGCATCAAAGATGCCAGTAAGCTGGCCTCGGTATTTAAAACTCTGCGTGCATATTAAGGAAGAAAAAATGACGACATTACTTAACCCGTATTTTGGTGAGTTCGGCGGGATGTACGTTCCGCAGATCCTGATGCCCGCACTGCGCCAGCTGGAAGAAGCGTTTGTGAGCGCACAGAAAGATCCAGCGTTTCAGGCTGAATTTACCGACCTGCTGAAAAACTACGCGGGCCGTCCAACAGCGCTGACCAAATGCCGTAACCTGACTGCCGGCACCAAAACCACGCTGTACCTCAAGCGTGAAGACCTGCTGCACGGCGGCGCGCATAAAACCAACCAGGTGTTAGGACAGGCGCTGCTGGCAAAACGGATGGGCAAAACCGAGATCATCGCCGAAACCGGCGCGGGTCAGCACGGCGTGGCATCAGCACTGGCAAGCGCCCTGCTTGGCCTGAAATGCCGTATCTATATGGGGGCGAAAGACGTTGAGCGTCAGTCTCCGAACGTATTCCGTATGCGTCTGATGGGCGCAGAAGTGATCCCGGTTCACAGTGGTTCAGCCACGCTGAAAGATGCCTGTAACGAAGCGCTGCGCGACTGGTCTGGTAGCTATGAAACCGCGCACTACATGCTCGGCACGGCCGCTGGCCCGCACCCGTTCCCGACTATCGTGCGTGAATTCCAGCGCATGATTGGCGAAGAGACCAAAGCGCAGATCCTTGAAAAAGAAGGCCGTCTGCCGGACGCGGTGATTGCCTGCGTGGGCGGGGGATCAAACGCCATCGGGATGTTCGCTGATTTTATCGACGAAACCCGTGTTGGCCTGATCGGCGTGGAGCCAGCGGGTCACGGGATTGAAACCGGTGAGCACGGCGCTCCGCTGAAACATGGCCGCGTGGGGATCTACTTCGGCATGAAAGCGCCGATGATGCAGACCGATGAAGGTCAGATTGAAGAGTCGTACTCCATCTCTGCCGGTCTGGATTTCCCGTCCGTCGGGCCACAGCATGCGTTCCTGAACAGCACCGGACGCGCGGACTACGTCTCCATCACCGATGACGAAGCGCTGGAAGCGTTTAAGACGCTGTGCCGCAGCGAAGGGATCATCCCGGCACTGGAGTCTTCGCATGCTCTGGCGCATGCGCTGAAAATGATGAAAGAAACCCCGGAAAAAGAGCAACTGCTGGTCGTTAACCTTTCCGGTCGCGGTGATAAAGATATCTTCACCGTTCACGATATTCTGAAAGCACGAGGGGAAATCTGATGGAACGCTACGATAACGCATTTGCACAACTGAAATCCCGCCAGGAAGGCGCGTTCGTTCCCTTCGTCACGCTGGGCGATCCGGGCCCGGAGCAGTCGCTAAAAATTATCGACACCCTGATTGAAGCCGGTGCCGATGCGCTGGAGCTGGGGATCCCCTTCTCTGACCCTCTGGCGGATGGCCCGACCATTCAGAACGCCACCCTGCGTGCCTTTGCCGCGGGCGTGACCCCAACGCAATGTTTTGAGATGCTGGCCGCGATCCGTCAGAAGCACCCGACCATTCCGATTGGCCTGCTGATGTATGCCAACCTGGTGTTTAACCGCGGAATCGACGAATTTTATGCCGAGTGCGCGCGGGTCGGCGTTGACTCCGTGCTGGTGGCCGACGTCCCGGTTGAAGAGTCTGCACCATTCCGCCAGGCGGCTATGCGTCACAACGTAGCGCCGATTTTCATCTGCCCGCCAAACGCGGATGACGAACTGCTGCGCCAGATTGCCTCTTACGGCCGTGGTTACACCTACCTGCTCTCCCGCGCGGGCGTGACGGGTGCTGAAAACAAAGCCGCGCTGCCGCTGCATCATCTGGTAGAAAAACTGGCTGAATACCACGCAGCACCTCCGCTGCAGGGATTCGGGATTTCATCCCCGGATCAGGTTACGGCGGCAATTGACGCAAAAGCGGCAGGCGCGATCTCCGGCTCTGCTATCGTCAAAATCATTGAGAAGAACGTGGACAAACCCGAGCAGATGCTGGCTGAACTCAAAGCATTTGTTACGGCGATGAAAGCCGCAACGCGTAAAGCCTGATCCTTCCACCGTCTGGCGACTCAGCCAGACGGTCTTCCTCTTATATTCCCGCTATCACTTAAGCGTTACGCCAAAATTGATCCCATCGATATTTTCGGCGTGAATGGCTTTTCAAACCTTGCCGTAAGCGTATGATTTGGTCTCTTTTCGGCTTTAAACCTTCTGAGTTCAGAGGCTTACTCATGTCATGGCAATACTTCAAACAGACTTACCTGGTTAAGTTCTGGTCACCAGTACCGGCCGTCATCGCGGCGGGGATCCTTTCCACCTACTATTTCGGCATTACCGGCACCTTCTGGGCCGTTACCGGCGAATTCACCCGCTGGGGTGGGCAACTGCTGCAGCTCGCTGGCGTACATACCGAGGAGTGGGGTTACTATAAGCTTATTCATCTGGACGGCACGCCGCTGACCCGCATCGACGGTATGATGATTATCGGCATGTTCGGGGGCTGTTTTGCCGCCGCGCTGTGGGCTAACAACGTTAAGTTGCGAATGCCTAAAAGCCGGATACGCGTTATGCAGGCGATTGTCGGCGGTATGATTGCCGGATTCGGCGCCCGTCTGGCGATGGGGTGTAACCTGGCCGCTTTCTTTACCGGTATTCCACAGTTTTCGCTGCACGCCTGGTTTTTTGCTGTCGCCACGGCGATTGGCTCTTACTTTGGCGCGAAGTTTACCCTCCTGCCGCTGTTCCGCATTCCGGTCAAAATGGTGAAGGTCAGCGCTGCCTCGCCGCTGACGCAAAAGCCTTCTCAGGCGCGTCGTCGTTTTCGTCTCGGCATGCTGGTCTTTTTCGCCATGGTCGCCTGGGCGCTCTGTACGGCGCTCAACCAGCCTAAGCTGGGCCTGGCCATGTTGTTCGGTGTCGGTTTCGGCCTGCTGATAGAACGTGCGCAGATCTGCTTCACCTCGGCGTTTCGCGATATGTGGATCACCGGCCGTACAATGATGGCCAAAGCGATTATTGCGGGTATGGCGGTAAGCGCCATTGGCATCTTCAGCTATGTGCAGCTGGGTGTTGAGCCGAAAATCATGTGGGCTGGTCCGAACGCGGTGATTGGCGGCCTGCTGTTTGGCTTCGGAATTGTACTGGCTGGCGGGTGTGAAACCGGCTGGATGTACCGCGCGGTTGAAGGTCAGGTGCATTACTGGTGGGTAGGTCTGGGGAACGTCATCGGCTCCACCCTGCTGGCCTGGTACTGGGACGATTTGTCTCCGGTGCTGGCCACGAACTGGGACAAGGTGAATCTGCTCAGCACGTTTGGCCCGCTCGGCGGGCTGCTGGTGACCTACGCCCTGCTGCTGGTCGCTTTTTTACTGGTTGTCGCGCAAGAGAAACGCTTCTTTCGCCGTGCCACGGTTAAACCTGAACCCCAGGAGAATGCAGCATGAAAGAGATTGTGCCTGACTACCGCCTTGATATGGTCGGTGAACCGTGTCCTTACCCGGCTGTCGCTACGCTTGAAGCGCTCCCGCAGCTTCAAAAAGGGGAAATTCTGGAAGTGGTGAGCGACTGCCCGCAGTCCATCAACAACATTCCTCTGGATGCCAAAAACCACGGTTACACCGTACTGGATATTCAGCAGGATGGCCCGACCATTCGCTATCTTATCCAGAAGTAAACCGCCAGGTGACGGGGGGCGTCCCCCCCGTCAAAAAAGCTGCCTCACCTCCCATTTTGATGGCGAATACAGCGCCACTGAAAATGGTAGCACTACACTTAAAGTGGATAAAAAACAAACAGGAGGTGAGGTATGTTTAATTCAATTTTAGTCCCTGTCGATATCTCTGAAAGTCGTCTGACCGAACAGGTGATTCCCTATGTTCAGGCAAACGCAGCAATCGGTAACGGTAAAATCCATTTTCTGACGGTAGTGCCTTCTTTCCCTTACTATTCATCGCTTGGGCTGGCGTATTCGGTTGAAATGCCAAAGCTTGCGGAGATTCAGGAGGAAGCCCTTACGAAGCTCAAAGAGATGGTTAAGCAGTTCAATTTACCTGCCGATCGTGTGGAGACACACGCCATCTCAGGTGCGCCTAAAGATCAGATCCTGAAGCTGGCTGACAGTATCAACGCTGACCTCATTATCATTGCGTCCCATCGACCGGATATCACAACCTACCTTTTAGGTTCAAACGCGGCGGTTGTGGTACGCCATGCAAAATGCCCGGTGCTGGTTGTACGCTAGCGAGGCTGGTGAGAAACTTAAGCCCCGGAATTCCGGGGCTTATTTAAGACGTTGTACAATAAAATTTTCGATAAACGGACTTAACAATGAAAAAAGTAGTGATGCTGGTATGCCTTGCCACAGCAATAACGGGCTGTGCCCCTCTCGCGCCTGAAGGTTGTCAGAAGAAAACCGCTCTCGACTCGTGCTCCTATAAGCAGTCCGGTAAAGTCTCCGATAAGGATATCTATGGTCAACAGGCTGCCGCGATAAAGAAAGCGCTGGACTCGGCGCTGGCCGATCCGCACGCCTGGAATGGTAAGCGATGCAACATGCATCTCGACTTTACCATCGACGGGCTATTGCAGAACCTGGAGATAAAAGGCGGAGACAAAGCGTATTGCCAGGCTTTAGCCGACGCGGCAACACGGGCCACCTTCCCGCCCTTCACGGACGAGCGTGTGTTTCAGGATATGGGTTCTGCCCGCTGGAATATGGAGGGGCAACCGTAGAGGTAAGCCGGTAGAAAGACTGGCCATGTTCTGGCCAGTCCCGGAAAGTAGAATCAGAAACGATAACCCGCAGAGAACATAAATACCCATGGATCCAGACGGGTACTGATGCTTTGTTGCTGTCCGCCTGCCTTGAAGCGGACATCAGTATCGATATCCATATACCAGACCGAGGCGTTAATTAACCAGTCGCGGTTAATGAGATAGTCCATCCCCACCTGTCCTGCCACGCCCCATGAATCTTTCAGACTGAGATCGGTCAGTCCGGCCTCTTTACCGGTATCGTTAAACTTCTCATCAAAGAAGGTGGTGTAGTTCACGCCCGCGCCAATATAGGGGCGCAGTTTGCTGCTTGAGTCACCAAAGTACCACTGCGCCATCAGCGTTGGCGGCAGATGATGCACCGTGGCGATATCACCGGTTGGGCCTAAACCAACGCGATGACGGAATGGCGTCGCTGCCAGAAGCTCAACGCCAATGTTATCCGTCGCCATATACGTGAATGTTAAACCTAACTGGGTGTTGTTGCTGACGTTGAAGCCGCCCATTCCCAGCACGTTATCAGAACCTTCAGTTGGACGTACCGTTGCCGAACCGGCACGAATAAAGAATTCACCTGCTTCATGCGCATACGCGCCGCCAGAGAGACTGCTTAAGATAAGGGCTGCCACCGCTAATTTTTTCATATCCGCTCCATCGTTGTGGTTTTAGCTGCGGATGAGAATATACTCACAAATGAGTAATAAGTGATCTGTCACAGATCACATTAAAACCAGTAACTTAACATTCATTGATCTGGGTTAATTTTTGGTGACACACCGTAAGGCCAAAAGTTGTTCTTACGTCAATTTTTGGCATTTCCCGGTTACAAAATTTTCTGTTTCCCCCCTCTTGCTCTTCGAATGGCGGCTGGATAATTTAGCGCTCTCACAATGTGATTTGATGCGTTCTTTTTTGCAGGTGTGCCATGAGTGATATGAACCCGTGCATGACGTGCGGAGCCTGTTGTGCGTATTTTCGAGTCTCTTTCTACTGGGCCGAAGCCAGCGATGGCGGCGGCACCGTTCCGGTTCATCTCACTGAACCGTTATCCCCTTTTCTGCGCTGCATGAGCGGTACAAATCAAAAGCAGGCCCGCTGTGTGGCGTTACAAGGCGAGCCAGGCGTGTCGACCCGCTGCTCCATCTATGAGGATCGCCCCAGCCCGTGTCGGGACTTTACGATGTCTGGCGAAGAGGGTCAGGTCAACGAAGCTTGTAATCGCGCCCGCGCGCGCTTCGGATTACCGCCGCTTTACAAAGATATGCTTTTCCATACAAGCCTTGATGCTGCCACGACCGCGTTATCCGGTGTACAATTGCCGGCTAATTAACACCTGCAATACTCAAGGAGAGTGCATGTCTATCACGGCGAAGTCTGTCTACCGTGACACGGGAAACTTTTTCCGCAATCAGTTCGTAACCTTTTTACTGATCGCGTTGTTATGCGCCTTTATTACGGTGGTGCTGGGTCACGCGTTCTCTCCGAGTGACGAACAGATCGCCAGCCTGAGCCAGGGCGACCATCTTGCAGGTAGCGTGGGGTTGTTTGAGCTGGTGCAAAACATGACGCCAGAGCAGCAGCAAATCCTGCTGCGGGCCTCTGCTGCATCGACCTTCTCTGGACTGATCGGCAATGCCATTCTCGCGGGCGGTGTTCTGCTGATGATCCAGCTGGTTTCTGCAGGCCACCGCGTCAGCGCCTTACGGGCGATCGGTGCCAGCGCGCCGGTATTGCCTAAGCTGTTTATCCTCATCTTTTTAACCACCCTGCTGGTGCAGATGGGGATCATGCTCGTTGTGGTTCCAGGCGTACTGCTGGCTATCGTCCTCGCGTTCGCTCCGGTGATGGTGGTGCAGGACAAAATGGGGATCTTTACCGCCATGCGCAGCAGCATCAAACTGGCATGGGCCAATATGCGCCTGGTGGCACCGGCCGTAATTAGCTGGCTGCTGGCCAAAACGCTCCTGCTGCTGTTTGCCCCAAACTTTGCAGTCTTAACGCCGAACGTCGGTGCGGTGGTAGCCAACACGCTGAGTAACCTGATTTCAGCGATACTGCTGGTTTATCTGTTCCGCCTGTATATGTTAATTCGTCAGTAATCCTGTGGCCGGGTGCATCGCAAAACCCGGCCCCACACAGAAGATGGAATCACAGAATGAAGCAGTTTCTTGATTTTTTACCGCTGGTCGTGTTTTTCGCGTTTTATAAGCTGTATGACATTTATGCAGCCACGATGGCGCTGATCGTTGCTACCGCTATCGTGCTGATCTACAGCTGGGTTCGCTATCGTAAAGTCGAAAAAATGGCTCTGATTACGTTCGCACTGGTGGCCGTGTTCGGTGGGCTTACGCTGTTCTTTCACAACGATGAATTCATTAAATGGAAAGTCACCGTGATTTACGCGCTGTTTGCCGGTGCATTGCTGATCAGCCAGTGGGTAATGAAAAAGCCACTGATCCAGCGCATGCTGGGTAAAGAGCTGACGCTGCCACAGGAAGTATGGTCCCGTCTGAATATCGCCTGGGCGCTGTTCTTTATTCTTTGCGGCCTGGCGAATATCTACATCGCCTTCTGGCTGCCGCAGAATATCTGGGTCAACTTCAAGGTCTTTGGTCTGACGGCGCTGACGCTCATCTTCACTCTGTTAAGCGGTGTCTATATCTACCGGCACATGCCGCAGGATGATAAACACTGATGAATCCCCGACCAGAACGTGCACAACAGGCGTTCTGGTCTATTCTCTCCTGCCAAAAATCATAGTAGCATCCCGCCTGAAGTCTTCAGTTACGAGTTTAAAACAATGACAACAAATGACGCCCCTCAGGGCGAACTGGTTTTACGCACACTGGCAATGCCTGCGGACACGAATGCCAATGGCGATATTTTTGGCGGCTGGCTGATGTCGCAAATGGATATGGGCGGCGCAATTCTGGCAAAAGAGATCGCGCATGGTCGCGTTGTGACCGTCCGGGTGGATGGGATGACCTTCCTGCGCCCGGTCGCGGTGGGTGATGTGGTCTGCTGCTATGCACGCTGCGTCAAGCGCGGTAACACTTCCATTTCCATTAACATTGAAGTCTGGGTGAAAAAGGTCTCATCTGAACCGATTGGACAGCGTTATAAAGCAACAGAAGCGCTGTTTATTTATGTGGCAGTCGATAGCGAGGGCAAACCCCGGCAGTTGCCTCAGGCCTGATCTTCAGGCATAAAAAAGCCTCCTTGCGGAGGCTTTTCTTATTCCATCTGCGCCCCGCCGTTCAGGCGGAAAACAATATTAACGATCAACCCACTGCCTGGTTTGCCTGGCTCATAACGCCATCTGCGCATCGCCGATTTCACTTCACGCTCAAACATATTTGAAGGCTGAGCAGACAAGATTTCCACGTTATCAACACGCCCGTCCGGGGTGACGTCAAATTTGACCCGCACGCGACCTTCAATGCGCAACGCCTGAGCACGAGGAGGATATTGCGGCTGGTTGCGGCTCACGGCGCGCGGGCCAGCGGGCGCGGTTGGCGTCGGTTTTGCGGTCGCGGGCGTGTTATTCATCAACGGACGCGAAGGCGCTGTGTTTTCTACCCTCTGCGTAGCGCGTGGTTCAACCGGACGTTCTTCCCGTTTAGGGCGCTCCTCCACCTTTTTCACCGGTTTTGGTTTCGGCTTAGGCTTCGGTTTGGGTTCTGGCTTATGGATCACCACCGGCGCTTCCTTTGGTGGCTCCGGAACCGGCTCAGGTTCTGGTTCTGGTTCTGGCTCAGCAACCGGCTGCGGCGGTGGTGCAACCTGCGGCGGCTCAAGATCCGCAGGCGAGACCATCGTCACTGAAATGGGCTGCGAAGGCGCTGGCATTTCAATAACCTGATGAACCGAGGTATAGAGCAAACCCGCCACGACAGCACCGTGAATCACGACAGAAAGCAGCGTCGGCCAGGGAAAGCGGCGAGGTAAATCAAGGGTCATCGAAGTCATAATCATCAACGTTAAAAAACCGAATCCTGATTTTAAATGCAAATAGCAATCATATTCAATAAGACACTTTGTTCTGGCGCAATTTAGGCGCGGGAGAGGCCAAAAAAGAGGCATTCAGATCAGGGTATTAACATTGTTTTTATTTTACATTGCAGTCAGTTGTCCTTTCACATAACGTAACTGTCACTTTTAATGGTTAAGGAGCTTCACCGTGTTTTACGTGATTTACTCTGAAGATGTCGCTGATTCCCTGGAAAAACGCCAGTCTGTACGCCCTGCTCACCTCGCACGCTTACAGTTGCTACAGGATGAAGGGCGTTTACTGACTGCGGGCCCTATGCCAGCCGTCGACAGCAACGATCCGGGTGCTGCCGGTTTTTCTGGCTCCACGGTGATTGCCGAGTTTGAATCCCAGGAGGCCGCTCAGGCCTGGGCCGATGCCGATCCGTACGTTGCTGCGGGTGTTTATGCGAAAGTGACGGTTCGACCGTACAAAAAAGTGTTCTGATACTAAAAAAGGCTCCCTCAGGAGCCTTTCTTTCAATCAATGCAGCGATGCTAACCGCGCCGCAAACCCGACAAACAACAGTCCTATCAGGCCGTTCCCCAGCTTTGCCAGTTTCTTTTTCGTTTTCAGATAACGTGTGACAAAAGCGCCTGAGAAGATCAGGAAGCTCATATACATAAAGCTTATTAGCTCAAGCGTGGTCGCGAGGATCAGGAAAGAGGTACCGGTATTCTTCGCATTCACATCGATAAACTGAACAAAGAACGAGACGTAGAACAGAATCGCTTTCGGGTTCGTCAGGCTCAATACCAGCGAGCGTTTCATGATCATGCTGGCAGGCTCGGTACCGCTTTCATGCGTATTATTCTGACGGGTAATGACCGACCAAAGCATTTTGCCGCCCAGCCACAGCAGATAAAAAGCACCTAAATAACGTACGATATTAAACAGTACCGGTGTGGTCTGAATTAACGCGGCAACGCCCGCCCAGGCCAGGAACATCAGTACGGCATCGCCGATAAACACGCCGGTGGCGGCGAGATAGCCTTTTTTAACGCCGTGACCAATCCCGGTTTTCAGCACAAACAAAGTATTCGGCCCTGGCACCAGTACGATAAAAAATGCCCCCGACAACGTATGTCCAGAAATTCAGTACGCCAAACTCCGCAAACACTTCTCCCTCCTTTTGCTCAACACAACAGGAATAGCGCTGCAAAGACGCTATTCCCAACAACCAGACGCCATAAAATCATTGGGCACCTTGCGGTGCCCTGATGGTTCTCAGAAATCCTGGACTGCGAACAGCAACGCATTGCGGTGCCGGGTCATTCCACATTTCCTGATGGCGTGTATACGCATATTGCGGCGGGATTGTGCTTCCAGCCAACGAGCCTTACGACGGTTCACCTGTCGCAACATGCGCCAGCGCCCTACTTCAGTTCTACTGCGCTTCATGTCTACAACTCTTTCTTTAAAAGAGAGGCCATTATAAACCCAACCCTGCAGCAAACCAGCGCTTTTAGCTGGCGTTTTTATTTGCCAGATGATTCCTGATGCGTACACTCATAACAATACGCTTTCAAAAGGATTTTTTTACCTATGACAACCTTCTACACCGTGGTGAGTTGGCTGGTCATTCTGGGATACTGGCTGTTAATCGCGGGTGTGACATTGCGCATCCTGATGAAGCGCAGAGCCGTACCCTCTGCCATGGCCTGGCTTCTTATAATTTATATCCTGCCGCTGGTAGGAATTATTGCCTATCTCTCTTTCGGTGAACTTCATCTGGGCAAGCGTCGTGCCGAGCGTGCCCGGGCCATGTGGCCTTCCACCGCCAAATGGCTGAGCGATCTTAAAGCCTGTAAACACATCTTCGCAGAAGAAAACAGCAGCGTTGCCTCCTCATTATTTAAACTGTGTGAACTCAGACAAGGTATTGGAGGGGTAAAAGGCAATCAGCTCCAGCTGCTGACCTCTTCTGATGATGTCATGCAGGCCTTGATCCGCGATATTCAACTGGCTCGTCACAATATCGAGATGGTGTTCTATATCTGGCAGCCCGGCGGGATGGCAGACCAGGTGGCGGAATCGCTGATGGCTGCCGCACGTCGTGGCATTCACTGCCGTTTGATGCTCGACTCCGCAGGCAGCGTCGCCTTTTTCCGTAGCCCCTGGGCAGGGATGATGCGTAATGCCGGCATAGAAGTGGTCGAGGCGTTAAAGGTCAATTTACTGCGCGTTTTCCTGCGCCGAATGGATCTTCGCCAGCACCGCAAGATGATCATGATCGACAACTATATTGCCTATACCGGCAGCATGAACATGGTTGATCCCCGCTTCTTCAAGCAGGACTCGGGTGTCGGCCAGTGGATTGACCTGATGGCAAGGATGGAAGGACCGATTGCCACCTCCATGGGGATTGTCTATTCCTGTGACTGGGAGATAGAAACCGGTAAGCGTATTCTCCCGCCGCCACCGGATGGCAATATCATGCCCTTTGAAGAGGCCAGCGGACATACCATCCATACCATTGCCTCCGGGCCGGGTTTCCCGGAGGATTTAATCCATCAGGCGCTACTGACCGCCACTTACGCGGCGCGTGAATATTTGATCATGACCACGCCCTACTTCGTTCCGAGCGATGACCTGCTGCACGCAATCTGCACCGCAGCACAGCGCGGTGTCGATGTCAGCATCATTCTGCCACGCAAAAATGACTCGCTTCTGGTGGGCTGGGCCAGCCGCGCGTTCTTTAGCGAACTGCTTGCCGCCGGGGTAAAAATCTACCAGTTTGAAGGCGGGCTCCTGCATACCAAAAGCGTCCTCGTGGACGGTGAGTTAAGTCTGGTGGGCACGGTAAACCTGGATATGCGCAGCCTGTGGTTAAACTTTGAAATCACGCTGGTCATTGATGATGCCGGATTCGGCGGTGACCTGGCGGCGGTACAGGACGATTATATCTCCCGTTCGCGCCTGCTGGATGCCCGGCTGTGGGTAAAACGTCCGCTGTGGCAGAGAATTGCTGAACGACTGTTTTACTTCTTTAGTCCGTTGCTGTAAAACGTGCCCAACGATGTTTAACAGGTAGTCATCATGGAAATGGATCTGAACAATCGCCTGACCGAAGACGAAACGCTCGAGCAGGCCTATGACATTTTTCTCGAACTGGCGGTTGATAACCTCGATCCCGCAGATGTGATCCTCTTTAATCTGCAGTTCGAAGAGCGCGGCGGCGCGGAGTTATTCGACCCTGCAGAAGACTGGGCTGAGCACGTGGATTACGATCTCAATCCTGACTTCTTTGCCGAAGTGGTGATTGGGCTGGCAGATGAAGATGGTGGCGAAATTAATGACATCTTCGCCCGCGTGCTGCTCTGTCGCGAGAAAGACCATAAGCTGTGCCATATCATCTGGCGCGAATAGTAAAAGGCTGCGAATGCAGCCTTTTTTTTAATCCGGTAGCGCACTCCCGCAACGGTTACAGTAGCGGGCGTTAAGCTCATGTTCAGTCCGGTGACAACCCGGACATTTTCGCTGCTGTTTGCGGCTCTGAAATGCGCTGCTCATATGGGTTGTGATAAGACCTGTCGGAATGGCAATCACCGAATACCCAATCAGAATCAGCACCGATGCGACGATACGTCCAAGCGGCGTGTGCGGCGTGATATCCCCGTAGCCAACGGTCGTGACGGTGACAATGGCCCAATACACAGAGGCATTCAGCGTTGTGAAGCCATATTTTGGCCCTTCTATCAGGTACATCAACGCACCGAAAACAATCATGACGATCGCGATAAACGAGTAAAACAGAATGAGCTGATGCCGGGCACTGACTATTGCGCTCCAGAAGACCCGCAGAGACGGCATAAAACGCAGCAATTTCAGAATACGTAATACACGAATAACGCGCATCGCCCGCCATGCAAAGACATAGCTCAGGCTAATCTCCGGCCACAACCACATGACATAGAGCGGCAGGACGGTGGCTAAATCGATAAATCCCCAGAAGCTGAAAACATATCTCGCCGGGTTGGGCCAGCAGACGACCCGCAGCAGATATTCAGCAGTAAAGACCAGGGTAATAATCAGTTCGATCCAGACAAAAATATGCCATTCATCATAGGTCAGGTGATACTGCGTCCCGGCTCCCGATTCAAAGAAAATAACCACCACGCTGATGAGTGCAAACAGTCCGCAGATCCCTTCGAAGCGGCGTCCGGATATCGTTTTAGGATCGAATAAAAAATGATAAAGCCGCCGACGGGCTGAGGTGAATAGACTCGACACGGTAACCTCGCAAAAAATAAGGGCTGACATCATGTCAGCCCTTGCGATTATAACGGGTCTACTTTCAGGCAGGAAACCGCATGTCGGAAACTGCCTTCCAGAACCGGTCGTGTTTTCGCACACTCCGGCCCGGCCAGTGGGCATCGCGTACGGAACACGCAGCCTGATGGCGGATTAATCGGCGACGGCAATTCGCCTTCCAGCAGCTGGATGGTTTTATTTTTTTCCAGATCGGGATCGGGAATTGGCACCGCGGACATCAGCGCTTTGGTGTAGGGGTGCAGTGGATTGTGGTACACCTCATCATAGGTGCCCAGCTCCACGGCATGGCCCAGGTACATAACCAGTACGCGGTCAGAAATGTGCTTCACCACCGCCAGGTCGTGCGCAATGAAGATCAGCGACAGCCCCATCTCACGCTGCAGCTTCTGCAGCAGGTTAACCACCTGCGCCTGAATCGACACGTCCAGCGCGGAGACAGGCTCATCGCAGATGATCAGCTTCGGCTCAAGGATTAACGCGCGGGCAATACCGATACGCTGACACTGGCCGCCGGAGAATTCGTGCGGATAGCGGTTGATGAGGTTTGGCAGCAGCCCCACTTTCATCATCATCGCCTTAACACGATCGCGTACTTCCTGACGTGGCATCTTCGGATGATAGGTCCGCAGCGGCTCGGCAATGATTTCACCAATGGTCATACGCGGGTTTAAGGACGCCAGCGGATCCTGGAATATCATCTGGATATCGCTGCGTACGTCGCGCCACTCTTCGGGCTTCATCCCCAGCAGATCTTTACCCAGCCATGCCACTTTACCACCGGTCGCTTTCACCAGACCGATAATGGCACGCGCAAAGGTCGATTTACCGCAGCCGGACTCACCCACCACGCCCAGCGTTTCCCCTTCATACAGACGAAGCGTTACGCCATCCACAGCTTTCAGGGTCTTGGGCGGCTGCCAGAACCACTGTTTACCGTCTTTGATGTCGAAATGCACTTTAAGATCGGCAATTTCGAGCAGCACATTTCTTTTTTCATCTAATGCGTTCATACCAGCTCCTCCTGCGGCTTAAAGCAGGCGCGCAGACGGCCTGGTGCAAACTCTTCCAGCGGCGGAGCGCTGTTACAAATCTCCATCGCGTGCGGGCAGCGCGGCTGGAACGGGCAGCCTTTCGGCAGGCGCAGCAGGTTTGGCGGGTTGCCCGGAATGGTCAACAGGGATTCCCCTTCCGCATCAAGACGTGGCACCGCATTCAACAGGCCGATCGAGTACGGATGCGCAGGCTGATAGAAAACATCGCGCGCTTTGCCATATTCCATCGTACGACCAGCATACATCACCAGCACTTTGTCACAGATACCGGCAACCACGCCCAAATCGTGGGTGATCATGATAATCGCCGTGTTGAACTCACGCTTAAGCTCGTTCAGCAGGGTCATGATTTGCGCCTGGACGGTCACATCCAGCGCGGTGGTCGGTTCATCGGCAATCAGCAGTTTTGGACGACACAGCAGCGCCATGGCAATCATCACACGCTGACGCATACCGCCAGAGAACTCATGCGGGAACATGCGCATGCGCTTACGCGCCTCTGGCATTTTTACCGCATCGAGCATTTTAACGGACTCTTCAAAGGCTTCGGCTTTGCTCAACCCTTTGTGCAGCATCAGGACTTCCATCAGTTGCTCACCGACGCGCATGTACGGGTTCAACGAGGTCATCGGATCCTGGAAAATCATTGAAATCTGCTCAGCACGCAGCTTGTTCAGCTCGTGTTCAGGCAGGTTGAGGATCTCACGTCCGTTGAATTTGGCGGATCCGCCAATTACACCGTTTGCGGCCAGCAGCCCCATCAGCGCGAACGCCGTCTGAGATTTCCCGGAGCCGGATTCGCCCACGATACCCAGCGTTTCACCCGCGCGCAGGTTGAAGTTGAGATCGTTTACGGCGGTGACATCACCGTCCGGTGTCTTAAAGGTGACGCGGAGATCGTTTACATCCAGCAGAAGGTCACTCCGCTGTTGCGCCTGTGGCGCGGTTGCCGTTTCAATAATTGTCATGACGGCGCTCCTTAACGGTCTTTCGGGTCGAGGGCATCACGCAGGCCATCGCCGATAAAGTTGAAACAGAACAGGGTCACGACCAGGAAACCCGCCGGGTATAACAGCAGCCACGGTGAAACTTCCATTGAGTTTGCGCCGTCGCTCAACAGCGCGCCCCAGCTGCTCAGCGGCTCTTGCGTGCCCAGCCCAAGGAAGCTCAGGAAGGATTCAAACAGGATCATGCTTGGTACCAGCAGTGAGGCATACACCACCACCACGCCCAGCACGTTAGGAACAATGTGGCGGACAACGATATTCCCTGTTGATACACCCCCCACCTGCGCCGCTTCGATAAACTCTTTGCGTTTAAGGCTCAGCGTCTGGCCACGTACGATACGCGCCATATCCAGCCAGGAGACCATGCCGATGGCCACGAAGATCAACAGGATGTTCTGGCCGAAGAAGGTCACCAGCAGGATCACGAAGAACATGAACGGGAAGGAGTTTAAAATTTCCAGCAGACGCATCATGACCGAGTCCACTTTCCCGCCGAGATAGCCGGAGAGCGAGCCATAGAGCGTGCCGACGATCACGGCCACCAGCGCTGCTGCAATCCCCACCATCAATGAAATACGGCCCCCAATGGCAACGCGGACCAGCAGGTCACGGCCGGACGAGTCCGTACCAAAGTAGTGACCGGACTCCATATCCGGCGCACTGGACATCATGCCCCAGTCCGTATCGAAATAGGTGAATTGCGACAGCATCGGCGCCAGGGTCACAAACAGCGCGATCAGCACCAGAACAACCAGACTGGCGACCGCTGCGCGGTTATGCATAAAGCGACGGCGGGCGTCCTGCCAGAGGCTACGCCCTTCGACTTCCAGTTTTTCACTGAAGTTTTCCAGCGCCTCGCTGTTTTTCTTACTCAACATCATGGCGTGCTCCAGTTAGTAACGGATTTTCGGGTCGATAACGGCATACAGCACATCGACAACAGCGTTAAAGAGAATGGTCAACGCACCCACAAGGATCGTCAGGCTCAGCACCAGAGAATAGTCGCGGTTGAGGGCACCGTTAACAAACAACTGGCCAATACCCGGCAGACCGTAGATGGTTTCAATAACCATTGAACCGGTAATAATACCGACGAACGCCGGTCCCATGTACGAGAGCACAGGTAAAAGAGCCGGCTTGAGCGCATGGCGGAAGATAATCCGGCGCATCGGCAACCCTTTCGCGCGCGCGGTACGGATGAAGTTAGAATGTAACACTTCAATCATCGAACCACGGGTGATACGCGCGATACTGGCGATGTAAGCCAGAGAAAGCGCCACCATCGGTAAAATCATGAATTTCAGTGCCCCGCCGTTCCAGCCGCCGCCGGGCAGCCATTTCAGCGTGATGGCAAATATCATCACCAGTAACGGCGCGACAACGAAGCTGGGGATAACCACCCCGGTCATTGCGACCCCCATTACCGTATAATCCCATTTGGTATTTTGTTTAAGCGCGGCGATAACGCCTGCGGTGACCCCGAGAACCACGGCCAACAAGAATGCCGCAGCACCCAGTTTTGCCGATACCGGGAAGCTGGACGCCACCAGGTCGTTAACGGAATAGTCTTTATATTTGAATGACGGCCCGAAATCGCCATGCGCCAGTTGCTTCAGATAGTTGAAGTATTGCGTGGAGATAGGATCGTTTAAATGATATTTCGCTTCGATATTCGCCATCACTTCAGGTGGCAGCGTACGTTCACCCGTGAATGGACTTCCCGGCGCGAGACGCATCATAAAGAAGGAAATTGTAATTAGAATAAATAACGTTGGTATCGCTTCTAAACAGCGACGCAGGATAAATTTCAACATTGCCCGTACCTTCTGGCGTGTGCCTGATGAATGTTACAAAGTAGACACAGTGGGGCAAGCCAGGCCCGCCCCACGTATTGCCATTAATGCTTGATAATATAAAGATTCTTAACGGAAATATTATCCAACGGGTCTTTACCGGTATAGCCGCCAACCCATGGTTTCACCAGGCGGGCATTCACGTAGTAGTAAACCGGTACAATTGCCGAGTCTTTATCGAGTTGTTGTTCTGCTTTGGCGTACAGGTCTGCGCGTTTTGCATCGTCAGTAACCTGCAGCGTTTCAGCGATAAGCTTATCGAATGCCGGGCTCTTATAGTGCGCCGTGTTGTTCGAGCTGTCGCTGAGCATGGTATTCAGGAAGGATGTCGGTTCATTATAGTCCGCACACCAGCCTGCACGCGCCACGTCAAAGGTGCCCTGATGACGGGTATCCAGGAAGGTTTTCCACTCCTGGTTTTCCAGCTTAACGTTCGCGCCCAGGTTTTTCTTCCAGATAGAGGCAACGGCAATCGCCAGTTTTTTATGCAGATCGGACGTGTTGTACAGCAGGTTAAACGTCAGCGGCTTATCTGCGGTATACCCCGCTTCGGCCAGCAGTTTTTTCGCTTCTTCGTTACGTTTTTCCTGTGACCACTTGAACCACTCAGGCTCAACCAGTTTCATGCCGTCGGTGTACGGTGGAGTGTAGCTGTAGGCTGGCAGATCGCCCTGGTTTTTCACTTTGTTCACGATGATATCGCGATCCAGTGCCAGCTTCAGCGCCGTACGGACACGTACGTCGGTGAACGGTGCTTTCTGGTTGTTAATTTCGTAGTAATAAGTACACAGGTATGGATCGACGTGAACTTCTTTCGGGATCTCTTTCTTCAGTTTCTGGAACAGTTCAATCGGCATGTTGTTATAGGTCATGTCGATTTCACCGCTGCGGTAGCGGTTCACGTCAGTCACTTCAGAAGAGATTGGCAGGTAGGTCACCTGGTTAATCACGGTTTTGGCGTTATCCCAGTATTGCGGGTTACGCTCCAGAACCATACGTTCGTTGACCACCCAGTCTTTCAGTTTATAAGCACCGTTGGTCACAATATTGGCAGGCTGGGTCCATTTTTCACCGAATTTTTCCACTGCGGATTTCGGTACCGGGGAGACAGACGGGTGAACCAGCAGTTTATAGAAGTACGGAACAGGTTCGCTCAACGTCACTTCAAACGTGTTGGCATCAATCGCTTTTACACCCAGATCGGTGACCGGTTTTTTACCGGCGATGATGTCATCGATATTGGCGATATGGCCATATTGCAGATAGCTCGCATACGGAGAGGCGGTGTTTGGATTCGCCAGGCGCTGCCAGCTGTAAACGAAATCTTCGGCGGTAACCGGTGTACCGTCGGACCATTTAGCATCTTTGCGCAGATGGAAGGTCCAGACTTTAAAATCTTTATTTTCCCACTTTTCGGCGACACCCGGTGCCGGGTGGCCTTCTACGTCAGTGACCAGCAGCCCTTCAAACAGGTCGCGGTTGACGTTTGACTCTGGCACGCCCTCAATTTTATGCGGATCAAGAGACTGTACTTCCGCCCCGTTGTTACGTACCAGCGTCTGCTTCTCAGCCAGCTGTACCCCTGCAGGCACGTCCGCAGCCATTGCAGCGTTGCCCGCGATTAGCGCAGTTAAAATCCCCGCCGCTACCAGATTTTTTTTTGTGATGATGGACATTGTGTTGGTACTCCACTCATTATAATTACTGGCCTTCGCCAGCTGTGTAATCCCCTGTTGGGGCCTGTACAGCGCAGGAGTTTTTTTTGCTGCTGTCAGGTTCTTTTTTTACTTCTTGCTATCACCGACTTCTTTATTACTGACCGCTCGTATGGCCGTCTTGCGTCGATTCTTTACACGTCTCCCCTGTCTGAGACATGTGTTGGATATTCGCGAAGATGACTATATGAAAATAATTCTCATCTTCTTGTTTTATGCTGCAAAATATTAGGCCGGAAAGTATCAAAAGGCGGAAACGCACGCCAATACATTTTGCAAATTTGTTAAGCAATTCTCTTTTACGAAGTGTACTAAATCGTTGAGGGCAGCCCTGCCTGACATGAAAGGACAAGAAAAATCTTTTCATTCAAAGAGATAAAGAAATCAGTCTCTCTGCGCGCGTCGCTGCGCTACCATCACGTCATTTTGTACAAAAATTTAACAACTGATTATTATTTAGCACATTCCTCTAAGGGAACGTTGAATTTACTAATATCATTTCGGTTATCACTCAGCAAGCCCCAGAGTATCGTGTGAGTAAAATAACACAATGATCGCAGGTTTTCTGTGCAGGCAGGAAACGGTGGGATTAATAACTCGTTGAAATATAAGAATTGAACATTATTAGTAGAATTTATTATGACATGTAAGCATTTCAACTTTATTTATATGATTTGCTGATATTCACGTAAAAAAAACGGAGCCGTTGGCTCCGTTCTTTCATATGAAACTTCAGTGCAATAAGCCGGGGAAAATGCTTTTGATGCCGGTCACAATGAATTCGATGCCCAGGGCCATCAATAGCAACCCCATAATACGGGTAATGACGTTTATGCCTGTCTGCCCAAGCAGACGCACCAGCCAGGGTGCCATGCGGAAAACGCCCCAACAACAAAGCGCAAAAATGGCAATGGCGACAGAAAAGCCAATCAGATGCATCCAATTGTGGTAGCGCGTACCCCAGACAATCGTCGAGCTAATAGCGCCGGGACCGGCCATCAGCGGTAACGCCAGCGGCACTACGCCTATGCTCTCGCGAATGGCGGTTTCTGATTTTTCCTGCTTGTTCTGTTTGTCTTCCCCAAGCTTACCGCTGATCATCGACATAGCGATGGTGACCACCAGGATCCCACCCGCAATACGGAAAGAATCAATCGAGATACCGAACACCTGAAGAATGGCATCCCCAAGATAAAGGGAGGTCAGGAGAATAATCGCCACTGACAGGTTAGCGGTAAGATTGGTTTTGTTTCTGGCCGCCGCCGTCTGGTAACTGGTCATACTAATGAAGACAGGAATGATCCCCACCGGGTTGACCAATGCAAACAAACCAATAAAAAACTTAAAATATGTAGGAAAATCAAAGAGCGATAAGATCACATTTTGCTCCGCTTATGCGTATGCCCCTGGGCTGACAATTGTCAGTGAAAATCGCGCTGAAGATACGCTTTTTATCAGCATACTTCACCAGAAATCTGTGCCAAAACGTTATCAATTCATGATGTTAAATATTTGTATAAGCAATGATAGCGCCACTTCCAATAGTTACTTAATTATTTAACACTGGAATAATCTCAAAGAAATAACCCTGCTGAAAGGTATCAGCTTGGGGGAAAATTGACGCAGATCATGATTTTCGTACTCAGAAGTGAGTAATCTTGATTACGCCCCCAGGGAGATGACCTGCCAAAAAAGGATGATGCTAAGGTAAGGCTCTTTTAGTAAATTAGTGTGCTGGTGCAGGAAGTAACCCATTGTTTTACTGTGTGTTACGCAAGTCGTATTGGCTCTGTCTATACTGTCTGACGTATCGAGCGCTGGTTTACTAAAAGAGTTTAAACATTATCAGGAGAGCATTATGGCTGTTACTAATATCGCTGAACTGAACGCCCTCGTCGAGCGCGTTAAAAAAGCCCAGCGTGAATATGCCAATTTCACCCAAGAACAGGTTGATAAAATCTTCCGCGCGGCCGCTCTGGCTGCTGCAGATGCTCGAATCCCTCTCGCTAAAATGGCCGTTGCCGAATCCGGCATGGGTATCGTTGAAGATAAAGTGATCAAAAACCACTTCGCTTCAGAGTATATCTACAACGCCTATAAAGATGAGAAAACCTGTGGCGTGCTGTCTGAAGACGACACTTTCGGTACTATCACCATTGCAGAACCTATCGGCATTATTTGCGGTATCGTTCCAACCACCAACCCAACGTCTACCGCTATCTTCAAATCTCTGATCAGCCTGAAGACCCGTAACGCAATCATCTTCTCCCCGCACCCACGTGCAAAAGATGCGACCAACAAAGCCGCTGACATCGTTCTGCAGGCTGCGATTGCTGCCGGTGCCCCTAAAGATCTGATCGGCTGGATCGACCAACCGTCCGTTGAGCTTTCTAACGCGCTGATGCACCACCCGGACATTAACCTGATCCTGGCGACCGGTGGTCCTGGCATGGTTAAAGCGGCATACAGTTCCGGTAAACCTGCTATCGGCGTAGGCGCGGGTAATACCCCTGTAGTTATTGATGAAACGGCCGATATCAAACGTGCTGTTGCGTCCGTGCTGATGTCCAAAACCTTCGACAACGGTGTTATCTGTGCTTCTGAACAGTCTGTTGTTGTTGTTGATTCCGTTTATGATGCTGTTCGCGAACGTTTCGCCAGCCACGGCGGCTACCTGCTGCAGGGCAAAGAACTGAAAGCGGTTCAGGATATCATTCTGAAAAATGGCGCGCTGAACGCGGCTATCGTGGGTCAGCCAGCGTATAAAATCGCTGAACTGGCAGGCTTCACTGTTCCGGCAACCACCAAAATTCTGATTGGTGAAGTTAAAGTTGTCGACGAAAGCGAACCATTCGCTCACGAAAAACTGTCCCCTACTCTGGCGATGTACCGCGCCAAAGATTTCGAAGACGCGGTAGAGAAAGCAGAGAAACTGGTTGCGATGGGTGGTATCGGCCATACCTCTTGCCTGTACACTGACCAGGATAACCAGCCAGAACGTGTTGCTCACTTTGGTCAGATGATGAAAACTGCACGTATCCTGATCAACACCCCGGCTTCTCAGGGTGGTATCGGCGACCTGTACAACTTCAAACTCGCACCTTCCCTGACTCTGGGTTGTGGTTCCTGGGGTGGTAACTCCATCTCTGAAAACGTTGGTCCAAAACACCTGATCAACAAGAAAACCGTTGCTAAGCGAGCTGAAAACATGTTGTGGCACAAACTTCCGAAATCTATCTACTTCCGCCGTGGTTCTCTGCCAATCGCGCTGGATGAAGTGATTACTGATGGCCACAAACGTGCGCTCATCGTGACTGACCGTTTCCTGTTCAACAACGGTTACGCTGACCAGATCACCTCTGTTCTTAAAGCCGCTGGCGTAGAAACTGAAGTGTTCTTTGAAGTTGAAGCTGACCCAACCCTGAGCGTTGTGCGTAAAGGTGCGGAGCTGGCTAACTCCTTCAAACCAGATGTGATTATCGCACTGGGTGGTGGTTCCCCAATGGACGCCGCGAAAATTATGTGGGTAATGTACGAACATCCAGAAACCCACTTCGAAGAACTGGCGCTGCGCTTTATGGACATCCGTAAACGTATCTACAAGTTCCCGAAAATGGGCGTAAAAGCGAAGATGATCGCCGTTACCACCACTTCCGGTACAGGTTCTGAAGTTACGCCGTTCGCGGTGGTCACTGATGACGCAACGGGTCAGAAATACCCACTTGCTGACTACGCGCTGACCCCAGATATGGCCATCGTTGATGCCAACCTGGTGATGGATATGCCGAAATCACTGTGTGCATTCGGTGGTCTGGACGCTGTAACTCACGCCCTGGAAGCATATGTTTCCGTACTGGCTTCTGAGTTCTCTGATGGTCAGGCTCTGCAGGCGCTGAAACTGCTGAAAGAAAACCTGCCAGCGTCTTACAACGAAGGGTCTAAAAACCCGGTTGCCCGTGAGCGTGTCCACAGTGCAGCAACCATCGCCGGTATCGCGTTTGCTAACGCCTTCCTCGGGGTTTGCCACTCCATGGCTCACAAACTGGGTTCTCAGTTCCACATCCCTCACGGTCTGGCGAACGCCCTGTTGATCAGCAACGTTATCCGTTATAACGCGAATGACAACCCAACCAAGCAGACTGCTTTCAGCCAGTACGACCGTCCGCAAGCACGTCGTCGTTACGCTGAAATCGCAGACCACCTGGGTCTGAGCGCACCGGGCGACCGTACTGCTGCGAAGATCGAGAAACTGCTGGCATGGCTGGAAAGCCTGAAGGCTGAACTGGGCATTCCTAAATCTATCCGCGAAGCGGGTGTTCAGGAAGCTGACTTCCTGGCACACGTTGATAAGCTGTCTGAAGATGCATTCGATGACCAGTGTACTGGTGCGAACCCGCGCTACCCACTGATCTCCGAGCTGAAACAGATCCTGCTGGATACATTCTACGGACGTGAGTTCAAAGAAGGTGACGTTGCTACTGTGAAAACAGAAGCACCCGTCATTAAAGCTGACAAAAAAGCGAAGAAAAGCGCTTAATTGACCGCTGTTAAAAAACCCGCCTCTGGCGGGTTTTTTTATGTCTGAAGATCAGGCTTTGAGTTCTTTGGAACTACTTCCGGTTATCGTGCTGAATCGCCGTCAGGGAGCCCACAGACAACGCCTCTTTATAATGCTTACGACAGACCGACACATAGCGTTCATTGCCCCCTATCACCACCTGCTCACCGTCTGCATAGGGTTTACCAGACTGATCAAGACGAAGCACCATACTGGCTTTACGGCCGCAAAAACAGATGGTTTTCAGTTCGACCAGTTTATCGGACCAGGCAAGCAAATACTGGCTACCGGCAAATAGCTCCCCGCGAAAGTCCGTGCGCAAACCATAGCAGAGAACGGGAATATCAAGTTCATCTACGACCTCTGAAAGCGCATGCACCTGTTCACGCGTCAGGAACTGGCTTTCATCGACCAGAACGCAATGAATGGGCTGGGAAGTATGCTCGGCACGGATATCCTGCAACAGGTCCGTTTGTGGGTTAAACAGTCTGGCCGGTGACGAGAGACCAATTCTTGAACTCACCTTACCTGCACCGAAGCGATCGTCGATTTCAGCGGTGTAAACAACGGTGCGCATCCCTCGTTCCTGATAATTGTAAGAGGATTGCAGTAACGCCGTGGATTTTCCGGCATTCATTGCCGAATAGTAGAAATAAAGTTGTGCCATTGGCCGTCAAACCCTAATCAATGTGTAATATTCCCAATGATTCATTGTACCATATTTTGTCTGGTCATCAGCGATACACCACACAGAGTATGGGGTTCAAGCCGCAGTTAACCACGAGATGCACAGGAAAATAATGCGATAAAACAGGAGGTAAACTGATTCAGCATGCTCTATATGTCGCGAACCCACTAAACATAACACTTCTTTTTATACTGGAATCCACGTTCATTAAAATTCACTATTTATTAACTATTTTTGCCCTGGCAACGCTGGCAGAAACTAATACAAAAGGCTGATATTTATCCGCCGCAACTATAATTCCTGCGGTAAATGTCACAAAAAAAAGATGCAACCGAACGGGTTAAGCAGGTAAGCGTGATAACAAGCGAGCCTGTGTGGGTATGAAATTTAAGTTAGCGTAATTAATAATAGCGCCCATTATTCCGTATTTTTTGAATTCCTTACATTCCCACCTATTGCACAACTGAATTTATCGCTCTATTATTAGGACAACAAACCACCCCCCATTATAAGTTTGAGATTACTACAATGAGCGAAGCACTTAAAATTCTGAACAACATCCGTACTCTTCGTGCGCAGGCAAGAGAATGCACCCTGGAAACGCTTGAAGAAATGCTGGAAAAATTAGAAGTTGTAGTTAATGAACGTCGCGAAGAAGAAAGCGCTGCTGCTGCTGAAATCGAAGAGCGTACGCGTAAACTGCAGCAATATCGTGAAATGCTGATTGCTGATGGTATCGATCCAAATGAATTGCTGAACAGCATGGCTGCAGCGAAGACCGGTACTAAAGCAAAACGCGCTGCTCGTCCTGCTAAATATAGCTATGTAGACGAGAACGGCGAAACTAAAACCTGGACTGGCCAGGGTCGTACGCCTGCTGTTATCAAAAAAGCCATGGATGAGCAAGGTAAACAGCTGGACGACTTCCTGATCAAGGATTAATCCTAACGTATTCAGAAAAATCCCGCTTAATGCGGGATTTTTTTTATCCTCAATTCCTGCAAACATCCCCTTACATGCCGTCATATTGGGACATCGTACTATTTAACGTTCCTTACAGACCGGTGTGGTTACCCTGAGTTGTGGGCATAAAAAAACCGGTGGGCATCGCCTCACCGGTCTTGATCATTTGCAGACGGGGTTATTTTTTAATACCCACGCTCTCTTTCAGCCAGGCTTTAAATTCTTCACCCAGTGAATTGTGGCGGATGCCATATTCCACGAATGCCTGCATATAACCGAGTTTATTACCGCAGTCATGGCTCTTACCTTTCATATGGTAGGCTTCAACGGTCTCTTTCTCGATCAGCATATCGATGGCATCGGTCAGCTGGATCTCATCTCCTGCTCCTGGAGGCGTTTTCGCCAGCAGTGGCCAGATTTCAGCACTCAGGACATAGCGACCTACTACCGCCAGATTAGACGGCGCTACGTCGGCTTTAGGCTTCTCTACGACGCCTACCATTGGCACGCTTTCACCGGGTTCAAGATTAACGCCTTTACAGTCAACAACACCGTAAGCCGTCACGTCTTCAACAGGTTCAACCATAATCTGGCTGCTACCCGTTTCGTCAAAGCGCTTGATCATCTCAGCAAGGTTATCCTGAGACAGATCGGATTCATATTCGTCCAGAATGACGTCTGGCAGAATGACCGCAACAGGTTCATTACCCACAACAGGATATGCACAAAGTACCGCGTGGCCCAGACCTTTCGCCAGCCCCTGACGCACCTGCATAATGGTAACGTGCGGAGGGCAAATAGACTGAACTTCTTCTAACAGCTGACGCTTAACGCGTTTTTCCAGCATGGCTTCGAGTTCGAAACTGGTATCGAAATGGTTTTCGATAGAGTTTTTAGATGAATGTGTAACCAGCACAATTTCAGTGATGCCGGCCGCGATACATTCGTTTACGACATACTGAATTAATGGCTTATCAACCAGTGGCAACATCTCTTTAGGAATTGCCTTAGTTGCTGGTAACATCCTGGTCCCCAATCCCGCTACCGGGATGACGGCCTTTCTGACTTTCGAATTTAGGGCAGCCATTCAAATTCTCCTGAGCTGTTCAAGTTTTGAACTTTTATGCATTAAATAACGCGTTGAGTATATCAGCCTCATCACACAGTCCGGGTCTGAAAAGAACGCGTTGCCGATCAATTAGGATAAATACGCATGAATCTGGGCAGCGATAGTAGCACTCCCCACAAAACACAGGTAAGGCAATCTTAAAATTAAGATCCAACTGCTTATTCCGTGGACAACATTAACCGCAACCGCCCGCCGGCACCCCAAATTTGGCACTGCCAGGAAGAACAGCGATGGCTAATTTGATTAAGATAAGCCGTACCCAATGTCCCCAGCGGCACACCGTTGCTAACCTGAATATGATGTTCCCCGGTATTCAGAGAGGCGTTCAGACCCGCTGAAACGAGGATAAGATTTTTCAATCCACTATGGTAATAGCCAACCAGCAATGGAAATTGTCCTGGTAAATTGGCCTGGCGAAAAAGCTGGTTAACCTGTTTAAGTAAACTGCCTAACTCCGGAAGCCGTTGCCCCTGATGCGATAACTGTTCCTGCAACAGCCCGTTAAATAGCGCACGAAGTAATAACGCTGCTAATACACCATTATCCCCTGCACGGGTAACATCCAGGGAATAAAACGCAAGATCGGAATCCGATAATGGCGCAATATCCAGCACCAGACCGGGCTGATCCGCGGCTACAAGCTGGCGATAATTTATTCGACAGTGTGAAAAGGTCTGTTGTACCGGCGGCTGAAGTTCCTGCAATAGCTTGGCCGCGGCAGGCGGATTACTGACTAAAGCATCCCAGTCCTGGAAAAGGCGCTCTTCTTCCTCGACACGGGAATTAAACATATTCGGATAAAGGCAGGCCAATACCGTTTCACGCAAACGGTTCAGATCTTTTACTGGTTTCAGCAGAATATCCTGCACCCCCAGACGTAATGCTTTGGCAATATCCGCCATATTTTCCGTCGCGGAGATCACCAGTATGGGCGTCTGGTTGCCCTCATTACGCAGATGTTCAACCAACTTCAGGCCATTCATCCGTGGCATTGCGATATCACAGATCATCAGATCGGGCGTGATACTGACCATTTTTTCCAGGGCATCAACACCATCTTCAGCCAGGGCAGTGGTTGCCCCCAGCGAGGATAACCACGAATCCAGTAGCGATCGGAAAACGGGCTCGTCTTCAACAATCAAAATGTGTTTTCCGGCCAATGGCTGCGTCATGGTTCCTCCCCTGGCTGACAGTTACTAAATAGTGGCATGCTATCGGCACTATCGCCTGTCAGATTTTGCTGAAGTAGTCAAAAAAAGGTGCTCAACGTGCGGTTCGCACAAATGGCAATAATTCGTCCATTTTCTTTTCGACGGCTAAAGAGCCCGCTGCGATGGCGGCCTCAGCCCGATGGAAATCAAGGGTAGAGATTTGTGGACAATAGGGTTGAATCAGAATATCCGGTGGGTCGCCCGCCATACGGTTACGTTTGAGGCGGTTTTCCAGCACCTGGATTGAGGTGGTCATAATCTCCATTGCCGTGGGTGCAGCGACCGAGCGGCGCGCGGCTATCCGGCCAATTCGCCCGCGTAAGCGCTCATGCCAGGCCAGTTTTTCCGCCTCGGCATCTTCGCTTTGCAAATTGACCGGCATGAGGTCTTGCTGCATCAGGTGAGCGTCGTGTTGCAAATCGACCGCGATCACGATGTCAGCCCCCATTGCCCGCGTCAAAGAGATTGGCACGGGGTTAACGACTCCGCCATCAACAAGCCAGTACCCATTATGCGGGACAGGAGCCATAAGGCCCGGCATACTGCAGGAGGCGCGAACGGCAAGGTGGATATCCCCTTCGGTCAGCCACAGCTCACGTCCCGTACTGAGATTCGTCGCCACGGCACCAAATGGCATCTGACAATCGCTGAAGTCCTGAAGAGGCATAATCTGACGGAACTGGTTAAAGACGCGTTCACCGCGAAGCAACCCACCGCGCTGCCACGAAAGGTCCATCAGGCGCAGCACGTCCCAGTAACTGAAGGATCGCACCCACGCTTCAAGTTCAGGCAATTTGCCGCACGCATAGGCGGAACCTACCAGCGATCCAATCGAACATCCTGCAACAATATCGACATCGACGCCCATCTGGTTTAAGGCATTTATCACGCCGATGTGTGACCATCCGCGGGCTGCACCTGAGCCCAGCGCCAGTCCAATTTTAACCTTTCTCATTAGCCCTGTTTTACTTCCCCTGGATTCCCGACATAGCGTCAACGCAACAGCTCAGTTAACATGGTGCTACCCGAAGCGTTTTACGCCCTTAATTTTTTGTTCCAGGAAGAGAATCGTGTCTCAACTCTGCCCCTGTGGTAGCGCTCTGGAGTATAGCCTATGTTGCCAGCGATATCTTTCTGGCGATCAGGTTGCACCAGACCCATCACACCTTATGCGTTCACGGTATACCGCTTTTGTGATCAAGGACGCAGACTACCTGATTAAAACCTGGCACCCCTCATGCCAGGCCGCCAGTTTCAAACAGGAGATCGAAGCCGGTTTCGCCAATACCCAGTGGCTCGGTCTTACCGTTTATGAATCCGCACCCGGTAGTCACGAAAATGAAGGTTACGTCAGCTTTGTTGCCCGGTTTACTGAACACAATAAACCGGGTGCCATTATCGAACGTTCCCGGTTCTTAAAGGAAAGCGGGCAATGGTATTATATTGACGGAACGCGCCCGCAGTTTGGTCGTAACGATCCCTGCCCTTGTGGTTCTGGTAAAAAATTTAAAAAGTGTTGCGGGCAGTAACGCCCGACAACCGAGACTTCGCAAATACTCAAACAGGATTTCCCGGCGATGCAATCACTACAACGTAAAGTTCTGCGCACCATCTGTCCCGATCAAAAAGGACTGATCGCACGAATTACCAACATCTGTTACAAACATGAATTGAATATCGTGCAGAACAACGAATTCGTTGACCACCGTACCGGTCGTTTCTTCATGCGTACCGAACTGGAAGGTATTTTCAACGACACCACTCTGCTTGCCGATCTGGACAGCGCGCTGCCGGAAGGTTCCGTACGCGAGCTGACACCAGCAGGACGTCGTCGCATCGTGATTCTGGTGACCAAAGAAGCCCACTGCCTGGGTGATCTGCTGATGAAAGCTAACTACGGCGGTCTGGATGTCGAAATCGCCGCCGTTATCGGTAACCACGAGACGCTGCGTACGCTGGTAGAGCGTTTTGATATTCCCTTCGAGCTGGTGAGCCATGAAGGCCATACGCGTGAAGAGCACGACAACCTGATGGCTGAGGCTATTGAAGCGCACAACCCGGACTACGTTGTCCTGGCGAAATACATGCGCGTGTTGACGCCCTCCTTCGTGGCGCGTTTCCCGAACAAAATTATCAACATTCACCACTCCTTCCTGCCCGCCTTTATTGGCGCACGCCCCTACCATCAAGCCTATGAACGCGGCGTGAAGATCATCGGCGCAACGGCGCATTACGTAAATGACAATCTGGATGAAGGCCCAATCATCATGCAGGACGTGATTCATGTGGATCACACCTACACGGCGGAAGACATGATGCGTGCCGGGCGCGATGTTGAGAAGAACGTTCTGAGCCGCGCACTCTATCAGGTGCTGGCGCAGCGCGTATTCGTTTACGGTAACAGAACGATCATTCTTTAATCGACAGTGAAATGAATTGGTTAGCTTTACAGCTTTGCGGGTAAAAATCAGGCAACCAGTTTATTTTTCTTGTGGTAACGCTTTACAGGGGCGTGTCATTTGATATGATGCGCCCCGCTTCCAGCAGGAAGCAGGCCAGTACAAGCATTACCCCGTGGTGGGGTTCCCGAGCGGCCAAAGGGAGCAGACTGTAAATCTGCCGTCATCGACTTCGAAGGTTCGAATCCTTCCCCCACCACCATCTCTCAGCACGACCTCAAAATTAGAATTACCCCTGGTGGGGTTCCCGAGCGGCCAAAGGGAGCAGACTGTAAATCTGCCGTCATCGACTTCGAAGGTTCGAATCCTTCCCCCACCACCATTACTTCCATGCCGCAGGGCGCAACGCGCCGAGTAATCCTTCCCCCACCACCATCAATTTCAAAAAATCATAATAGAACCTAACCGAGCACACTTTCGTAGGCCGGGTAAGGCGTAGCCGCCACCCGGCGACAGACGTTTACATCGGCGGCAAGCGTCGCTTCACCGGTGAGCTCTTCACAATCGACGTATTACACTGGGCATGCTCCGCCAGCCCGTCCAGCAACACATCCAGTTGCTCAATTGACCGCACCACCAGCCGGATGACAAAACAGTCTTCACCGGTCACTTTGTCACTTTCAATGCACTCCGGCATCGCCTGGATGTATTTATCCACTTTATGTAACAGTCCAGGCAACGGGCGAACCCGCACCAGCGCCTGCAGCGTATAACCTAACGCCGCCAGATTGACCCGGGCACCGTAACCCAGAATCACTCCACGCTCTTCCAGCCTTTTCAGGCGTTCTGCCGTGCTGGGCGAAGTCAGACCAACACGACCGCTGAGCACCTTCAGCGACATACGCGCATCGTCGACCAGACAAGCCAAAATTTGCCGATCGATATCATCGAGAAGGTATTCCATCATTTTCACCTAATTTTAAAAAGCCATTCGAGTATTTAACCTTATCTCAACCCTGTAAAACCCGACAGCAATTTTCGACAATAGCGTCATCAACCAGGAGGTGAATGATGCGTGACTTACATAAAGGCGTCTGGCAAATGAGCCTGGCGATGTTAATTTCCGGCTCGATTGGCGCGTTTGTTTTACTCTCCGGACTGCCAGTGTCAGAAGTGGTTTTCTGGCGCTGTCTGATCGGCGCAATCGCACTGTTCATTTTCATTCGGATGAGCCAAAAACCCTTTAGTCCCCTCACCCGTACCTCTCTGCTGCTGGCTATTCTCGGCGGGGTAGCATTAGTGGTGAACTGGCTGCTGCTGTTCGCTGCCTATGAACGTATTTCGATTGGCCTTTCCACTGTGGTCTATAACACTCAGCCCTTTATGCTGGTGATGATGGGTATGTTATTAGGCGAACGCGTCAGTCTGGTCAAATGGGGCTGGCTGTTTCTTGCCTTCGGCGGGGTGGTAATTTTGCTCTCAGGCGAACTGTCCGGTTCCCATGGCTCAGCCTGGCTCGCGGGGATCGGTCTGGCACTGGGTGCGGCGTTCTTCTATGCGTTGACGGCGATTATTGCCCGCAAACTGAAATCCATCGCGCCACAGCATATAGCGTTTATTCAGGTGCTGACAGGCGTGGTAATGCTACTGCCGTTTGCCCGTATGCCCGCCTTGTCCGCTGATTTTCCGTGGCCAATTTTACTGACGCTGGGCATTGTCCATACCGGTATCATGTATCAGCTGCTGTATAGCGCCATCCAAAAACTTCCGACGCCCATTACCGGTTCACTGTCCTTTATCTATCCGGTAGTAGCCATCGTTGTCGATAATGTGGTCTTCGCGCATTCGCTGGATATTACCCAACTGGCGGGCGGCGCGCTGATCCTGTTTGCTGCGGCAGGCAATAATCTGGGCTGGGGCGAAAAAAAACCCCGCGAATGCGGGGTTAGTATCAAAACGACAAATTAGCGACGGGCACGCACAATCTGGTATTTGCGCGTCAGGTACTCCACCGGCGCGCTCCAGATGTGCACCAGACGAGAGAACGGGAACAGCACAAACAGGGTCATACCCAACACCAGGTGCAGGCGGAAGATAAACGCCACCCCATCCAGATGTTCAGATGCGCCTCCGTGGAAGGTCACTACGGACTGCGCCCATCCCACCAGCTTCATCATCTCGCTGCCGTCCATATGCTGCGCCGAGAATGGAATGGTCAGCAGACCCAGTGCGCACTGAACCATCAGCAGAGAGAGGATCAGGATATCCGCCGTGGTAGTGGTAGCCCGCACACGCGGACTGAACAGACGGCGTTTCAGCAGCAGCAGACCACCCACCAGGGTCATCACGCCGCAAGCGCCACCCGCGATCATCGCCATCTTCTGCTTCACTTCGATGGGCAGCCACGCTTCATACATCCAGTGTGGCGTCAGCATTCCCAGGAAGTGACCGGCAAAAATCCCCAGAATACCGATGTGGAACAGGTTAGACGCAACGTGCATCCCTTTACGATCCAGCATCTGGCTGGAGGCAGCACGCCAGGTGTACTGGCCATAGTCATAACGCAGCCAGCTTCCCACCAGGAACACGGTGCCCGCGATATACGGGTAAATGTCAAAGAAGAACATATTCAGGAAGTGCATTAGTGCCGTCCTCCGTTAGAGATATTCAAATATTGCGGGGCAACCGCGCCGGCAAAACGACGCTGGTGAGCCGAAATTTCAGATTCGCCGCAGCTCTGGTCAGCAAAGAATTTCACCTGCTCTTCTTCCCAGACCGCATCCAGCGCCTGTGGCGTGTCGTCGCGGGCTTCGTCCGCAATTTTCTCCGCCACTTTTTCACTGTCGACCGAGGCATTCGCCAGCTTCACCAGCACCCCAAACAGCGCCGCATAGCGGCTCTCGCGCTGCTGAAGACGGGCGCTGAGCAACGCCAGAATCGGCGCGATGTCCTGCAGACCACCCAGCGCTTCTTCTTTTGGCAACTGCGCCAGATACTCCAGGTACAGCGGAAGATGATCCGGCAGCTCGCGGCTGTCGAGCTGCAGGCCGTGCTGCTCGTACTGGGCCATCAGGTCCACCATCGCCTGCCCCCGATCGCGGGATTCACCGTGAACGTGTTCAAACAGCAGCAGCGAGGTTGCGCGACCGCGATCAAACAGCTGGCTGTAATCCGCCTGTGCATCGAGAAGATCGCGCGCTAACAGGTCGCGGAGGAAAACGCCCAGTGTCTGGGCATCTTCTTTATCCAGGTTTTCAGAGGACGCGAGCGCATCAAAGAGTTCCTGCTGATGCTGCGCCAGCGCGGCATCCGGGTACTCCAGCAGACGCGAAACAATCACGAGTTCAATCATGGGTGCGGCTCCGTTTTGCTGGTCACATCCATGGCGTCGATGCGGCGGCTGTTGAACAGGTTGAATTTGCTGTCTGACCCGTGGCAACCGTCGCCAAAGCTAAAGCCACAACCGTTTTTCTCCGGGAAGGCTTCGCGGGCCAGTTCACGGTGGCTGCTTGGTACCACGAAACGATCTTCATAGTTGGCAATGGCCAGGTAGCGGTACATCTCCTGGGCCTGCGCTTCGGTCAGGCCGACCTCTTCCAGCGCACGGGTGTCGGTCACGCCGTCCACGGTTTCCGCACGTTTGAAGTGGCGCATCGCCAGCATACGTTTCAGCGCCAGCAGTACCGGCTGGGTATCGCCTGCGGTCAGCAGGTTTGCCAGGTACTGAACCGGGATACGCAAGCTCTCCACGTCCGGCAGAATGCCGTTGCTGCCCAGCTCGCCTGCATCCGCGGCTGACTGAATCGGCGACAGAGGCGGCACGTACCAGACCATCGGCAGCGTGCGGTATTCCGGGTGCAGCGGCAGGGCCAGCTTCCAGTCCATCGCCATTTTGTATACCGGAGACTGCTGCGCCGCGTCGATTACGCTCTGCGGAATGCCGTCTTTCAGCGCCTGCTCAATCACTTTCGGATCGTTCGGGTCAAGGAACACGTCCAGCTGACGCTGGTACAGATCTTTCTCGTTCTCGGTGCTCGCGGCATTTTCAATCGCGTCCGCGTCATACAGCAGCACGCCGAGGTAACGAATACGGCCTACGCAGCTCTCGGAGCAGACAGTCGGCATACCGGCTTCGATACGCGGGTAACAGAAGATGCACTTCTCAGACTTACCGCTCTTCCAGTTGAAGTAGATTTTTTTGTACGGACAACCGGTGATGCACATACGCCAGCCGCGGCACTTATCCTGGTCGATCAGTACGATGCCGTCTTCTTCACGCTTGTAGATGGCGCCGCTCGGGCAGGTCGCCACGCACGCCGGGTTGAGGCAGTGCTCACACAGACGCGGCAGGTACATCATGAAGGTGTTTTCAAACTGGCCGTACATCGCCTTCTGCATGTTCTCGAAATTCTGGTCTTTGGCGCGCTTTTCGAACTCGCCGCCCAGAATTTCTTCCCAGTTTGGACCGCTGGTAATTTTGTCCATGCGCTGACCGGTGATCAGCGAGCGAGGACGGGCGATCGGCTGGTGCTTACTTTCCGGCGCGTTATGCAGGTTCTGGTAGTCGTAGTCAAACGGCTCGTAATAATCTTCGATACCCGGCAGATGCGGGTTGGCGAAGATTTTACCCAGCAGCATCGCACGGTTACCCATGCGCGGCTGCAGCTTACCGTTGATTTTACGGATCCAGCCACCCTTCCACTTCTCCTGGTTTTCCCAGTCGGTCGGGAAGCCGGTACCCGGCTTACTTTCCACGTTGTTGAACCAGGCGTATTCCATCCCTTCACGGCTGGTCCAGACGTTCTTACAGGTGACTGAGCAGGTATGACAGCCGATGCATTTATCCAGATTCAGCACCATGCCGACTTGTGAACGAATTTTCATTTTACGCTCTCCTGTACCTGGTCATTACCTTCGCCATCTAACCAGTTAATATTTTTCATCTTACGTACCACCACGAACTCATCGCGGTTAGAACCTACCGTACCGTAGTAGTTAAAGCCGTAGGCCAGCTGTGCATAGCCACCGATCATGTGGGTCGGCTTCGGCGTAATACGGGTCACGGAGTTGTGAATACCGCCGCGCTGCTCGGTGATCTCTGAACCCGGCAGGTTCACGATACGTTCCTGCGCGTGGTACATCATGGTCATCCCGGCCGGTACGCGCTGGCTCACCACCGCACGCGCCGTCAGGGCGCCGTTGCTGTTGAACACTTCGATCCAGTCGTTATCTTCAATACCCAGATCTTTGGCGTCCGCTTCACTCATCCACACAATCGGACCACCGCGGGACAAGGTCAGCATCAGCAGGTTGTCGCTATAAGTAGAGTGGATCCCCCACTTCTGGTGCGGCGTCAGGAAGTTCAGCGCCTTCTCCGGGTTGCCGTTCGATTTCGCGCCCATCACCGCTTTCACGGAGCGGGTGTCGATTGGTGGACGGTAAACCAGCAGGCTTTCGCCGAAGTCACGCATCCACTGGTGATCCTGATACAGCGACTGACGACCGGACAGAGTACGCCATGGGATCAGCTCGTGAACGTTGGTATACCCGGCGTTATAAGAGACATGTTCATCTTCCAGGCCAGACCAGGTCGGGCTGGAGATAATTTTGCGCGGCTGCGCCTGAATATCGCGGAAGCGGATTTTTTCGTCTTCTTTGTTGAGCGCCAGATGCGTATGGTCGCGGCCGGTGAATTCACTCAGCGCTTTCCAGGCCTTCACGGCAACCTGGCCGTTGGTTTCCGGTGCCAGGGTCAGGATCATTTCTGCCGCATCAATCGCCGTATTCAGCATTGGCTGGCCTTTGGCCGGGCCGTCCGCTTTGGTGTAATTGAGCTTGCGCAGCAGATCCATTTCGCTCTGGGTGTTCCAGGCAATCCCTTTCCCGCCGTTGCCGATTTTCTCCATCAGCGGGCCGATAGAGGTAAAGCGCTCGTAGGTCGCCGGGTAGTCACGTTCCACCGGAATAATGTGCGGCGCCGTTACGCCCGGGATCAGGTCACATTCACCTTTTTTCCAGTCCTTCACGTTCAGCGGCTGCGCCAGTTCGGCAGCTGAGTCGTGCTGGATAGGCAGCGTCACCACGTCGGTCTCTTTGCCCAGGTGCCCTACGCAGACTTCAGAGAATTTCTTCGCGATGTCTTTGTAGATATCCCAGTCGCTTTTTGATTCCCACGCCGGGTCAACGGCCGCAGACAGCGGATGAATAAACGGATGCATATCCGAGGTATTCATGTCGTCTTTTTCGTACCAGGTAGCGGTAGGCAGCACGATATCGGAGTACAGGCAGGTGCTGGAGAGACGGAAGTCGAGGGTCACCACCAGATCCAGCTTGCCGTCGAGACCGTTGTCTTTCCACTCCACCTCTTCCGGCTTCACGCCGCCCTGCTTGCCGAGATCTTTACCCTGGATACCGTTTTCGGTACCGAGCAGGTATTTCAGCATGTACTCGTGGCCTTTACCGGACGAGCCCAGCAGGTTGGAACGCCAGATGAACAGGTTACGCGGATGGTTTTTACCGTTTTCCGGCTGCTCGGCCGCAAAACGGATTGAACCGTCTTTCAGAGACTTAACGGTGTAATCCACCGGCGACATCCCTGCCTTCTTCGCCTCTTCTGCAATACGCAGCGGGTTAGTGCCCAACTGAGGTGCAGACGGCAACCAGCCCATGCGCTCGGCACGGACGTTAAAGTCGATCAGATGACCGCTGTAGCGGGATTTATCTGCCATCGGTGATAGCAGCTCCTGCGCGGTAACCGTCTCATAGCGCCACTGGCTGGAGTGGTTATAGAAGTAGGAAGTGCTGTTCATATGACGCGCCGGACGCTGCCAGTCAAGGGCAAACGCCAGCGGCTGCCAGCCGGTCTGCGGACGCAGTTTTTCCTGGCCCACGTAGTGCGCCCAGCCGCCACCGCTCTGACCGACACAGCCGCAGAAGATCAGCATGTTGATCAGGCCACGGTAGTTCATATCGAGGTGATACCAGTGGTTCAGACCGGCACCGACGATAATCATTGAACGACCGTGGGTTTTGTCAGCGTTTTCTGCGAATTCACGGGCGATACGGGTGATCTGCGCACGCGGTACGCCGGTGATCTGCTCCGCCCAGGCTGGGGTGTACGCCTTCACATCGTCATAGCTGGTCGCGCAGTTTTCATCGTTCAGACCGCGCTCCAGACCGTAGTTGGCCAGCGTCAGGTCATACACGGTGGTCACCAGGGCGCTAGAGCCGTCGGCCAGCTGCAGGCGTTTCACCGGCAGTTTGTGCATCAGGACGTTCTGTAGCTCAACCTTGTTGAAGTGCTCAGAACCTTCGCCGCCGAAGTACGGGAAGCCCACTTCTGCGATCTCATCCTGGCTGCCCAGCATGCTCAGGCGCAGCTCGGTCTCTTCGCCGGTTGTACCGTTACGTTGTTCAAGGTTCCATTTGCCCTTCTCACCCCAGCGGAAGCCGATTGAACCGTTTGGCACCACCAGCTCACCGTTGCTGTTATACGCGACGGTTTTCCACTCAGGGTTGTTTTCCTGGCCAAGCGCGTCCACCAGATCCGCCGCACGCAGCGTACGGCCTGCCGCGTAGTAGCCGTCACGCTCTTCCAGCATCACCAGCATTGGCATGTCGGTATAACGACGCACGTAATCGGTGAAGTACTGGCTTGGTTTATCGAGGTGGAATTCACGCAGCATGACGTGGCCCATCGCCAGCGCCATCGCGGAGTCAGTACCCTGTTTAGGCGCCAGCCACAGGTCACACAGCTTGGCAATTTCGGCGTAGTCCGGGGTCACCGCAACGGTTTTGGTGCCTTTGTAACGCACTTCAGTAAAGAAGTGTGCATCCGGGGTACGGGTCTGCGGTACGTTTGAGCCCCAGGCGATAATGTAGCTTGAGTTATACCAGTCGGCGGACTCCGGCACATCGGTCTGTTCACCCCAGGTCTGTGGAGACGCTGGTGGCAGGTCGCAGTACCAGTCGTAGAAGCTCAGACAGGTTCCCCCAATCAGGGAAAGATAGCGCGCGCCAGAAGCGTAAGAGACCATCGACATCGCCGGGATCGGCGAGAAGCCTGCCACGCGGTCAGGACCGTAAGTTTTGACGGTATAGACGTTAGAGGCGGCAATCAGCTCATTCACCTCTTTCCAGGAGGAGCGAACAAAACCACCGCGGCCACGCGCCTGCTTGAAGCTTTTCGCTTTGTCGGCGTCTTCGATGATGGATGCCCACGCCTCTACCGGATCGCTGTGCTGCACCTTCGCTTCACGCCACATTTTCATCAGGCGCTTGCGCATCAGAGGATATTTAAGACGGTTCGCACTGTAGAGATACCAGGAGTAGCTGGCGCCACGCGGGCAGCCACGTGGTTCATGGTTCGGCATATCCGGGCGGGTGCGCGGATAGTCGGTCTGCTGCATTTCCCAGGTCACCAGACCGTTTTTAACGAAAATCTTCCAGCTACACGAGCCCGTGCAGTTTACACCGTGGGTTGAACGGACGACTTTGTCATGCTGCCAGCGCTGGCGGTAACCGTCTTCCCAGTCCCGGTTGGTATCCAGAACCTGGCCGTGCCCATCGGCAAAAGTTTCACCCTTCTGTTTGAAGTAGCGAAACCGGTCCAAAAATTTGCTCATCGGGTATCTCCTGTGTGGAGCCTGTGGCTCTCTAAATCGACATTGCTGATTTGCAGCGAAGGTAACGTCCTGTAAGAGAGGGAGAATTGATAACGATCAAGACGGAGGGGGACTATGAAGTGAGGTGTTATAACGAATACCACCAAAGCGGTAGAATTTTTATTTTTATATCTCAATGATTTTAAAGGGTATTTTTTATTTATCGTACAATAAGTCCGCCTGTTTTTAACATCTCGGGTATTAAGGGGTAGGCTCGGCTGAAAAGCGATGGCGATCACAGAGTTACCTGCGGGCGGGACGTTAGAAAAGTCATTAGTATGTTGTAACTACTGAGGAAGCAAAAAAACGCGACCCGAAGGTCGCGTAAACGGATAATCAAACTTACTTATTTTTCTTGGAATTACGGCCATATACCAGCCACGTGATGGCGACACAGGCGATATAGAAAACGAGGAATACTTTCATTGCTCCTGCCGGAGAGCCGGTCAGGTCCAGCGAGATCCCGAACGCTTTTGGAATAAAGAAGCCACCGATAGCGCCAATCGCGGAGATAAAGCCCAGCGCTGCCGCTGTATCCGTTGCCGCTTCGCGCATGGCCTGCTCTTCGCTACCGCCCTGCGCTTTCACGCGGTCCATGGTCAGCTTACGGAAGATGACGGAGATCATCTGGAAGGTAGAAGCACTTCCCAGCCCGGCCGTCAGGAACAGCACCATAAACACGCCGAAGAAGGCGATGAAGTTACCGCCCTGTCCGTCGGCTGGCAGGGTCAGGAACAGCAGCGCACAGAAGACCGCCATCACAACGAAGTTAATCAGCGTCACGCGGGTCCCGCCCAGACGGTCAGAGACCATGCCGCCCAGCGAACGCGCCAGCGCGCCAATAAACGGTCCGAAGAAGGCGAACTGCAGAATTTGCACCTCCGGGAACTGGGTTTTCGACAGCATGGCAAAGCCCGCAGAGAAACCAATGAACGAGCCGAAGGTCGCCAGATAGAGCAGCGCCATCACCCACAGGTGGCCGCGCTTCAGCACCGGCAACTGCTCGCTCAGGGATGCCTTCGATGCAGACAGGTCATTCATAAAGAACCAGGCCGCAAGGGTAAAGACCACCAGGAACGGTACCCAGATCCAGGCCGCGTTTTGCAGATAGAGGGAAGAGCCATCTGCCTGCGTCACACCACCGCCGCCAAACGCCGCGAAGATAGAGACGGAGATCGCCAGCGGTGCAATCAGCTGCATTACGCTGACGCCCATGTTACCCAGGCCGCCGTTAATCCCCAGCGCACCACCCTGCTTCGCTTTCGGGAAGAAGAAGCTGATGTTTGCCATGCTGGACGCAAAGTTTGCGCCCGCAAAACCGCAGAGCAGAGAGATGATCACGAACACGCTAAACGGCGTGGAGGTGTCCTGCACCGCAAAACCGAGCCACACGCAAGGCACGATCATGATACCGGTACTGAACGCCGTCCAGCGACGGCCGCCAAAAACCGGCACCATGAACGCGTAAGGCACGCGCAGCAAGGCTCCCGACAGCGACGGCAGCGCGGTCAGCATAAACAGCTGATCGGTGGTAAAGGTAAATCCGACCTTAGGCAGGTTCACCGCTACCGCGCTGAACAACATCCATACGCAAAACGCTAACAATAAACATGGAACGGAAATCCACAGATTTCGGCTTGCGACACGGTGGCCGCGCTGCTGCCAGAACGCCGGATCTTCCGGACGCCAGTCAGTTATAACGGCACCATTTTCCCTTTCGGGAGCGGATGTGTGACTCATAGACACCTCTGATTCTCGAATGATGCTGCAAACATTAGGGTTTTAGGGCGGCGGTAAGTTGATATAAATCAAAGGAAAAGTGGGAGGATTTGCGGCGAAAAAAAAGTCATCATCCTTAGTGAGTAGAGTAAAACGGTAAAAAAGACGTGGTTTTTCACAGGACTGACGTCTCGCTGTCCATTCCTCCCCCTGAGCCTTACCCCATTGGCAATTTAGAGGTAATCCTTTATTGGTATGGGTATACTCCAGGGTATGCACCAGAATAACGCCATTCCTGCAAGCAGGCCACGTCAGGAGCCCGGCAACTCTATGTTAAAAAGATGTTTATCTCCGCTAACACTCGTCAATCAGGTCGCCCTGATCGTTTTGCTGTCCACCGCCATCGGCGTGACCGGCATGGCGATTTCCGGCTGGCTGGTACAGGGTGTACAGGGTAATGCCCATGCCATCAACGAGGCAGGCTCACTACGCATGCAGAGTTATCGTCTACTGGCAACGGTGCCGTTAACCCAGGACGATCAGAAGCTGCTGGACGATATGGAACATACCGCTTTCAGCACCGAACTGGAAAGTGCCGCGATTCGTGCCGGTCAGGAATCCCAGCTTAAAGCCCTTCAGGGCTACTGGCACACTCAGCTGGAGCCGGGGTTAAAGCAGGCGAAAAATCCTGATACCGTTGCCCATGATGTCGCCGGGTTCGTTTCCCGCATTGATACCCTGGTCTCCTCTTTCGATCAAACCACCGAATTACGCATCGACCGGGTGGTGATGATCCACCGGGCGATGGCGCTGTTTATGGGGCTGCTGCTGATTTTCACCATTGTCTGGCTGCGCGCCCGGCTGCTAAATCCCTGGAAGCAACTGCTGGCGATGGCCCGCGCGGTGACTGCCCGGGATTTTACCCAGCGCACCCACATCAGCGGACGTAACGAAATGGCGATGCTGGGCCAGGCGCTGAACACCATGTCAGATGAACTCGCCGAGAGTTACGCGGTGCTGGAAAAACGCGTACAGGAGAAAACCGCGGGGCTGGAGCAGAAAAACGAGATCCTCTCGTTCCTGTGGCAGGCTAATCGCCGCCTGCATATGCAGGTGCCGCTGTGCGAACGTCTCTCTCCGGTCCTGAATGGCTTGCAGAATCTGACCCTGCTGCACGACCTGGAGCTTCGGGTGTACGACATGGAAGATGAAGAAAATCACCAGGAGTTTACCTGTCAGTCAGACATGACCTGCGATGACAAAGGCTGCCACCTGTGCCCACGCGGCTTACCGCCGCTGACCACCAGCGGCACGACGCTGAAATGGCGGCTGACAGACAGCCACACCCAGTACGGTATTCTGCTGGCGACCCTGCCCGCCGGGCGTCATCTGAGCCACGACCAGCAGCAACTGGTGGATACGCTGGTTGAACAGCTGACGGCCACGCTGGCACTCGACCGCCATCAGGAGAAGCAGCAGCAACTGATCGTGATGGAAGAGCGCGCCACCATCGCCCGCGAACTCCACGACTCTATCGCCCAGTCGCTCTCCTGTATGAAAATGCAGGTCAGCTGTCTGCAAATGCAGGCCGCAGAAATGCCGGAAAGCAACAAAGCGCTGCTGAGCCAGATCCGCAACGAGCTGAATACCTCCTGGGTACAGCTTCGCGAACTGCTGACCACCTTCCGCCTGCAGCTCACCGAGCCCGGCCTGCGCCCGGCGCTGGAAGCAAGCTGCCAGGAATTTAGCGCCCGACTGGGGTTCCCGGTGAAGCTCGATTACCAGTTACCGCCTCGTTTTGTGCCTTCGCATCAGGCCATTCATTTACTGCAGATCGCCCGCGAAGCGCTGAGCAACGTGCTAAAACACGCTGACGCGACGGCGGTCACCGTTACCGTTAGCCAGCACGATAATCAGGTGAAGCTCACGGTTCATGACAACGGCCGCGGCGTGCCGGAAAATGCCGAACGGACAAACCATTACGGTTTAATTATCATGCGAGACCGCGCCCAAAGCCTGCGCGGTGATTGTCAGGTTCGTCGGCGAGAAACAGGTGGCACAGAAGTGGTTGTCACCTTTATCCCCGAAAAACCCCTCACAACTATCCAGGGAGAAACCCATGACTAATCAGGAACCGGCATCCATCCTGTTGATTGACGACCATCCGATGCTGCGTACTGGCGTAAAACAGCTGGTCAGCATGGCACCTGATATCACCGTCGTTGGCGAAGCCAGCAACGGTGAACAGGGCATTGAACTTGCCGAATCGCTTGATCCTGATTTGATCCTGCTCGATCTGAACATGCCAGGCATGAACGGTCTGGAGACGCTCGATAAGCTGCGTGAAAAATCGCTGTCGGGACGCGTGGTGGTCTTTAGCGTCTCAAACCATGAAGAAGATGTCGTCACGGCGTTAAAACGCGGTGCAGACGGCTACCTGCTGAAAGATATGGAGCCGGAAGATCTGCTCAAGGCCCTGCAACAGGCTGCCGCAGGCGAAATGGTACTGAGCGAGGCGTTAACCCCGGTGCTGGCCGCCAGCCTGCGGGCAAACCGCGCCACCTCCGACCGCGACGTCAGCCAGTTAACCCCGCGCGAGCGCGATATTCTGAAGCTGATTGCCCAGGGTCTGCCGAACAAAATGATCGCCCGTCGTCTGGATATCACCGAGAGCACGGTCAAGGTGCATGTGAAACATATGCTGAAGAAGATGAAGTTAAAATCCCGCGTTGAAGCCGCCGTGTGGGTGCATCAGGAACGCATTTTCTGAGGATTACTCATCCGGGAGTAACTTCCAGCGCGGGTCGTCGTCAGGTAACGCGACAAGCGGCTGAACCACGGTAAGCGTGATCTCATTGGATGAGACGCGCTGTCCTTTTTCATCTTCAACCACCGCCGACAGGTGCCAGCGGTTCTTCGCCCCGTCACTGTCATCCCAGGCAGGCATAATCACACTCCAGCCATCGCTGCTGTGCGTGTTGGCCGGTGCGGTCAGGCTCAGTGCCTGGGTATCGCCCTGCCAGTGGATCTGCCGAATACCATGAGTGCTGCGTACCTGAAGCTTGAGCATCACGGTCTCGCCCCCTTTCAGATCCCACGGCGGGGTCGCCAGCCAGACGGAGAGCGTTTTGCGCTGGCGGAACTCCATTACCGGCAGATTATCCCGCTCCGGTGAATCATAGCGACTGCCGCGCAGGGAGCGCGTGGCGGCAACTTCGCTGGCAGAAAGCTGCTTGGCAAGGGGCACGCCGAAGCGGTAGTTGAGCTTAAGCCCGAGGTTGTTCTGACTCGCACCGCTCTCGCCCTGCTTATGCGCCGCCGTCAGGGTGACCAGCGGAACAGGCGTATAGTTAAGCCCCAGGTTGACCGCCACCGGGTTGTGATAGCCGGTTCCACTGTTGAACAGGTCAACGTTGTCACCAAAGTACTGCTCGAAGCTGACGCTGGTGTTGAAATGATGAAACCACGGCAACCAGGCTTTAGCGGTCACGTCATAGCCACGCGCCATGCGCTGCTCCTGCACGTCCGAACTCTCGCGCCAGCTGGCCAGCGGTTGATAGTAATTGGCAGACAGACGCAGATTCTCGCCCCACGCCTCCGCGCCCAGCCCGGCACGCTGCAGGTTTTCATCAAGCAGGTTATCGTAAAAGGTGTTGTAGCCGAGCAGCCATTTTCCGGCAACCCAGCGCTGACCGATGCCGGCATTGCTCACCAGGCCGTCACTCTGCTGCGTCAGCCCCAGCTGGCTCCAGCTCAGGTAACGGTTGTTATCATTCCAGGGGATGAACCAGCTCCCGCTGCTGCCGTTAAAGTTCCCCTCGTCATCCACCAGTAAATTGACGCTGGCGTTGCCCCAGGGCGAGAGCCAGGACTCAATCTGCTGATTCACCTCGCCGCTCACCGCGTCACGCACCTTACCAAACGCGAACTGACGCGCCTGCTCGCCGGTGGTGAGGCCGTTATCGGTCATACTGGCTTCGCCAAAGGCTTTTGCCATTTCGGCCAGGTGCTTTTCCCCCTCGTCTGTTGGCGTCGCCATGCCGAGATCGGGCAAACTGTCCCCGTTGTTATCAAAGGGGTTTTCTGCCTGATGCATAAAGGAATTCGGGGCACCGTGAACGGCACCCGCCGTAAGAAGTGGGAGTAATAACAGAAAGCGAATGCGGGACGATACAGCCATCAACGTCGTAAATAAGAACCTGTGTTTATGAGGCAACGCTTTTAATGTTAACGCGATAAGCTGTGAAATGCAGTCTTAGCGCAAATTTCAGGAATATCCTGAACATTATTGTCGCCTTACCCGACACTCTTAGACCATTATCCAAACAGCCCTTTCAGCTCCGGCACGCAGGAACCGCAGTTGGTGCCACACCGTAGTTTCGCCCCCAGCGCTGCAACGGAATCGCACCCGCCGACAATCGCCTCCCGTATCGCATTTTCCCCGACGCAGTAACAGCTGCAGATAATGCGTCCCGGATCGACACTCTCCCCCGCGCCCGCGCCGTTCAGGAGCGCATGCCGCTCCGCAAGCGTCTCTGGAGCCCGACGGAAAGCCTCTTCAATAGTCGCATGCGCCAGCGCTGGCAACGTAGTCCCTTCCCAGAATCCGAGCATCAGCTCGCCGTTATGCCATGCCAGTACGCTGCTGCGCGCATCCGTCCGGGCAAGTTGCAGCTGCCAGCCCTGCTGTTCAGCATACTCTTTCACCCACGGCATCAACGGTTCGTCAGCCGCCACCGTCAGGCGTGATGCTTTGCGCCACCAGTGTACCGAAGGCGGCAGTTCCGGCAGCACACGGGCATACAGCTCTCCCTGCCATTCAGGCTGCCATGGCATGATCCTGACGGCGGTCTGTTTACTCTCCGGCTGGCCGGACTGCGGATCGCAGCGCCCTGCCACCAGCGTATTAACCTTTCCCTGACGGGCAAACTGCGCATTCCAGTGCATGGGCGCGAATACTTCCCCCTCCCTTTGTCCATCGTTGATACGTACTTTTGCCACCATCACTCCACGCGGAGAACTGATCCGTGCCAGTTGCCCGTCGCAAAGGGCGAAACGCGCGGCATCTGCGGCGCAGATCTCAACGCAGGGCTCAGAGATATGCTGCATCAGCCCGGGAACATATCCCGTACGGGTCATGGTATGCCATTGATCGCGGATGCGTCCGGTATTCAGCAGCAACGGATATAACGCATCTGGCACCGCGCCGTGCGGACGCGGGTCAACGGGCACCATATTCCGGTGGGGAAAATCGCCCGCCGCCCACTGATAAGGCTCAAGCTGATCCCAGGCCTCACGGGTAAGCCCCGCCAGCGCATGCAGATTAAACGCCCGTGCCCCGTCATTCTCAAATGCCGACAGCGCCGCATGTTCACAAAAAATTTCCTGCGGATGTTCCCAGGCAAAGGCCTCACCATAGCCCAGCTGTTTCGCCACCTGGGCAACAATCCACCAGTCCGGTTTTGCCTGGCCCGGGGCAGCCAGAAAGGCGCGCTGGCGCGAAATCCGCCGTTCGGAGTTGGTGACCGTACCGTTTTTCTCTCCCCAGCCCAGCGCCGGGAAACGAATATGGGCGTAGCGGCTGGTGTCGGTCTCCTGCATCACCTCAGAGACAATGACCAGCGGACAGTTCGCCAGCGCCTGGCATACCGCGTGACTATCCGGCAGCGAGACAGCCGGATTGGTGCCCATGATCCATACCGCCTTTACCTCACCGCGGGCAATGGCGTCAAACAGCTCAACGGCCATCAGGCCCGGCGTTTGCGCCAGCCGTTCTGTTCCCCAGAAACGCGCCACCCGCAAGAGATCGTCCGGCTCGAAGTTCATATGCGCCGCCAGTTGATTCGCGAGGCCACCCACTTCCCGTCCCCCCATCGCGTTTGGCTGGCCGGTCAGCGAAAACGGCCCGCAGCCCTGACGGGCAAATTTCCCGCTGGCAAGATGGACGTTAATGATGGCGTTGCACTTGTCGCTGCCGCTGGAAGACTGGTTGATCCCCATGGTGTAGAGCGTAATGGCACGCGGCGCCGTGAGGAACCAGTCGTAAAACGTGGCAATCTCCTGTGCATCAAGACCACAAAACCCGGCCACGCGGGCAATCGGCCAGTCGTCAGTACCCTGAATCAGGTTGAGCAAACCGACAAACAGCCCGGCGTCACTGCCGGGCGCGAGCGCCAGATGCAGGTCGGCGATATCACAGGTGGCGGTTTTACGCGGATCGATCACCACCACTTTCATTTGCGGATTGTTTTGCCGCGCCTGAACCAGCCGCTGATAAAGCACCGGATGCGTCCATGCCGCGTTTGAACCCACCAGCACCACCAGATCGCTGTTCTCCACGTCCTCATAGCTGCACGGCACCACATCTTCGCCAAATGCGCGCTTATAGCCTGCTACCGCCGACGACATGCAGAGCCGCGAGTTGGTATCGATGTTCGCCGCGCCGATAAACCCTTTCATCAGCTTATTGGCAGCGTAGTAATCCTCGGTGAGTAGCTGGCCGGAGGCGTAAAACGCCACCGCCTGCGGCCCCCAGGTGTCGATAATCGCCCGCAGCCGCTCGCCAGCCGCGCTTAACGCCTGCGGCCAGTCCACCTCCAGCCCGTCCACCGCCGGGTGCAACAGCCGCCCCTGCAGGCCCGTGGTTTCACCTAACGCCGCGCCTTTGACGCACAGCCGTCCAAAACTGGCGGGATGGCGTTCATCGCCGCGCACCGTGACCTTGTCGCCCTCAACCCGGGCCACCACGCCGCAACCGACGCCGCAGTACGGGCAGGTTGTTCGGGTTCCATTCATGATGCCTCCGCACGGACCAGCAACGCGTCGTTCCCCACCCACACCTTGCCGTTTTCGATTTTCACCGGCCAGGCGCGCACCGCAGGCTCACCGTTATCCACCTGGCAGCCGTCGCGCAGGCGAATACGCTGTTTATAGAGCGGCGAGATGACCACCGGCTCACCCGCCGCATCGCCAAGAATACCGCGTGACAGCACGTTCGCATCGCTGCCTGGCTCCTGATCGTCAAGGGCATAGACCGATTTGCCAAAACGGAACAGCGCGATCGGCTTACGCCCCAGCCGGGCGCCGATCCCCGCCTGCTCCGGGATCTCATCCAGACCGCAAATTTCCTGCCAGCGTTTGTTCTCTTCCGTCGCCGGACCGTTCACCGCCGTGCGGAACAGCGCCAGACGGTTCGGATCGTTAAGCGTGGTCTGCCATTCACACTGATACGTTTCCACCACACGGGCCATCTCCTGCTCCAGCTCCTGCGCAATACCGAGGCTATCGTCGAGGATCACCTCCCGCAGATAGTCGAGACCGCCTTCAAGGTTGTCCATCCAGGTGCTGGTCCGCTGCAGGCGATCCGCCGTGCGAATGTAGAACATCAGAAAACGGTCGACGGTACGGATCAGCGTCTCTTCATCCAGATCGCTGGCGAAGAGATCCGCGTGTCGCGGCTTCATGCCGCCGTTGCCGCACAGATAAAGATTCCAGCCCTTGTCCGTGGCGATCACGCCGACATCTTTGCTTTGCGCCTCGGCACACTCGCGGGTACAGCCGGACACCGCCATTTTGATTTTGTGCGGCGCGCGCAGCCCCTTGTAACGGTGCTCCAGTTTGACCGCAAGGCCGGTGGAGTCCTGCACGCCATAGCGGCACCAGGTTGACCCGACGCAGGATTTCACGGTACGCAGGGATTTACCGTACGCATGCCCGGTTTCAAATCCGGCCTCCACCAGCGCCTGCCAGATCTCCGGCAACTGCTCCAGCGTGGCACCAAACAGGTCAATACGCTGTCCCCCGGTGATCTTGCTGTACAGCCCGTAGCGCTTTGCGATCTGCCCGATAGCAATCAGCCCGTCGGCCGTTACTTCCCCGGCGGGCATGCGCGGCACGATGGAGTACGTTCCGTCCTTCTGAATATTGGCAAAGTAGCGGTCGTTGGTGTCCTGCAGCGGCAGATGCGCCGGTTTCAGCAGGTATTCGTTCCAGCAGGAAGCCAGCACTGACCCCACCAGCGGTTTACAGATCTCACAGCCGTGCCCTTGGCCGTAGCGGCTAATCAGCTGGTCGAAGGTACGAATATGGTTGACGCGCACCAGGTGGTATATCTCCTGACGCGAGTACGGGAAGTGCTCACAGATATCTTTTTTCACCTCCACGCCCTGCTCAGCCAGTTGGAACTCCATCACCTGTTTCACCAGCGCGCTGCACCCACCGCACCCGGTCGCCGCTTTGGTGCACTGCTTGATGGCACCGATCTCCGTCGCACCGGCGCTTACTGCCTGGCAGATATCGCCTTTGCTGACGTTATGACAGGAGCAGATCTGCGCGCTGTCCGGCAGTGCCGCCACCCCCAGCGCTTTTGGCGCGCTACCGGAGAAGGCTGGCAAGATGAGCGTTTCAGGCTCTTTTGGCAGGCTGATTCCGTTAAGCATCATCTGCACCAGCGTGGCGTATTCGCTGGCATCCCCCACCAGCACGCCGCCGAGCAGGGTTTTGTTGTCATGGCTAACGACAATTTTTTTATAGATTTGCTGCGGGCCGTGGGTCCACTGGTAGCTCAATGCCCCCGGCGTACGGCCATGGGCATCCCCAAACGAGGCCACGTCCACGCCCAGCAGCTTAAGTTTGGTGCTCATATCCGCGCCGGTGAAGGATTTCTCCTCACCCGCCAGCTTGGCCGCCGCCACGCGTGCCATCTGGTAACCCGGCGCCACCAGACCGAAGATTTTACCTTCCCACAGCGCACATTCCCCGATGGCGAAGATGTCCTTATCTGAGGTCTGGCAGGCGGTATCAATGCAGATCCCGCCACGCTCGCCGATCGCCAGGCCGCTGCTGCGCGCCAGCGCATCCTGCGGGCGGATCCCGGCAGAGAAGACCACCATATCGGTGTCCAGCTGTTCACCGTCGGCAAAACGCAGGACCAGTCCGTCGTCAGTGGCCGCAATTTCAGTGGTGGCTTTGCTCGTGTGAACCCCGACGCCGAGCGCTTCAATTTTTTTACGCAGCATCGCCGCGCCGTCGTTGTCGAGCTGTACCGCCATCAGGTTGGGGGCGAATTCCACCACGTGGGTTTCTAGCCCCAGTTGTTTGAGGGCGTTGGCCGCCTCCAGCCCGAGCAGGCCACCGCCTATGACCACGCCGCGTCGGGATCCCTTCGCATGCGCGGCAATGTTATCGAGATCGTCCAGCGTACGGTAGACAAAGCAGCCCGGTAGCGTGTTGCCCGGCACCGGCGGCACAAACGGATATGAGCCGGTCGCCAGCACCAGTTTGTCCCAGTGGATTTCGTGACCGCTGGCGGTACGCACCACGTGCGCGTCGCGATCGATGGCGATAATTTGCTGCGACAAACGCAACTCTATGCCGTGTCTGGCAAAGAAATCGCCCTCCACCAGCGAGAGGGACTCCGCGCTGCGGCCGCCAAAATACTCTGAGAGATGTACGCGGTCGTAAGCGGCATAACGCTCTTCGCCAAAGACGACAATCTGGTATTGCTGATGCAGATTGCGGTTTACGCAGTCTTCAAGAAAATGGTGGCCGACCATACCGTGCCCAACCACCACCAGAGTAGGTTTTGTCATAGCGTTCTGTCCTGCAACCTGCGGTTGCGTCGTAGTGAATCGATCGAACAGCCAGTCCACGTGTGCGGGCGCAGCCGTTGCCAGTAAATCGGTAAATGTTGCCGCGCTGCGGCAATCTCCCATCAGCAGTACGCCAGCCAGCGCACCGCGATGAATCAGTAAGCGACGGTATTGACGGGTCAGCGGATCCCACGCGTCCCAGACCGTATCCTCCGGTTGCGCCGTTACGCGCCCGGCGCTGAAGAGCTCCACACCGGTAACCTTCAGGCGCATCCCGCTGTCGGTATGGGCAAAAGGCACAGGAGCGTCCCCTGCCAGCCGGGCGGCGAGAATGTCCGCCTGTGCCAGGCAGGGGGCAACCAGGCCAAACGTCTGACCGTCGATTTCGCAGCACTCCCCAATGGCGCTAATAGCCGGGACGGAGGTATTCATCTGCTGGTCGACCACAATGCCACGGGCGCAGCGAATACCGCTGGCACTTGCAAGGGCGATGTTGGGCTGCACGCCGGTAGCCAGCACCACGCGCGCGGCGCTAACCTGACGTCCGTTGTGTAGCGTCACTGAATCAGGCGCGATTGCCGCGATCCCGGACGACAGCTCGCAGCGCACGCCGCGCTCCGCCAGCGCAGCCTCCAGCAGCAGCCCCGCCTGCCGATCCAGCTGTTGTTCCATCAACCACGGTCCGCGATGCACCAGCGTGACGTTGTCACAAGTTTGTGCCAGCGCCGCTGCCGTCTCAACGCCCAGCACGCCGCCGCCCAACACCACCGCTGGCCCCGGGATCTGCGCAATGGCTCGCGTATCCTCAAGGCGGCGGAAGGTAAAGACGTGTGGCGCATCGCCCCCGGGGATCGGCGGCACGAACGGTATCGACCCGGTGGCGAAGACCAGTTCATCCCACCCCAGCGTGGTCTGCGCGGTACGGATTTCCCGTTTCACCACGTCCACGGCGAGCACCTTTTGCCCCCTGAGCACCGTGACGCCGCGCTCGCGGTACCAGTCATCGTCCTGCAGGCGGATCTGTTCCGGACGTTTTTCCCCACCCAGCACCGGCGAAAGCTGGATGCGGTTGTACGCATGCTCAGGCTCCTCACCCAACACGGTGATCGCGAAGCGGCCAGGCGCACGCCCGGTCAGCGAGGCAATCAGCCGTGTTGCTGCCATTCCATTGCCGATAATGACCAGTCGCATCGTGGTGCCCCCACTACGCCGCTTTGGGCTGTTTTTCATAGAGGAAATGGAGGATCTGCTGGCGCATGTGGTGGTAGCGGCTGTCGTCCGCCAGCTGCACCCGGTTACGCGGACGCGGCAGGTCAACCTCCAGGATTTCGCCGACGGTCGCCGCCGGGCCGTTGGTCATCATCAGCACGCGGTCAGAGAGCAGCACCGCTTCGTCCACGTCGTGGGTGATGAGCACAATGGTGGTGTTGAGCGCCTGCTGGATTTGCATCACGGAGTCCTGCAGATGGGCACGCGTCAGGGCATCCAGCGCGCCAAACGGTTCATCCATCAGCAACACTTTCGGCTTCATCGCCAGCGCACGGGCAATGCCCACGCGCTGCTTCATGCCGCCTGAGATTTCCCCCGGGCGTTTATGCAGGGCGTGCCCCATCTGCACGCGATCGAGGTTGTGTTCAATCCACTCACGACGCTCCGCCTTGCTCATGGTGTGGCGGAACACCTGATCGACCGCCAGCGCAACGTTGTCGAAACAGGTCAGCCACGGCAGCAGGGAGTGGTTCTGAAAGACCACCGCACGCTCCGGTCCCGGACCCGCAATTTCACGGTTGTCGCAAATCAGTCCCCCTTCCGTCGGCAGGGTGATCCCGGCGATTAAGTTCAGCAGCGTTGATTTGCCGCAGCCGGAGTGGCCAATCAGGCTCACGGTTTCCCCTTCGTGGATATCAAACGAGACGTTCTGCAGCGCCAGAAATTCACCGCTGGCGGTAGAAAAACGCTGGCTTACGGCCTGGACCTGAATGATTGGTTTCATATTCGCTCCTTATTTTTCCTGCCAGCTAAAGCGACGGGCGATCAGCATCAGCCCCTGCTCCAGCAGTAACCCGACCACGCCAATGATGACGATGGCGATGAGAATGTTTTCTACGTTGAGGTTGTTCCACTCATTCCAGATCCAGAAACCGATCCCCAAGCCGCCTGTCAACATTTCGGCGGCGACAATCACCAGCCAGGCGATACCGATGGAAAGACGTACCCCGGTCAACACCGCCGGCAGCACCGCCGGGAAGAGGATCCGACGCAGAATGGTCCACTCAGAAAGCTGCAGCACGCGGGCGACATTGAGGTAATCCTGCGGAATACGGAGTACCCCTTCGGCGGTGTTAATCACCATTGGCCAGATCGAACAGATAAAAATGGTCCAGCTGGAAGCCGGCTCTGCTTTCTGGAACAGCAGCAGGCCGATAGGCAGCCAGGCCAATGGGCTGACCGGGCGCAGCAGCGCAATCAGCGGGCTGAACATGCGTGAGAAAAAGGTGAAACGGCCAATCAGAAAACCGAGCGGGATACCGACTAACGCGGCCAGGCCAAAGCCCACCGCCACGCGCTGCAGGGAGGCAAGTACGTTCCAGCCGATCCCCATGTCGTTTGGCCCGTCGCGATAAAACGGATCGGCAAACAGGGTGATGGCAGAATCCAGCGTGCTCAGCGGCGTCGGGAAGCCTTTGCTGTTGATTGCCGCCAGTTGCCAGAGCACCACCAGCAGCCCCAGCCCCAGCAGCGCCGGAACGATACGCTGGAGCACGTCGTTAATCCGACGGGCAATCGCCGGAGGACGACGGCGAACCTGAACCGGTGGCAGGGTAATCACCTCGCCACTCACCGGCGTCTCGTGTTTTGCTTTCGTGCTGTGCAGATGCTGCATAATCAGGCCCCTTTACGGTGAATAGCGAAGCGGTTGGCATAGCCTTCAGGATCGGTACCGTTCCAGACGGTGCCGTCCATCAGGGTGCTACTGCGTAGTGGTGAAGTCGGTGTGGTAATGCCCCCCACCGCGGTGGCAGCATCCTGCCAGACCGCCGTCTGGTTGATACGCCGGGCAATGTCGACATAGTCCGGTGCAGATTTAAGCAAGCCCCAGCGGCGGAACTGGGTTAAGAACCACATGCCGTCGGAGAGATACGGGTAGCTCACAGCCCCCTCGTTGAAGAAACGAATCGGATGCGCGTCCTGCCAGCGCGTGCCCACCCCGTTGTCGTACTCACCCAGCATCCGTCCGGTGAGGTACTGCTCTTTGGTGTTCAGCCATGCGCGACGCGAGAGGATCTGCGCCGTTTCACGTTTGTTTTCCGGTGAAGCGTCGATCCAGCGCGCGGCGTCCAGTACTGCGCTCACCAGTGCCCGCGCGGTGTGCGGATTTTTCTCCACCCAGTCGCGACGGGTACCGAGGATTTTTTCCGGGTGGTCAGCCCAGATAGACTGCGACGTTGCAGCGGTAAAACCGATGCGATCGTTAATGGCCCGGGCATTCCACGGCTCGCCGACGCAAAAGCCGACCATATTGCCAATACGCATGTTCATCACCATCTGCGACGGCGGTACCACCACGGTGCGAACATCGTCAAACGGGTTAATGCCCGCACTGGCCAGCCAGTAGTAGAGCCACATGGCGTGCGTGCCCGTCGGGAAGGTATGCGCGAAGGTGTACGTGCCCGGTGCCTGCTGACCAATCAGTTTCTTCAGCCCGTCGAGATCGCGAACGCCCTTCTCTGCCAGATCGGCAGAGAGCGTAATCGCCTGGCCGTTCTGGTTGAGGGTCATCAGATTCGCCATCTGCTGTGGCTTACCGGCGATCCCCAGTTCCAGTCCGTACAGCAGACCGTAAAGAATGTGCGCCGCGTCCAGCTCCCCCGCGACTAACTTATCGCGCACGGCCGCCCAGCTCGCCTCTTTGGTGGGCACGATGGTAATGCCATGCTTTTTATCGAACCCTTTCAGCGCCGCGATGACCACCGGAGCGCAGTCGGTCAGCGGGATAAACCCGATGCGCACCGTCTCCTGCTCGGGTTTATCCGAGCCTGCCGCCCACGCGGCCTGCATGACACCCGGCAACAACATTGCACTGCTCGCCAGCACGCTGGCCTGCAAAAACCGCCGTCTCGACAAATCCGCCATGACCACTCCTGAAAAAAAGACAAAAAAAAGCGCCCGACAGTGCCGAAGCACCGCTGGACGCCTTTATCCCGAAGACTGATGCACCGCCGTTGGCGCACCGTCAAAATTGGTTACTGAAATAATGCAAAGCTAATGCCAGGTTTTAATGCCTTGTTTTTATGGCTTTTGCCCCACTGGCTCTGCAAAAACGCACCTCAATCAGGCACAACGTGCCCACTGATTGTGCAGCTACTCCTTAGGGGTTAGCTGCCACAATCGCTTCACGGTAAGCAGCGCGCGGGCGATATCCACCATGCGCTGGTTCTTGTCCATCGCCATTTTGCGCAGCGCCGTCCACGCCTGTTCCTCACTCATATTGTGGTGGGTCATCAGCACGCTTTTGGCTTTATCAATGGTCTTGCGCTCTTCCAGCGTATCGCGCAGCGTCGCGAGCTGGCGGGAAAGCTGTTCTATTTCACGAGCCTGCTGGCGAACCAGCGGCAGCAAAGGTTTATCCGGATAAAGCGCGAGCGGATCGTCATTCTCATCGGCACTTACCGGATGTTGAGGGTCATGATGGATACGCTCATCAACCGCCAGCATCAGGTCGGCGATAACCATCTCCTCCAGGGTGCGCAGGTGCTCAAGACGCGACGTTTGCAGGGCGAACCAGTTCAGCGCCGTGTCGCCATTATCCGCAGCAGGCTGGCGGGTACAGGCCACACGCCGGAGTTGCTCCGTCTCGCGGTCGGGCTGACAGTCCCGGGAAAAGGTGCTCTGCACATCCGCCGGGCTGTGGCTTAAAAAGATCTCAAAACAGGCCTGCTGCCCGTCAATGCGATCCACCAGCCTCTGGCGGGTGACATCATCAAAAAAACCCTGCGTGAAGCCGATAGCCCCCAGCGCCCGCTCTTGTCCCGCCAGCTCTTTGCCCTGCATCAGGCTGTAGAGGGCAACAAAACGCCCCGCCAGTTGCGGATCGTCAATGCTGTCGTTGAGCTGCGGCACGATACTGAGCAGATGGCGAAGCATGCGACAGTAATGCTCCATCGCCTGCGGGGCGGTAACGGTTTGTTGGTTCACCCCTTCTCGCAGGGCGCGGAGTGATTCAAGGCTCTGCAACGCAGCGGCGATGCGCTCACACACGGCGCTGCCCGGCACTGGGGAGTGTCTATCCAGAATGCCATACAGTATGGTGAGATTTTCATCCACCAGAGCCCGGCTGGCTTTGCATTCGGGGGCATAGAGCTTACCCTGTGAGCAGAGCCAGACGTTTGATGCACCGCGCTCGCACTGTAGCATATGCACCAGCTGGCTAATGCCATTCACCAGTACGCCCAGCTGTGACAGCTTGCTGAGCTGCTCCTGGCGCAACGCCTTTGCGCGCTGGAGCCATTCGGTTGCACCCGACGAATTGCCAGCCATTAATGTCATGCTTACTCTCCCGGATAACCCTACCTGGGAGAATGAAGCAATATTCGTGCCTTAATATAAACAGGAGTTAACATGCAGAAGATTGTGATCGTCGCCAACGGGGCGGCCTACGGTAGCGAATCCCTTTTTAACAGCCTGCGTCTGGCCATAGCGCTGCGCGATAATGCGAGTGAGCTGGATCTGCGGATCTTTTTGATGTCCGACGCGGTCACCGCTGGCCTGAAAGGCCAAAAACCGGCAGAGGGCTACAACATTCAGCAGATGCTGGAGATCCTGACGGCGCAAAACGTGCCGGTTAAGCTCTGCAAAACCTGTACCGACGGGCGCGGTATCACCGGGCTGCCGCTGATTGACGGCGTGGAAATTGGCACACTTGTCGAGCTGGCCGAGTGGACGTTAGCCGCCGATAAAGTATTAACTTTTTAATAATAAACCCGTAAAAATATTATTTTCTTATGGACGCGGTTTCAGCATCAAGTTTACCTGCGGGGTTGCCGATAGGCATGGAAACAACACAGCAGGTATTTCACTTATGTTCAGATCGATTCGTGCTCGCATCATTGCCGCGACGACAGGCTGCCTGGTCGTCGCCCTTCTTCTCAATACCGTCATTAATTTCCAGGTCACGCGCCAGGATAATCAGCAGTCGCAGCGTGACATTCTGACCAGCACCAGCGCCAGCCATAACATGGCGATTGCCGACTGGGTGAAAAGCAAAATGACGGTCATTACCTCCGCCCAGAGCGTGGCGCTGAGTGACGACCCGGTACCGGTCTTTAAACAACTCGCCCAGGCGGGAGGCTTCACCAACGTCTATGTGGGCTATGCCACTAAAACGGCGAAATTCTCTGAGCCTGCGGGCGTGCCTGCGGATTATGACCCGACCATTCGCCCCTGGTATCAGCAGGTGGTCAGCCAGGACGGACCGGTGGTGACCGCGCCTTACGTGGACGCCGGAACCGGAAAACTGGTGGTAACTTTTGCGGTACCGGTAAAAGAAAACGGGACCCTGAAAGCGGTGGTGGCGGGCGACGTGGCCATGGATAGCGTGGTGGCTAACGTGCGCGGCATTCACCCGACCCCGGCCAGCAGCGGGTTACTTCTGAACAGCGACGGCAGCGTTATCGCCTCCAACGATCCGGCCCTGACGTTAAAACCGTTTGCTGAGACCATTACCGGCACCGATTTAGCGACCCTGAAAAGCGGTGAACCGGTTGATGGCACATTTGACGGCGGTGATAAAACCCTCGTGGCCACGGCCGTTCCGGGAACAAACTGGATGCTGGTGGTCGCGCTCGACAATAACGACGCCACCTCCGGCATGCGCTCGCTGCTGAAAGCCTCGGCACTCTCGCTGGTGATCCTCGCCCTGCTGAGCGGCGCGCTTGTCCACATCCTGATTGCCCGCCTGCTCAAGCGGTTGTCCGATATCCGCGACGCGATGCATAACATCGCCAACGGTACCAACGACCTCTCCCAGCGCCTGCCGGAGAGCGGTAACGACGAAGTGGCGCAAATTGCCCAGGCGTTTAACGCCTTTAGCGATAAGCTCTCGGTGGTGATGATCCAGCTGCGTGATGCCAGCGCCTCGGTGAAAAATGCCGCCCAGGAGATTGCGGCTGGCAACCAGGATCTCTCCGGGCGCACCGAGCAGGCAGCCTCCAGCCTGCGTGAAACCGCCAGCGCCGTAGAGCAGATCACCGCGTCGGTGACTCAGTCAAATGAGTCCGCGGCAGAAGCGAATGAACAGGCCAGTAAAGCCTCCGCTGCGGCCTCACGCGGCGGTGAGGTCGTTTCTCAGGCCATCAGCACCATGCAATCCATTGAAGTGGCTTCGGCAAAAATTGGCGATATCACCAGCGTGATTGATGGCATCGCCTTCCAGACCAATATCCTGGCGCTGAACGCCTCGGTGGAAGCGGCGCGCGCCGGTGAGCAGGGCCGCGGGTTTGCCGTGGTGGCAGGCGAAGTACGTAACCTGGCGAGCCGCAGCGCCCAGGCGGCGAAGGAGATCAAATCGCTTATCGACTCCACCACCGACAGCGTGGCAACCGGCTCCCGCTATGTACACCTGGCAGGGGAAAGCATGGATGAGATCCGCGCCAGCATCGGCAGCGTCTCGGGTATCATGCGTGAAATTTCCATCGCCACCAGCGAGCAGATGAAAGGCATCCATGAGATCAACCATGCTGTCACGCACCTCGACAGAATGGTGCAGCAGAACGCTGAACTGGTGGTGCAATCCGCCGCAGCCGCCAGCGCCCTGCAGAGCCAGGCGGGCGACCTTGCTGAAACTGCCGGACATTTCCGCATTTAATTTTCTTCTGGCGCGCCTTCACCGTGTAAATGCGCGCCAGCTGAATGCTTTCAGGTGTTTTGTCATTTTTGTTTAAACGTTATGCCATTTTTTGATCAAAATCAGCATCCCGACGCTCCCCCTTTGGTGTTATGCCATGAGTGAATTGTGAACAACATCACGCTCGGAAATGGCAGCAGGGAGAGCGTTGTTTAAGACTACGGGGTAAATAAATGGCACTGGTAAAAACAAGTTTGAAACTGTTTGGCGGGGATACGGTAGTGGTGCGTTGTTCAGAGCGCTGCCGTATTCATTTGATGAGTGCGAAGGCACAAAAACAATCGCAGGCAGATATCCTGACCGTGCAGGATGATAAGGCGTGGCTAACCGTCCCTTATACCGGCACATGGGATGTCCTGATTGACAGCCATAGTCAGTCACTCGAACACTCAGTCAGCTACGTGGCCGCTTAAAAACAGACGCCCGGTCTGCACTCTCGCAGCCGGGCGTATTATCAGGCAAAACCCGGACGCAGCGGGTTATTCAGCGGATTTCCTTCCAGCAGCGCTTTCACCTTCGCTACCAGCTCATTCAGACACTCGTCCTGCATGCCGAGGCGCGTCAGTTCCTGATCGAGTGAAAACAGATACTGCGCGTTTGTGCCGAGCGGTCCACTGGCCGCCGCAATCAACGGCGCGATCACCTGCGTGCGGGTATCCGCTTCATACAGGGGATGGCGCGGATCCATAATAAACACCAGCGCGTTGACGGTGCGTCCGTCATCAAGTTCCAGCTTGCACCAGCTTGGCATATAGCAGCCGGTGATCATCTCGCGCTTCCAGAGCAGCGTCAGCTCCTCTTCGAGGGTGGCATCCGGCAGGCGATACGCCACCCCCGTGGTGCGTCCGCCCTCTTTCAGTGCAAGCATACGTCCCGGCTGACAGGCACTTCCGCGTCCGGCGGTTAATCGCAGACAAAATGCGCGATGCCACCCCGGGAGCGTACCTGTCGCCGATTCGACAAATTCCAGAGCCGGGTTCCACATCAGCGAACCGTAGCCAAAAATCCATACCGGGCCATCATCCGGGCGGCAGGCAAGCGTGGCAGCGAGCGACGCCGCACGTTGTTCAGCTGACCAGAGAAGCGATTCCTCAATAGCACCAAATGCCGTCTTACAATCTGCCTTCATTAAGAAATCACGCGTTAACACTTTACACCTCCGCCACTGCATGCTTCCTTGCGACATCTCTAATTCACCTTCCCGGCATTATCTACTGGTCATTTTGCCAGCAGTTGAATAACGATAAGCAATTCGCGGGCCAGTTGCAATACAACGGCAGTTCAACCGCCTGAAAAGTCAAAATGAAGGCAGCTTATTATTTTACGGCTATTTCTTTTTATGCCATTTATCATCGTCTCCTTTCTCGTAGTCATGTTTTACTGCCGCCCAGGCCACTTTATGCGCCGTCTCTTCCCGGCTGGCATCGTCCCGACGATCGTCTTTATCTTTGTATTGATCCCAGGCGCTGTTAAACGCCTCTTTATAGATATCCTGCGCATGTGCGGGCAGTACGTTTTGCACGTTATCGGGTAAATCGCGTTTCGTTTTATATGGCATCGCTAACCTCTCTTTTGCTTAAAAAGATAAGTGTGGACGACGATGCTGCAAGCTGCCAGTCGCGGATCAATTTTGAAGAATTAATGAAGTTAATTACATGTTATTTAATATGTATTAATCAAAAATATGACATTATGGATATCAGGAGACTTAAAACAGGATTAGGGTAAAATTAAGTAAAAGATAAAGGGTATTTAACAGAGATCTGTTAATTTAATGACCTCAAAATTCTATCTATAATTACAAGCACCTGCATTGATGGAGAAGCACATGACAGCAGCACACGAGGCGGTAAAAACCCGCCACAAGGAGACGTCGCTCATTTTCCCGGTTCTGGCACTGGCTGTGCTGCTCTTCTGGGGAAGCAGTCAGTCACTGCCAGTGGTGGTTGGTATCAATATTCTTGCGCTGGTAGGGATTTTAACCAGTGCCTTTAGCGTGGTTCGCCATGCCGATGTCCTGGCCCACCGTCTGGGCGAGCCGTATGGATCGTTAATTCTCAGCCTTTCCGTTGTGATTCTTGAGGTCAGCCTCATTTCCGCGCTGATGGCGACCGGCGACGCCGCACCAACCCTGATGCGCGACACGCTCTATTCCATCATTATGATTGTGACCGGCGGTCTGGTGGGCTTTTCACTGTTGCTGGGCGGCCGTAAGTTCGCCACCCAGTATATGAACCTGTTTGGCATTAAACAGTATTTGATCGCCCTGTTCCCGCTGGCGATTATCGTGCTGGTCTTCCCGATGGCGTTGCCGGGAGCAAACTTCTCTACCGGTCAGGCGCTGCTGGTCGCATTGATTTCCGCCGCCATGTACGGCGTGTTCCTGTTGATTCAGACCAAAACGCACCAGAGTCTGTTTGTGTATGAGCATGAAGATGACAGCGACGACGATGACCCGCACCATGGCAAACCGTCTGCCCACAGCAGCGCGTGGCACACGGTTTGGCTGATCGTACATCTGATTGCGGTTATCGCCGTCACCAAGATGAACGCCAACCCGCTGGAGACACTGTTAACCGAGATGAATGCCCCGGTGGCCTTTACCGGCTTCCTGGTGGCGCTGCTGATCCTCTCGCCGGAAGGGCTGGGCGCGCTGAAAGCGGTGCTGAACAATCAGGTACAGCGCGCCATGAACCTGTTCTTCGGCTCGGTACTGGCGACCATTTCGCTTACCGTTCCGGTGGTGACGCTGATTGCCTTTATGACCGGTAACGAGCTGCAGTTTGCGCTGGGCGCGCCGGAGATGATTGTGATGATGGCGTCACTGCTGCTGTGTCAGATTTCGTTCTCAACCGGGCGCACCAATGTACTCAACGGCGCGGCGCATATGGCGCTGTTTGTGGCGTATCTGATGACGATATTTGCGTAGTTTTATCTGGTGCGGGCTGATATACCCTCACCCCAACCCTCTCCCACAGGGAGAGGGAGAAAAAAAACCCGCCGAAGCGGGTTTTTTTATTAGTTGCTGGTATCCAGCTCGTCGAAGCTCTTCACCAGATCGTCAATCGCTTTGATCTGTTTCAGGAACGGCTCCAGTTTGTCCAGCGGCAGCGCGGATGGACCGTCGCATTTCGCATTCGCCGGATCCGGGTGCGCTTCAATGAACAGACCCGCCAGGCCGGTCGCCATACCGGCGCGCGCCAGTTCGGTCACCTGCGCACGACGGCCACCTGACGCGGCGCCAAACGGGTCGCGGCACTGCAGAGAGTGGGTCACGTCAAAGATCACCGGGGACTGGTTAGAGACGTTTTTCATCACGGTGAAGCCCAGCATATCCACAACCAGGTTGTCGTAACCGAAGTTGGAACCACGGTCGCACAGGATCACCTTGTCGTTACCGCCTTCGATAAACTTATCGACGATGTTCCCCATCTGGCCTGGGCTCACGAACTGCGGCTTCTTCACGTTGATGACCGCACCGGTTTTGGCCATCGCTTCCACCAGGTCAGTCTGACGAGCCAGGAACGCTGGCAACTGAATAACGTCAACCACGTCAGCCACAGGCTGCGCCTGAGACACCTCGTGAACGTCGGTGATCACTTTCACGCCAAAGGTCTGCTTCAGTTCCTGGAAAATTTTCATCCCCTCTTCCAGGCCCGGGCCACGGTAGGAGTGAATGGAAGAGCGGTTGGCTTTGTCAAAAGAGGCTTTAAACACGTACGGGATGCCCAGCTTCTGGGTCACGGTCACGTAGTGCTCGCAAATACGCATGGCGAGATCGCGGGATTCCAGCACGTTCATACCGCCAAACAGCACGAACGGCAGGTCGTTTGCCACGTTGATATCACCAATGCTAACCACTTTTTGTTTCATAGGATCGCCTTATTCAGGTGTGAATCGGAATTAAGATTAATGCAGTGTAATTTGTTTGTGCGAGATCGCGTTGATCTGCGCGCGAATCATTTCGCTGATCGGGTCTTCCGGGCATTGCTCGACGAAATAGCTTAAATCGTTCAGCGCCACATGCTCGCAGTCGAGCTGGGCATAAATCAGCCCGCGGTCGCGAATTTCGTACGGGTCTTCCGGATTAAATTGCAGCAGCACTTCGCTGGCGCGCAAGGCCAGCTCCATCTGCCGCTCTTCCATCAGTGCAGATTTCAGCGTATCCAGCAGCTTGCGGATCACTTCGGCGTTATCGGCTTCGTCGAGATCTTCGTTAAAGAGCTCGGCCACCGGGCTGATATTACCTTTCAGCCAGACATCCAGCGTATGTTCATCCAGCGTATCGCCGTTAAACGGATTGATTAACCACATCTCCCCGTCCAGCCACTCGGCACGCAGGATCATCTGCGTCGGGAAAATGACCGGCACCAGTGGAATATCCAGACGGTGCGCGATCCACAGCAAAATAGAGCCCAGCGCAACGGCGCTGCCCTGACGATTTTTTAAGACCTGGTCCAGCCATAATGCGTCAGACAGGCGATACACGCCACGCGTGTCGCAGAAACCCCACTCGCCGTAGAAAAGCTCCAGCAGCTTTTCCAGTTGCCAGTCCTGCGGACGCGCCTGATTGATCTCTTCGCGCGCCAGGCTGACCAGACTTTCCAGCTCATCGTAGACATACTGCGACGTGAAATCGTCGCGAATCATCTCCGAAATCAGGATCATGCCATCGCAGAGCGGCACTTTATTAAATTCGAAATCGGCTAAGGACCTCATGACTTACCCCAGTAACGGTATTCTTGTGGTGGCGAGTTTAATGATGATGTACAGCACCACCAGACCCAGCAGAAAGGCGATAAACCCGACCTGCTGGCTGCGCGGACGACGACGTCCAGGCGCGATAAAACCCAAAACGATATATACCCATCATACTTCAAGCTGCATGCGCGTTGGCTGCGCTCGCTCACCTCAGTCACATAGTTAACTATGCTCCTGAGGACTCGCTCTCTTGCCGCCTTCATGCAACTCGAATTATTTTGGGTATAGATGATAACGCCAAACAGCTTTTCAGTCAGCCATGCGCCTTTATCAGTAAATGGCAGATAACCTGTTTTCACTGCCACTGCCACTGCCCCAGCGTCAGACGCTCGTTACCGCCGTAGTCGCGGCAGGTCTCGACAGCAGCATAACCCGTCTGCCTGAAGAGCCCACGCACCGCCTCCCCCTGCGTCCAGCCATGCTCCACCAGCAGCCAGCCGCCGGGCAGGAGATGTTGTCGTGACGTTGTCACAATGTGTTCCAGATCGGCCAGCCCTGCATTACCTGCGACCAGCGCCGTCAGCGGTTCAAAGCGAACATCCCCCTGCGCCAGGTGCGGGTCGTGTTCGTCGATATAGGGCGGATTACTGACAATCATCGCGAACGTCTGCTTCTCCAGCGCACTGAACCAGCTGCTTTGCATCACGGTCACATTAGTCACGCCCAGTCGCTCAACGTTACGCTGCGCCAGTGCCACCGCGTCGGGCATCACATCGACCGCCGTTACCGCGCAATCGGGCCGCTCGGTGGCGAGCGCCAGCGCGATTGCGCCAGTGCCCGTTCCGAGATCGAGAATGCGGCTGGCCACTGCGGGTAACCGCGCCAGCGCCTGCTCCACCAGACATTCGGTGTCGGGACGCGGAATCAGCGTCGCCGCTGAGACGAACAAGGGTAACGACCAGAACTCGCGCTCCCCGACCAGATGCGCCACCGGCTCGCCGGTTTTACGGCGGGCGAGCAGCGCGGCCAGTTGCGCTTCCTGCTCTACGGTCAGTTCAGTTTCACCGAAGGCCAGCAGATACGTGCGGGCTTTTCCCGTCACATATTCCAGCAAAATTTCGGCGTCGCGCTTCGGGCTTTCACTGTCAGGGAGCGCGCCAGTGGCCTGGCGTAACCAGCTCTGATAATCCATTATTCCTGCTCGGACAATGCCGCCAGCTGGTCGGCCTGGTATTCCTGCACGATAGGCTCAATCAGCATATCGAGCTTGCCTTCCATCACCTCATCCAGACGGTATAACGTCAGGTTGATGCGGTGGTCGGTCACGCGGCCCTGCGGGAAGTTGTAGGTACGGTTACGATCGCTACGATCGCCGCTGCCCAGCAGATTACGACGGGTTGACGCTTCCGCCTGCTGACGTTTTGCCATTTCCGCCGCGTGAATACGCGCACCCAGCACGGACAGCGCTTTGGCTTTGTTTTTGTGCTGAGAGCGTTCGTCCTGACACTCCACCACAATGCCGGTTGGCAGGTGGGTAATACGGATGGCGGAGTCGGTGGTGTTAACGTGCTGACCACCCGCCCCGGAAGAACGGAAGGTATCAATACGCAGATCCGCCGGGTTAATGTCCGGCAGTTCCGCTTCCGGCAGCTCTGGCATCACCGCAACCGTGCAGGCTGAAGTGTGAATACGGCCCTGCGACTCGGTCGCCGGTACACGCTGCACGCGATGGCCGCCGGACTCAAACTTGAGACGGCCATACACGCCGTCACCGCTGATTTTGGCGATCACCTCTTTAAAACCGCCGTGCTCGCCTTCGTTGGCGCTCATGATCTCCACGCGCCAGCGACGCGATTCGGCGTAACGGCTGTACATGCGGAACAGGTCTCCGGCGAACAGTGCCGCCTCATCACCGCCCGTTCCGGCGCGGACTTCCACAAACGCATTACGCTCGTCGTCTGGATCTTTCGGCAGCAGAAGCACCTGCAGCTGTTGCTCCATCTCTTCTGAGCGCGCTTTGGCATCCTGCAGCTCTTCCTGCGCCATTTCGCGCATTTCAGGATCGTCGAGCATCATCTGCGCGGTTTCGATATCTTCCTGAACCTGTTGCCAGTCGGTAAAGCATTTTGAAACATCACTTAACTGCGCATATTCACGCGACAGTGCGCGAAAACGTTCCTGGTCCGCAATGGTCCCGGCATCGCCGAGCAGCGCCTGGACTTCTTCATGGCGCTCGTGCAGAGCTTCCAGTTTAGCGACGATAGAAGGCTTCATAGGCGTAAGTGCACCTTGTAATAGAAAATGGGTATAGGGCGCTATTCCAGCCCGAGGCTGTTGCGCAGAATAGTCAGGCGTTCATCGTCCCCGTCACGGGCAGCCTGCTGGAGTGATTTGGTTGGTGCATGGATCAAGCGATTGGTCAGTTTCCAGGCCAGATCCTGCATAATAGCGTGTGCGTCGCCGCCCTGTTCCAGAGCTGCTAACGCTTTGGCAGTCAGGTCATCACGCACCTGCTCCGCCTGACCGCGATATTCGCGGATGGTCTCGCTGACGCTTTGCGCGCGCAGCCAGGCCATAAATTCACTGGCTTCCTGCTCGACAATGGTTTCCGCCTGCACCGCTGCCGCTTTACGCTGGGCAAGGTTGTGCGAAATGATGCTTTGCAGGTCATCCACGCTGTAGAGATAGGCGTTGGCCAGTTTGCCAACCTCCGGTTCGACATCACGCGGAACGGCGATATCCACCAGCAGCATTGGCTGATTACGACGGGATTTCAGCGCGCGCTCTACCATCCCTTTACCGATAATCGGCAGCGGGCTGGCGGTAGAACTGATGATGATATCCGCCTCTTTCAGGCGTTCGTCGATCTCGCTCAGCGCAATCACCTCGGCCCCGACTTCGTCTGCCAGCACCTGTGCACGCTCGCGGGTGCGGTTAGCGATAACCATCTTTTTCACTTTATGTTCGCGCAGATGGCGCGCCACAAGCTCAATGGTTTCGCCCGCGCCGACCAGCATCACGGTGACGGTCGACAGGGATTCGAAGATTTGACGTGCAAGAGTACAGGCCGCGAACGCAACAGAAACCGCACTGGCACCAATGTCGGTTTCGGTTCGCACACGCTTCGCCACGGAGAATGACTTCTGGAACATACGCTCCAGCTCGCTGGCTTTCAGATGCCCTTTTTGCGAATCCGCAAACGCTTTTTTTACCTGACCGAGAATTTGCGGCTCGCCCAGCACCAGCGAATCCAGACCACTCGCGACACGCATAAGATGGCTCACCGCATCGTTATCCTGATGCCAGTACAGGCTCTTACGCAGCTCGTCTTCGTTGAGATTGTGGTAGTCGCATAACCAGCGGATCAGCGCTTCATGCAGGTTATCCTGCTCTTCCACGCTTAAGTAAAGCTCGGTACGGTTGCACGTCGAGAGCACCACCCCGCCCTGCACCATCGGTTGTGCAAGCAGGCTATCCAGCGCCAGGTCGAGCGTATCCGGCGAAAACGTGACGCGTTCTCGCAGCGAAACCGGGGCGGTTTTGTGGTTGATGCCGAGTGCTAATAGGGTCATGTTGAGCGGGAGTAGTACCAGCGTTAATAAGGTTAGCAAGACGCATCATACAGGATGCGCGAGATCAATAAAAGAGACTGCCCCCTTTCGGAGTAATAGGTTACTCAACGCTTTGAGATAATTTGAACGTAGACGGTGACACCCTTCAACGCTAGCATTAACAGTTATAACTGCAACGTATCTCAAGGATTTGTCCTCATTATGACCCGACTGATTCGCCTGCTGCCGCTGGCAGCACTGGTTCTGACCGCATGTTCTGTCACTCAACCAAAAGGCCCGGGCAAAAGCCCTGACTCACCACAGTGGCGTCAGCACCAGCAGGACGTACGTAATTTAAGTCAGTACCAGACCCGCGGCGCGTTTGCTTATCTCTCTGACGAACAAAAGGTTTATGCCCGCTTCTTCTGGCAGCAAACGGGGCAAGATAACTACCGCCTGCTGCTGCTGAACCCGTTGGGCAGTACCGAGCTGGAGCTTAACGCTAAGCCGGGTGAAGCGCAGATCACGGATAACAAAGGCCAGCACTACACCGCCACCGACGCGGAAGAGATGATTGGCAAACTGACCGGAATGCCTATCCCGCTGAACAGCCTGCGCCAGTGGATCCTGGGCCTGCCGGGTGACGCCACCGACTACACCCTGGACGATCAGTACCGTCTGAGCCAGGTGAACTACACGCAGAACGGTAAAACCTGGAAGGTGGTGTACAGCGCCTATGACAGCAACAGTAAACCGTCGCTGCCGTCGAATATGGAGCTGACGCAGGGTAGCCAGCGCATCAAGCTGAAAATGGACAACTGGATCGTTAAATGATGACCCACTGGCCCTCTCCGGCAAAACTTAACCTGTTTTTATATATCACCGGCCAACGTGCTGACGGGTATCACACCCTGCAGACGCTGTTTCAGTTTATCGATTATGGCGACACGCTCTCGATTGAGCTGCGTCAGGACGGGCAGATCTGTCTGCTGACGCCGGTGGAAGGCGTAGCGCATGAGGATAACCTGATCGTGCGCGCCGCGCGTCTGCTGATGAACGCAGCGGCTGACACCGGGCGCTTGCCCGCCGGGAGCGGTGCGGATATTCGCATTGAGAAGCGTCTGCCGATGGGCGGTGGGCTGGGTGGCGGTTCATCCAATGCCGCGACCGTCCTGGTCGCCCTGAATCATCTCTGGGGCTGCGGATTGTCAACGGATGAACTGGCCGCGTTAGGGTTAACGCTGGGGGCGGATGTCCCGGTGTTTGTGCGCGGTCATGCTGCATTTGCTGAGGGGGTGGGTGAAATCCTCTCCCCGGTTGAACCGCCGGAAAAATGGTACCTCGTAGCCCATCCAGGCGTCAGCATTCCGACTCCGGTCATCTTCAAAGATCCTGAGCTGCCACGCAATACCCCGGCGCGGTCAATAGAAACGTTATTAAATTGTGAATTCAGCAACGATTGCGAGGTTATCGCAAGAAAACGTTTTCGCGAGGTTGATGCGGCGCTTTCCTGGCTGTTAGAATACGCGCCGTCGCGCCTGACTGGTACAGGGGCCTGTGTCTTTGCTGAATTTGACACCGAATCCGCCGCTCGTCAGGTGCTTGAGCAAGCGCCGGATTGGCTGCATGGTTTTGTAGCGCGCGGGATGAACACCTCCCCCCTACAGCAGGCCATTCTGGCGCAGACTGAGTTTCGGTGACAACGTCACCCTGTTCCAGACGTTGCATCGCGCTCTTTAATACACCGCCTGGATAGCATTTCGCCTGGCCCCGCACAGTTTGCGGCGAACGCTATCCACCACTGGACGCATGCCTGAGGTTCTTCTCGTGCCTGATATGAAGCTTTTTGCTGGTAACGCCACCCCGGAACTAGCACAACGTATTGCCAACCGCCTGTACACTTCCCTCGGCGACGCCGCTGTAGGTCGCTTTAGCGACGGCGAAGTCAGCGTACAAATTAACGAAAATGTACGCGGTGGTGATATTTTCATCATCCAGTCCACCTGTGCTCCAACGAATGACAACCTGATGGAATTGGTTGTTATGGTCGATGCCCTGCGTCGCGCTTCTGCAGGCCGTATCACTGCTGTAATCCCTTACTTTGGCTATGCCCGCCAGGACCGTCGCGTCCGTTCCGCGCGTGTGCCAATCACCGCTAAAGTTGTCGCGGACTTCCTGTCCAGCGTTGGCGTTGACCGCGTACTGACCGTTGACCTGCACGCAGAGCAGATTCAGGGCTTCTTCGACGTCCCGGTTGATAACGTATTCGGCAGCCCAATCCTGCTGGAAGATATGCTGCAGCTGAACCTGGACAACCCGATTGTGGTTTCTCCGGACATCGGCGGCGTGGTACGTGCCCGTGCTATCGCTAAGCTGCTGAACGATACCGACATGGCAATCATCGACAAACGCCGTCCGCGCGCTAACGTTTCTCAGGTGATGCACATCATCGGTGACGTTGCTGGCCGTGACTGCGTGCTGGTTGACGACATGATCGATACCGGCGGTACGCTGTGTAAAGCCGCTGAAGCGCTGAAAGAGCGTGGTGCCAAGCGCGTGTTCGCGTACGCGACTCACCCGATCTTCTCCGGTAACGCGGTAAACAACCTCCGTAACTCCGTCATTGACGAAGTTGTGGTATGCGATACCATCCCACTGAGTGACGAGATCAAGGCACTGCCAAACGTGCGTACCCTGACCCTGTCCGGGATGCTGGCCGAAGCGATTCGTCGTATCAGCAACGAAGAATCCATCTCTGCAATGTTCGAACACTAATCGAACACGGCCGAAAAACCCGCTGCGGCGGGTTTTTTTGTCTCTGGGTTTTATTTGTATGATTAATGCCTCCTTCACCTGCCATTGATATGACAGATGATGCGCATACGGATGATAGATAATTGTGAAAAACATCACTTCCTCACATGTTCTGCCCTTTCGCGCCCTCATCGACGCATGCTGGAAAGAGAAATACACCTCGTCACGCTTTATCCGTGACCTGATTGCCGGGATCACCGTTGGTATTATCGCCATTCCGTTGGCCATGGCGCTGGCTATTGGCAGCGGCGTGGCTCCACAGTATGGCCTGTATACCTCGGCCGTCGCCGGGATCGTGATTGCCCTCACGGGCGGTTCGCGTTTCAGCGTGTCCGGCCCTACCGCTGCTTTTGTGGTGATCCTCTATCCGGTATCACAGCAGTTTGGTCTGGCAGGCCTGCTGGTTGCCACGCTCATGTCTGGCCTCTTTTTGATTCTCTTTGGCCTGGCCCGCTTTGGCCGGCTGATTGAATATATTCCCCTTTCCGTAACGCTGGGATTCACCTCCGGGATCGGCATCACCATCGGAACGATGCAAATTAAAGATTTCCTGGGGCTGCAGATGCCTCACGTTCCTGAGCACTATCTGCAGAAAGTGGGAGCACTGTTTATGGCACTGCCCACGGCCAACATGGGCGATGCAGCCATCGGGATCGTTACGCTGGGTACGCTCATCGTCTGGCCGCGCTTAGGCATTCGTCTGCCTGGCCACCTGCCCGCGTTGCTGCTGGGCTGCGCGGTGATGGCCATCGTCAACATGTTTGGTGGTCATGTCGCCACCATCGGCTCACAGTTCCACTATGTTCTGGCGGACGGTTCTCAGGGCAGCGGTATTCCTCAACTGTTACCACAACTGGTTCTTCCCTGGGATATGCCCGGCTCCAGCTTTACCTTAAGCTGGGATTCGCTGCGTGCACTGCTGCCCGCCGCCTTTTCAATGGCGATGCTGGGGGCGATTGAATCTCTGCTCTGCGCCGTAGTGCTCGATGGCATGACCGGTACCAAGCACAAAGCCAACAGCGAACTGGTCGGCCAGGGCTTAGGTAACCTCATCGCTCCGTTCTTCGGCAGTATTACAGCCACCGCGGCTATCGCCCGTTCTGCGGCCAACGTGCGCGCGGGTGCAACTTCACCGGTTTCGGCGGTTATCCACTCCCTGCTGGTGATCCTCGCGTTGCTGATCCTCGCACCGCTGCTCTCCTGGCTGCCGCTCTCTGCCATGGCCGCCCTGCTGCTGATGGTGGCCTGGAACATGAGCGAAGCGCATAAGGTGGTGAACCTGCTGCGTCGCGCACCGAAAGACGACATCATCGTCATGCTGATCTGTATGTCGCTGACCGTGCTGTTCGATATGGTGATCGCCATCAGCGTCGGCATCGTGCTGGCTTCCCTGCTGTTTATGCGCCGGATCGCGCAGATGACGCGCCTTTCCCCGGTAAACGTGGAGGTGCCTGATGATGTGCTGGTGCTGCGGGTAATCGGTCCGCTGTTCTTCGCTGCGGCGGAAGGCCTGTTCAGCGATCTGGAATCCCGCATTGCGGGCAAACGGATTGTGGTGCTGAAATGGGATGCCGTACCGGTGCTGGACGCCGGTGGGCTGGACGCCTTCCAGCGCTTTGTAAAACGTCTGCCGGAAGGCTGCGAGCTGCGGGTGAGTAATCTGGAATTTCAGCCGCTGCGCACTATGGCGCGCGCTGGCGTGCAGCCGATCCCTGGCCGCCTTGCCTTCTATCCCAACCGTGACGCCGCGTTAGCGGATCTGTGATTCATCTGATGCGGAGAAACGTCTCTGCATCATTATCCCTATCGCCTGCTGGAGCCATTCAAGCACAGCAGGCGTCATCCATGTCCCTTTCATCAGATGCGGCTCCTGCTGCATAGCAGCGCGAAACTTTTGCTGCGTCTCAGGGTTTGTTCCTGCGTATGACTGGAACAACGCCAGCCAGGTTTCAGCCAGCTTTTGCGCCTCGTCAGAGGTGGGATCGAGATTTTCCCGCTGCGCCTGGTGCAGCTTCGCCACCAGCGGCGGCCACTCCATCATGCGGTCAAAGTAGTGTTTCCGGGTAAAAGCCATCTCATCGGCAGAGAGATACTTTTCCCAGATGACCAGCTTCGATTCGGCAAACGCCCGCGTGATGTAGTCGGTCATCTCTGCGGTGATGCCCGTTTGCTCACGCATTTGAGGTTCGACGCTGTGCATCTCGTTCAGCCGGGTGAGAAACTCCGGCTTGCCGGCAGTGTCCTGCTCCAGGCGCTCCATCCAGCGCGTCGCGAGATCCATCGCCCGCGGGTCAGAAACGGGTGTATGCTGTTCCAGCAGCGTGTTGGCCTCGGTAACCAGCCCTGACCAGACAGCCGCCAGCGCATCTTTCTGCACCGCAAACGGCAGTTGCTGTAACTCTTCTTTGCTAAACCAGCGATCGTACATATTCATTAACTCCAGAGTCTGTAGCCAGGATTCCAGATCGGGCGTTTCATCGCCGGTAAGCCCGGTGCGCAAGTCCACCAGCCTGTCACGCAGCGTGTTAATGCTGCGCAGTTGTTTATCCAGCAAACTGATTTGCGCATCGAGGAGTTCCGTTAACGAAAGCGACTCCTGCTCCAGAAAATCCCTGATTTCAGCAAGCTCCAGCCCCGCTTTTGCCAGTGCCTGAATCATATGCAAGCGCTGTACATCCGCCAGATTATAAAGCCGGTAGCCTGCCACGCTTCTGGCAGAAGGTAGCAATAACCCTGTTTGCTCATAGTGATGCAATGTGCGCACGGTGATCCCAGCGCGTTTTGCCAGTTCACCCACCTGAATCAACATAACTGCTCCTTTTATTTTGCCAGTGACGCCACTCTGGTGCCTTACGTTACGTGAGGGTCAACCCCTCAGGCAAAAAAAAACGACTCCATCTGGAGTCGTTTCAGTGTTCTTTATTCTATGCGCACTAGCTGTGCTTATGCTGGTCGCGGCGGCAGCGTTTGTCGTAATGGCGCACCCACCAGTATTTATCACACACTTCCTCATGACCGCTCACACGCGCCCCGGCGAGCCACAGTACCGCCCCCAGGAAGATGCTCAATACCGCACCATGCGCGAAGTATTGTGGGAGATCAAGCTGCGGCAATTGGTTTAAAATTGAATAACCCACACCGGCTACCATCACGAACAGCCCCAACCCCATCAGCACGTTACCGAGTAACGAAGCGTTTTTGCGTTTCATATGTCACCTCCGGAACTTTGGGTTGTAGGGAATAAGTCCCTATTCCTTGTGTGTAAAGTATAGACAACGCCCCTTTTATGAGTTGCGTCAATGATCACAATTACAGATTACTCCCAAACAAAAATTTACAAATAACGCATTGAACAGCTTGAAATTCTAATTGTTCAAATAAGTAATTATTCGTATTTCGCTGTTAAGGTCGCAGAATTTTGTCAAGCGGCGCGCCAGACAGTAAACTACGCGCCAGATCTGGAACCCATTAGGAATTGAATCGTGACGATTAAACTGATTGTCGGCCTCGCCAACCCAGGCGCAGAGTACGCTGCAACCCGCCACAATGCCGGGGCCTGGTACGTTGATCTGCTGGCCGAACGGTTACGTGCTCCCCTGCGTGAAGAACCAAAATTCTACGGGTATACCTCACGTATCAATCTCGCCGGCGCGGATGTGCGCCTGCTGGTGCCTACCACCTTTATGAACCTGAGCGGCAAGGCCGTGGCGGCAATGGCAACGTTTTATCGCATCAATCCTGATGAGATTCTGGTTGCTCACGATGAGCTGGACCTGCCGCCAGGCGTGGCAAAGTTTAAACTGGGCGGCGGCCATGGCGGACACAACGGTCTGAAAGATATCATCAGTAAGCTGGGTAATAACCCGAATTTTTACCGTTTGCGCGTAGGAATCGGCCATCCGGGCGATAAAAACAAAGTTGTTGGTTTTGTGCTGGGTAAGCCCCCGGTTTCTGAGCAGAAACTGATTGATGAGGCGGTAGACGAAGCGGCGTGCTGCACTGAAATCTGGCTCAAAGATGGGTTAACCAAAGCGACAAACCGCTTACATGCTTTCAAAGCGCAATAATCTGCCCGATACGGCATTTTTACCGCGCGGTAGGCGGGTTACGTGTATAATAGGCGTAGTTATTTACTTTTCATCAGTCGGTTATCGTTAACGGATTGATTATCAAGATATTAAGGTGATTTAGAAATGGGATTCAAATGCGGTATCGTCGGTCTGCCAAACGTGGGCAAATCCACCCTGTTTAACGCGCTTACCAAAGCGGGTATCGAAGCGGCGAACTTCCCGTTCTGTACCATCGAGCCTAACACCGGCGTTGTACCAATGCCCGACCCACGTCTGGACCAGCTCGCGGAAATCGTGAAGCCGCAGCGCATTCTGCCAACCACCATGGAGTTCGTGGACATCGCGGGCCTGGTGAAAGGTGCATCCAAAGGTGAAGGTCTGGGTAACCAGTTCCTGACCAACATCCGTGAAACCGAAGCGATCGGTCACGTGGTGCGTTGCTTCGAGAACGACAACATTATCCACGTAGCAGGTAAAGTAAACCCGGCGGAAGATATTGATGTAATCAATACCGAGCTGGCGCTGTCGGATCTGGATACCTGCGAACGTGCGATCCACCGTATCTCCAAGAAAGCCAAAGGTGGCGATAAAGACGCCAAAGCCGAATTAGCGGTACTGGAAAAATGTCTGCCACAACTGGAAAACGCAGGTATGCTGCGCTCTCTGGACCTGAGCAAAGACGAGAAAGAGCTTATACGCTACCTGAGCTTCCTGACGCTGAAGCCAACCATGTACATTGCCAACGTGAACGAAGACGGTTTTGAAAATAACCCGTACCTCGATCAGGTTCGTGCTATCGCCGAGCAAGAAGGTTCTGTCGTTGTTCCGGTTTGCGCCGCTGTAGAAGCCGATATCGCCGAGCTGGATGACGAAGAGCGAGACGAGTTCATGGCCGAGCTGGGTCTGGAAGAGCCAGGTCTGAACCGCGTTATCCGTGCAGGTTATGCCCTGCTCAACCTGCAGACCTACTTCACCGCTGGGGTGAAAGAAGTGCGTGCGTGGACTATCCCTGTTGGCGCAACGGCTCCACAGGCTGCGGGCAAGATCCACACCGATTTCGAGAAAGGCTTCATCCGTGCGCAGACTATCGCGTTTGAAGACTTCATCACCTACAAGGGTGAGCAAGGCGCGAAAGAAGCCGGCAAGATGCGTGCTGAAGGGAAAGACTACATCGTTAAAGATGGCGATGTGATGAACTTCCTGTTTAACGTCTGAGTCGATATGAATGAAAAAAATCCACGCTTTGGCGTGGATTTTTTTATTGCGCGGTCAAAACACATTGGCTAAGCGTTCTGTTTTCATGCTGGGTTCAAAAGGAATGATGTCAGCCGTCGCAAGCTTTAACCTCTGAAACGGATCTTCGCGTAGTCGCTCTTCAAGTGAGGCAAGACTCTCACATTTAGCGAGAATGACACCACCGTTTCTTGGGACCCGTCTTCCGGATGCGAGGAAAATACCCTCTGCATACCCCTTTTTCAGCCACTCTATATGTGCTGGTATCGCTGCATCAATCTCTTCGAGTGGTCTGATATAGGTTAAAATGACAATGTAAACCGTGCTCATCCTTTGCCTCTCAGTTGTGTTTTAGCCGCTTGTTGAAATTGCTTATGCAGTCCCTCTTTTGCCACCCGGTTATGGTTATCATTTTGGGCACATTTGATCTTAATATGCAGGGCCTGAGTAAGACAACGCGTTACGCGTCATATCCCAGGAGTAAAACCAATCATGCCAGCCGTTTTTTTTTGTTGGATAGCTACAGACAACGACCACTTCCTTTGACAGGTTGAATGTTAAGTAATAGAAAGTCGCGCCTTCAGGAGGTGCAGACCAAAATAGTTTTTCGCCCTGAGCCTTGAAGATGGTCAAAACGGTTTGTAATGGCTTTGGCTCGCTTAACGCAAAGACTAACTGGCGTGTTGAGTCGACCATTGCGAGGTCTAAGCAAGGTATACTTAAGCGTACGCTTCTTGTGCAGCATATCCACTCGAGCACGTCTTTTTCTTTAAAAAATTGAAATAAGCGATCATCTTCGCTCTTAATAAATATTTTTATTACGTTTATAAGTAAGTTTCAGATCATCTCGATATGTTATAGTTTGAAGCCCGATATATTATATAAAGCATCAACTATCGAATCGTTCTGAAGATTCCAAAGAGGTTTAGTGTGTTTATTTTTGAAAATAACCTCGCAATTTAATTTAGGGCATGAGTGTTTTATCTGAATACTCATGAAAATCATCTTTTTTTCGTCATAGATGATTTCTTTCGGTCTATAAATATATCCTTATAGAAGCATGGCATCATATTTTTAATCACGGGCCATAAAAATGCATCAGTGTGTTAAGATCATCTAAATCTTGTTTGGTTGGTTTATTTTTCTCCATTTTATCATATTCATAAATTATTCCTTTCATAGGAATGCCGGAATCATGATTAATTGCCAGCCCCATTAGTTTATCAATATCAGTCTGATTTTTTAAAGTATTCTTTAAAAATTTATGGAGAAGTTTTTCAGCATCTTTTCTTTCTAAGAAATACATCATGTTTATCCTGTGATATTTCAATAAAGTAAATGATTACGATTACCATCTTCATACACTAGCAAAATGCAGTTTTACAATGCTCTGAATATTTTAAATATTCATATCAAATTAAGGATAGCAAGATGAGTGAGCAGATCAAGTTTTAGAATCAGCTAAAGACCATGCTTGCAGCAATGGCTCTTAGCAGACAGTTTTAGAGCCTAATCGCACTCAAGAAAAATAAGGCTAACAAATCCTCAAAAGAACAGTGTCTATCATCATGGTTTAGTGTACAAAATTGTAACAGACTGGGGCAAGACTGCTTCGACGGCTAATTTCGTCCGCATGTAGATGAATTGAATGACGCTAGCTTTAATTTTAATACATTAAGCCGGTTAATAGTAATTATTTATGCGCTCTTTTATTAAAAATTGTCTGTTTTTGTGGTTGGAGTGAGAATTTCAAAAACAGACAACCACATAATTATAACCTCGCAAAAAATCATTCCTTCCCTTTGCTTAATATCAGGGCATCATTTTTTTAATATCAAGTGCGTAATTAACAACATCATCTAAAAGTTTTTCTTCCCTGAGGGAAAAGTTTGCGTATTGAGCCATAGCTCTGCATGTTGACAGACTTTCAACTATTTCCAATGAAATTTTGTCTCCAAAAATTATTATCTGATCATAACGAGTTTGAAAAAAATTTGCCGATTCATGTTTACCATTGGCATTAAGTTCAAAAATTATTTTTTCAAGTGCATTTTTTAAGTTATTCAAATTCATTACCAGGGAACCCTTAAAGTTTTAACCACCCATGCTCTTGGAAGATTTGACACCACAGCCTGGTATCCCATCCCAGGATATCCTGCCCCTTGAGCTGCAGCAGGACCTTCACTCACCCAAGTTCCCTTAGGAACTCTAAACTCTGATACATTAGTAATATTTACACCCCAATCATGACGAATAGCTAGCTTTTCTCGCAACACCTCCTCAGAATTGTATTTTTCATTTGTCAGCCAAGAGATTTTTCTTCCTGTTCTATTATTTACACCATGATATTTATAAAAAGTCTCGTCTCTTTTTAGCTGCCTGTTTTTATAAATACTTTTATCAAATGTTTCAGCAATTCCTCCAGGAAGTTGCGGCCCTGGTTTTTTCCCTGTATTGCATCTACTCAACCCCCACGGATCCACCCACCCCAACGCATTCGGCGCATACTGGTAAAGATTTATCCCTCCCGCCAGCCCTATCGGGTCCTGCTGCGTAAACCGCCCGCAGTCCGGGTCGTAATACCGGAACAGATTGTAGTGCAGCCCTGTCTCACGGTCCAGGTATTGCCCCTGCATCCGCAGGTTCTGGGAATATCCTGATAGCTGCGTCTCGCTTTCCCGCAGCAGCTTGCCCCAGGCGCTGTTAACGCCTTCCCAGCGCACCTGCCCTTCGATATCCGTCATCCGTTCCGGCGTACCGTTCGGCTGGCAGTGGAACCAGAAAATCTCCGGAGCATCAACGCCGTCAATACGTGCCAGCGGATCGTAGCTGTCCTGGTCGCTGTAGACGTAGGTCAGCGGCACGTCTCCATGCAGCTCCTGCAGCAGGCGGAACCCTTCCCAGACAAACCGGGTGGTGACGGGCTTACCGGTTGGCTGTCCGCCCAGCATCTGCTGGCGCGTTTTGCTGATGCGGCGCCCAAGCGGATCGTAACGGAAGCTGACCTGCGTCTGCGGCCTGTTGCGATCCCGCGGCTGGCTGATCACTTCCGTCAGGCGGTGTTCACCGTCGTACCGGTAGTGCCAGCGGGTCTGGCCGTTATCCTTCTCCACGGTGCGGCCGTGGATGTCATAACGCCAGCGAATGCCGTTCAGCTGCGTCAGACGGTTGTGCGTGACCTTCTCAGCAGATCCGTCGAGCGGGTTACCGGCCGCATCCCAGCGCCACTGCTCCTGCCCGGGCAGCGTGCCGTCCTGAACGAGCAGGCGCCCGGCGCTGTCGTACTGCCAGCGGTACCAGCTGAACGGATTATCATCCCGTTCTTCCCGCACCAGGTTATTGCGGTAGTCATAATCCCAGCGGCGGGACCAGCGGCGAGGTGACGGGCGCTGGGCGTTGCCGGTGAAGACGTCCCGGCGATGCAGGCGGCCGAGACGGTCGTATTCGCTGCGGGTGGTGAGCAGCCCCTGCGTGCGGCTGGTCTCCCGGTGGAGTTCGTCGCGGGTAAAGTCGGATACCGACAACTTATCAAGGGCAATGCTGAGCAGATGCCCGCTGCCGTAGTAGAACTGTTTGAGTTCGCGGCCATCCGGCAGCGTAACGGAGGTGCGGTTGCCAAGGGCATCATACTGCCATGCCAGCTCACCGTGCTCGCCCGCTTCGCGGGTCACGCGACCAAGTGCGTCATACTCAAAGGAAAGCTCCTGCTCAGCCTCGGTACTCCACGCGTCGGCTGAAAGCGCCGGGTGCAGCCCAATCCGGGTCAACAGCCCTGACGGGGTGTAGTGGTAGCGGGTCTGCCCTTCCGGCGTAGTGCGGGCGACCAGTTGCCCGCTCGCGCTCCAGGCAAAGGCGTGTGTGATGGCCTCCGGATGACCGGCAGCAAAGGTGCGCGCTATCGTGCGCCCACAGGCGTCGTAGCGATACTGCGAGGCCACACCATCGAGCCCCACCTCCTCCAGCAAGAGCGAGTCAGGCCCCCAGCGGAACTGATACGCTTCGCCGTTTTCATTTTCAAGGGCAATCAGACGCCCTCTGCTGTCCCAGCGGCGGCGGACCTCTTCACCCTGGGTATTACGCGTGGCGGTTAAGCGTCCGGCCTCATCGTATCTGAACTCGCTTTCTTTCCCGTCGGCGCCAGCATGCTTCACCGGCAGGCCACGTTTGTTCCATTTTAGCGACTCTGTCCAGCCTTCCGGACGATCGAGCTGTAGCGGGCGTCCGGCAGCGTCGTAGCGATAACGCGTCTCTTCGCCGTCGGCGCCCGTCTCGGTCATCAACCAGCCCAGCGGATGATATTGGTAGCGGGTGGTGTGGCCAGAGCAGCCTGTCGCACGCACCACTTGTCCTGCTTCGTTGTACTCATGATGGCGGCTGTTTCCGGCGGCATCCACCTCTTCAACGACCTGACCAAACTCATCCCGGCGCAGCAGCGTGGTCTGCCCCATTGGGTCCACCACGCGGTTCAGGCCGTGATGTTCGTCGTACCAGAACCGGGTAGCGCTGCCGTCGGCTTCAATGATGGCCGTCGGTAGCGCGCGGTGTTCAAGCCAGGTCGTGGTGCGGGCATTGCCGTCAGGGTCGATCTCCTGCACCCGGTTGCCCATCTCGTCGTAAACGAAGGTGACGGTGTTCCCGAGCGGATCAATGCGTTGCGTGAGGAGCTCGTTCTCATCCCACGTGTAGCACCAGTTCTCGCCGCGCTCGTCAACGTAGCGGACGATCAGATTTTGCGCGTTCCAGTAGTGCTGACGTTTCTGACCGTCGTAGTGTTCGACGGTGGTCAACCCGGCGTCAAGATCGTAGGTGAAGCGACAGCCATCCCCGGTGCTGGTGCGGTTTTCAACCACGCGCCAGTGGTCAAATTTTTTCCAGCGGTATTCACTTTCCAGCCCGCCCGGCAGACGATGCCAGACCATCAGGCCATGGTCGTTATAGCGGTATTCGCGGGTAACTACACCAGAGGCATCCGTCGCGCTCGCCAGCTGGCCACGCGCATCGTAACCCCATTGCATCAGCGGCCAGCTACGGCTGCCGTCAAAATGGCTGGCAGCGGTTACGCGCTGTGGGAACCGTTCGTGCTCATAGCGCAGGGTGACGTCTATTGCCCGCGGCTCATCGTGCAGACCGACCAGCCTGCCGTGCTCATCCCACTCCGTCAGCAGTGCGTTGCCGTATTCGTCGCTAAGGGAGGCCAGACGCAGAACGGATGGATTCACGCGTGTCGGTTTATACAGGCGCCACACCGCGCCGTCATCATCGGCTATCGCCACATCACCGCTCTCGTTGCGGCGGATGATAATACCCTCGCTGATGCTGTAGAACGCGCGGTCGACGGGTGGCAGTTCAAAGCTCAGCTCACGCCCGGTTTCGTCGAACCAGGTGGCATTGTTCTCTTCAAGCGTCAGATAACTGTCAAAGGTTGTTGCCCAGCCCAGGCCAAACAACCCTTCGCGGGTGGTCAGGCTGTTATAACTGCGCTGCCAGCGAAGCGGAAAACGCCCGGGCAGCGAGAAATCGAGCTCATCATCGTCATTCAACACCTTCACGCCGGTGGCGGCATGAACCGGGTGCGAGGAACCAAATACGGCATTGACGGCCATATCGGCCAGCATCCCGCCCCCGGCTGCTGCCAGGGCACAGGGCATGTTTTTTAAAATCTTGCCCGGACGGCCGCGCAGCAGGGAGAGCGCAATCATCCCCAGTGCCAGCCCCGGCGTTTTGCCGCTCTTGATATCGCGAACCGTCAGCGTCTCGCCGCCGATGATCACATTCGGGGAAACGTCATCGGAAACGGTCCCTTCGCAGGTGGTGCGATCTTTGGCACGTACTGCCGGTTGTCCATTGATAAAGACGCTTTTAGAGCCTTCCGCCAGATACTGTGGTCCGGAGTGTTTTTCACACGCGACCTTATCCTCTTCCAGCGGCGATGTACCCGCCGCAGCGGAGGCCACGCTCGGCTGCCACATTTCGCTGCCGAACTGTCCGGCAGCAGAGAGCAACATACCGGCGTAATCGGCAAAACTACCCGGTGATTGTGGTTCTGGAGGTGGCGTATCTGCGGGCGTCAGCGTTCCGGCCGCGCGTGCAGCGGGAAGGCTGTTGGTGAGCACGTTGCTGGAGCCGGTGGTGATTTTACCTGCGGGTGACGGCGGGAACAGCGCATCACCCAGTCCCTCCGCGATATTACTGATATCGTCAGTAACACCCGCCAGGTTAGCCAGTACGCCACCAACGATCCCGCTTAACAGGCAGCTGGATCCAATCGCCGCCACGCCCGCAGCGGCTGCCCCGGCTCCCAGCAGTGGTGCGGCGGCAGTTGCTGCCAGCCCTACCGCCGCGCCGATCACCGCGTAGGCGGCACCTTCCGCCACAATGCTGGTGATATCCGCGAAAATGCTGGAGTGAATAATCTCGTCACCCTTGCGGGCCGCGTTGTTATCGCTCATGCCTTACACATTCCGGTTGTCGTTAAGCGTCAAACTTTGCTTAAGCGCGCTCCAGCGCGCCTCGTCTTCTTCATTGAATGCTCTGAGTGCCGAGAGGGTAAAAATCATCAGGACCGGTTTACCCGGGGTCTGCAACGCCAGCTGTTTTTGCCACAGGCGCTGGCCGTTACGGTCAAACGAGGTTTCAACTTCCAGACCGTTGATTTTTCCGTCAGGACCGGCTTTTACGCGCTGAAATTCACTCTGGACGATCTCCCCCATCTGTGGGCGCAGCAGCTCCCACTGGCGGTGGAACTCTTTCTCATGATCGCTGCCATCCGGGATAACCCCGCGACTGACAACCACAGACAGCCCGCTTTCGTCATCGCGAATGATGTTCATCGTGTTATCCTGCCAGGCAGCAGGAAAAAGGGAAAACGAACCTTCCTGGAGGGTGTATTTCATAGGTGGACTCGGGATGATTAATATTGAAAGAAATAAAATGACCAGTTTGATTTGGCCTTTTGAACGGCTGTTTCGTTATTCAAGCCAGTGGCCCGACTGCTCAACCAAAATATGGCCGCCTTTGCTGACAACCAGTTTCAGTGGTGCATAGGTCACGGTATAGGTAACGTCCCCATTCTTATAGGTTGAGCCGGTTATTTTACCTGTGGGATCCTGAAGCGTTTTCCCCTTTAAGGAGATCGTACTGTTATCACTTTTGCGAACGCCAAGATAATACATCTGGCCACACTCACGCTCGAAACGCCCGCAGTTATTTACCAGAGAAATAGTGAACTTATCGGTATCCAGCTTTCTGGTTTCAACGTTATGAACGGGAGCCGCTTTATTTAGCGTATAACGCAGCGGAGCATAATCATGACCTTTTTGAGGAGGCGTTACTAAACGCCACGTCATTTTGCTTCCGTTAATTTCCAGAACTGCTCGTCCATCCACACCGCCAAACGAGGAGTCGAACTTAACGTTCGCACGATTGCCCGTGATAGCACCGCTTAGATTGTGTTCATCCTCTGCGGGACAATCGATGCGGTTTCCTCTCTGAGAGATATAGCAATATGACCCGGAGATACGGTCGCCTGATTCCGTTAAACGCAGGGTTAGCGTCGAGTCAGTGCCGAACGTGCCTGCCCACACCCCATCAAACGTTAATTTTGCCTGGCTGTTCGTTGCAAAATGCATCGCTTTGAATCTGGCAGCCCATTGCTGAATATCAGCATTCACCACCTGACGATGATCAGATGACTGATAATGAATAACGTCTGACTCAGGAACGACCCAGGCCGTATAGATTTTGCCGTCAGGTTCAACGACCAAAGCTGACGCATTCTCCAGATAAAGATCGTTACGCCAGCCTTCAACAAACAGGCCTTCGCCTGAGGTTGAATGGGGTTCGCCAAAGACATCAAAATTGCTAATAAACGTCTCGTAATCGCTGCCCAGCGTCTTCCTGAGCGTCTCATTCACTTCGCTGTCGTTAACGATGTGGTCTACGGTATCGAGCCTATTGTATTGCGATAGATCAAGCGCGGCTGAAGTTTCAACTGAGCCCAGTAATAGCGCGGTGAACAATGCGCATGCTAAATTTTTCCTGGCCATAAATTACTCTTGGGCGCCATTATCGTAATTGATTGTTATTGTCACAATCTTGCTGTCTTTAATCCCGAACGAGAGAAGCTTGTTACCCAATTGATAAAAACACCATTGTTCCCCGGCATCATTTTCCATCTGACCCTTGCCATATGCATTACTGAGTTCCCTGGCTGTTGACCCTACATGAATACCGCGCGGTGTTTTGCCCTCCCCGGCTGTAAGGGTAATTTGCGATACGATATAATCGTCAGCATTGCGTTCGACCTTATCCCACCAGAGATTGGAAACATATATGTCAATACCCGCCTTTTGATGCTGGTAGAATTTATAGTGGGTTCCGTCAAAAGGAACCTCACCGACAAAATTACCTTCTATCGGCACCTCAATTTTACGCGCAACGTCATCTGTCCATCTTTCGCCCAATGTGACAGTCTCATCTTCCATCTGCACAGTAAAATCCTGGTTAACTAAAACCGGCGGCATATTATGTGCATACACCCCATAGCAGTTCAGAGCGGAAAATATCGCGGTAAAACGAAGAAATATTAAAATGTAATTTTTCACGTTAATCACTGCCCGCGCTAATGACAACCGAGTCCAGACAATCAGGTTTATTTACGGAGAAACTGAAACTAGCCTTTTGTCCATTCATATCTTCTGGCGCGGTATAGCTGGTCACTTCATTTCCGGAGCGGCCTCGGGGATAATCCGTTAACACCAGCTCCGGATAATGCTTTTTAACGGCATCGAGTGTGATGCACTGACCTGACGGGGAAAAATTCAATAACGGTGCCATGCCGTCGCGCTCTTTGCTTACCCGTAAATCAATCCCGGTAATGCGCATATCCTCTGCCAGCCTGACATCATCGGCATGATAGAAGTGAATGTATTCATTATCTTTCGTCAGCGTAAACTGCAACGGCAGATCATTAACACTGGTGTTGGATAGCGTTCTAAGTGAAGCACTCATCTCTGCAATGAACATCCAGAGATCTTTTTTCGTTGCGTGTCCTTCTGGCATGCCCATCGCTAATAACGCGACAAGCACCGCTCCAGCCTTAATCACCCTCGGTCGTGAATTTCGCCTGAACCGCCGCATCAATGTCTCCTTTGTGCCCCGCGCCCGGCGCCGTTGTGCCTGGCTTAGCGCCTGACGTATTGAGATGCAGCTTACCCCCCGTGGTGATATGACCATCCCCTTCAACGAAGAAGTTAAACTCTTTACCGATCAGGCTAATTTTGCCGTTAGCGTTAAGTTCAATCGCACTTTCACCTGACACCAGCCGCAGTTTGGTGCCGGAGGCAAGGACATACTGCTCCACCGCCGCATCCAGCTTTCCTTTGCCGGTCAGGATCTCGGTTCCGCCTTTTACCGCCTGGATCTGATTCGCTTCCACACGATGCAGTTCATTTTTCTTTACGTAATGGCTACGCTCGCCGCCGACGCTGTGCGTTTCGTCATTCTTGATGCTGGTATCCATATTTCGCTCGGCCTGGATCCACACCTGCTCCGCACCCGCCTTGTCCTCAAACCGCAGGGCGTTGGCGTTATCCACGGAGCCATCTTTCGTGCGGCTCATAAAGCCCATCTGCGTTGCCGCTGCCGGCAGCGCCCACGGTGGCATGCTGGCATCGTTGTACACGCGCCCGGTGATAATCGGACGGTCCGGGTCACCGTTGATAAAGTCCACCACCACCTCATCGCCCACGCGCGGGATCTGCACCCCGCCGTAACCCTGGCCCGCCCAGGCGCTCGACACACGCACCCAGCAGGAGCTGGTGTCGTCCCCTTTTGCCAGACGGTCCCAGTGGAATTTCACCTTCACGCGGCCATATTTGTCCGTCCAGATGCTCTCTCCCTGGGGCCCGACGACCTTCGCCGTCTGCGGGCCGTAGGTACGCGGCCACGCCGTGGACTGCGCCGGACGGAACGACACCGACGCCGGGATAACCGTGAAATCGATACGGTGAATGGTCTCCCCTTCGCCGCTGGCATAGCGGTTCTCTTCCAGATGATACCCGGCCGCCGTCACCAGATAGTCACCGTTATCGCTGAAGAACGGTGCGTTGGTCAGGGTGAAGGTGTGGCCCGGCGCAATACCCGCCGCCGTGGCCGTGGCCTGAATCTGCTGATGCTCCACCTGCCAGCGCTCCTGGCGAATGCGGGCGTAGAACTCCGCATGCCCGGTCTCCACAAAGCGCCCAGGCCAGTCGTACACGTCAATGCTGCCCGGTTTCGGCGACGCCGGGTTCTGCTGCGCCTGAAACAGCCACGCGTTCGGCTTGCGGAAGTCGTAGTCGTCGAGGCTGTAAATGCCCGGCGTGACGCTGTCCTCCAGCGCCCACTGGCTGATGCCCTCTTCGTCCGTGCTGCCGCCGGACGGCGTCTGGTGATAGGGGATGACCTCGTAGCCGCTGAATGGCTGATGCTGCGTGGCGGCATCGGTGAGCACCAGGGTGTGTTTGTCGGCCTCGTGGCTGAAGTAATACGCTATCCCCTCCAGCTCCATCAGGCGGCTGATGAAGTCCAGGCTCGACTCCTGATACTGGACACAGTAGTCCCACACCCGGTAGCTGCCGGTGAGCTTATCTTCCACGTTGACCTGATGCTCGCCCAGCAGGGTTTTCACAATCTGCGGCACCGTCTGCCCCTGGAAGATACGCAGGTTACGGTCGCGCTTCATCGGCCACAGGTCCGGCTCCACCGTCAGCTGATACACCGCATAGCGTGTGCCCGTCAGCTCAACGGCGCTCACCGCCACGCGCGTGACTTTGCCGTTGATGTAGCGCGGGGTAAGCAGGTTCTGGGTCGGGATGGTCACCGTGACCGGCTGGCCCAGCAGTTTGCTGCGGTCGATACGCGCATCCGTGCCGAGCAGGGTCAGCGTCAGGGCGAACGACTCGGACATCGCCTCGCGGCCGGAGAGTTTCCAGAAGAGCAGCCCCTCGACCGGGAGCTGGACGGTAATTCGGTTGAGCATTATCGTTAATCCATATGGCTTATGCGACACAAATGATTACGTCAGTAGATCTGACATGCTGAATACTATTCTGATTCAGCCGACTTATTTATGGCGGGTTGACTTTTTATGAGATAAATAAGTGAACCTATCTTTACTATTTCAGACAGGACAAGAAGAGAGATAGTTACTATTAATCCGCCCCATCCTAATCCACCTGCAATCATAGGAAAAAAAGGTACTGAGCTTCGTAAAGTGATAATGCGCAAAACCTCAAGTGACAATGAAAACTTGACAGCATAATGCTTTTTCTTGAAAAAAAACCACGCAGAAAAAAGCAACACCAGCGGTATCAACACATAAACAAGGTAATACGTCCCCTGCAACGTATCATCTACCCCTCCGAACCATGTAATGTACACTAGCAAAGCCAGATTCACTAATGCTGAAACCCAATCTCCACCCAGAAAACCCCAGGAATCAATGGCGTAATACACAGCCCCAATGACATCCATGACACCCCAAAAGTAGAATATTTTTTCTCTCGCAGTCATACTGGGCACCAACGTAATTTAAATTTCGCAAAGAAAATTTATTTTCAGCAATCAACGCGAGCCATTTAAACTACGTTCTGTTTTCCTGTTGCTCATTAAATAGAGCATAGAATATAATTTCAGACACTCAGATAAAACAAACAACCCTAAATTCAGCCAAGTGTTTGATATTCCAGACACGGTTACCAACAGAGGGAATAGCGTTACTGAACACCTGAAAGAAATAAGCCGCAAAACCTCTTGGATAATCGCAAACTTAATCGCATATGTTTTTCTTTTAAAGAAGAACCAGGCAGAAGCAAATAGCGAAAGTAAGAGAACTAAATCCAAAATAAAAAAAAGAAATACCAGAACGCTATAACCACCGCTTGCAACATCGCTGGAAAGGCCACTAAACGCCACGATATCAGAAATAAATGGAATTCTACCCTGCCGAATTGTATTCACAAAATAAAGCATGACTGCCAGGACATCCATACATCCCCAGAAATACCATAATTTATTTTTTAAATTCATAATCTTCTTCTCTGACTCCCGGTATCCATTGCCATGATTTACCACTTACAGCCCAGGCATCATCCCCTTCCTGATACTTTTGATAAATCGATCGTACTTCACCATATCGCCTGATTACAGACTTTTCCGATATTAAGGCACGAGAAACACTATCTAAATCAGCAGGCAAAGGCGTCCAATTTTGAATTTTATCACGTGACGTATTCATATAATCTTTGCCGTCAGATCCAAAAACTCGCCCCTCATCCCCCATACTTGTCAGTCGGTTTATCGCCATAATCACAACATTTTTTGTGCCATGATAATCATTGTCTACCGTCTTCCAATATCCAGGCCCATATTGAGCCGTGGCGGGAACAAACGTATCTCTCGTTGGAGACGGTTTTCCGAACTGAGCCACATTATGGCGATAGCGCTCAATGATGTAATTTACAAAAGCCGAGTTGTACATCGCCGGATCAACACAAAATAAATCACCCGATTCAGCGATGAAAAAAGGGTAAGTGGATTTTGTACGTTGGCGTTGAGCAATTAAAACCACTTCCCCTGAGTCGATTAATCGCTCAATCTTATTCAGGTTCTGAGCATATAGCGGATCAAATACCGCGTTAGGGTTAAATTCGAAGCGATGTCGTATACTCAGGCCGTCTATGCTGTGAAATGGATTAGATACTCCACGAACCACGACAAATTCACGACCTACATCGCTCCGTGCATACACAGGAGAGACAATCTTTTCGAATTCCTTTGGATGAAGTCTTTGGCTTCTAAGATCGTACACTTCCATAAGATCTCCTGTTTATATTCCTACGGATTCACCAGCCATGTGCCAGGCTTCACGATATCCAGCGTCTGGCTACGGGTTCTGCCGTTGCCCTGCAGTTCAATGCTCACCTCACCCGCTGGCAGCTTGAGCGATGCATAGCCGTTGTTCGCCGGACGCAGCGCTTTCGGCTCGCCGTTCACTTTCAACGTCTCGCCGTCAAGAATGCGAATGTAGACCAGAGCAATCGGGCTGGCTTCAACCGGTGGCGGCGTCGGTTGCGCTGTTGCAGGCGTTGCCGCTTGTTCGCTCACCTTCGCGGTCTCCGGTTTGACATCTTGCGCGTTCGATGCGGTTTCCGTCGTGCGGGATGCTTCCGGCGCTTGCGCAGCCTGCTCTGGTGCATCGTGGCCGCCGCTGAACAGCATCGCGCCAGCGACCACCCCGACCAGCACACCCGCGGCAACCATCCCGGGGATCTTGTAACGACGCCAGTCAAACGCCGAAGCAGGTGCCTCTTCTTCCACCGGCACCAGCATGGTGCCCGGTTTTTTAGCAGTCAGCACGTCATCGATACCGGCGACCGGCATCTCGATTAACGCCGCGAACTCATCAATAGACTGCGGACGGTCTTCCATGTGCAACGCCAGGGCACGGTCGATAGCCTGCAACAGCGACAGGGAGTACCCCTGCGGCTGGATTTCCGCCAGCGGTTTGCAGGTATCCTGAATGGAACGCACCACGCTGACCGGTGGCGGTGAGCCCACGATCAGGGTGCGCAGCACCGCGCCGAGCGCGTAGATATCCGTCCACGGTCCCTGCTCGCTTTCGTTGTCGTCGGTGTACTGCTCGATAGGCGCAAAGCCCGGACGCAGCATGGTCTCGGTTTCGTCAGAGAGGTTACCGATGGTGCGACGCGCGGAGCCGAAGTCCAGCAGCACCGGCAGGCCGTTATCCTGGATCTGAATGTTATCCAGCGAAATATCGCGGTGCAGATAGCCCTCGTCATGGATGGTCTTGATTGCGCCAAACAGCATCGGCAGCGTACGACGGATCCATGCCTCGTTAATCAGCTCCGGCTTCTCCTCGCGCAGGCGAGAAAGCGTGGTGCCGCTGTAAAACAGCGTGCCCATGTAAGCCGTATCGTTTTGCACCCAGAAGCGCAACACGTGCAGCAGGTTCGGGTGGTTGAAGCGCGCCAGCAGGCGGGCTTCCTGAATGAAGCTGTTCAGCCCCGCCGAAAACGCTTTGCCAAAGCGTTCGCTGCGCAGTACCAGCGTCATGTCGTCGCCGCGCACGGCGAGCGAGGAAGGCATAAATTCTTTGATAGCGATAGTGCGTTCGAGCTGGTGATCCCAGGCGCGATAGACGATGCCGAATCCGCCGCCGCCAATCACCTCTTTAATTTCAAACTCGTTGAAGCGATACCCGACCGGGAGCGCGTTTGGGACAGTCCGATTGTTATCATTATCCGTCATCTTTTACAGTTCTCTTGATGATTATTACGCGGCAAACTGACAGTGAAACTCGCCCTGCTCGCAGGTGACATGCAGACGTCGGTACTGCTCGTCGCTGCGGCTGGCGGTAAGTAATATCTGACTCATCTGAGGCAGCAAGGTGTTGGTCAGGATCGCATCCACCATACGTCCACCTGATTCCACCTCGGTACAGCGCTGAACAATCTGTTCTACAACGCTGTCATCAAACTCGGAAATAATATTGTGATTCTCTTCCAGCCGACGCTGAATGCGTTTGAGCTGCAGGCGAACAATTTGCCCCAGCATCGCGTCGCTCAGCGGATAGTACGGCACCACCAGCAGACGGCCCAGCAGCGCCGGTGGGAACACCTCCAGCAGCGGCTGGCGCAGCGCCCCGCTTAACGCCTCCGGCTCCGGCATCAGTTCCGGATCGGCACACATGGCGCTGATAAGCTCGGTTCCGACGTTAGACGTCAGAATAATAATCGTATTACGGAAATCAATGTGACGACCTTCGCCATCCTCCATCCAGCCTTTGTCGAAGACCTGGAAGAAGATCTCATGTACGTCCGGGTGCGCTTTTTCGATTTCGTCCAGCAGCACCACGCTGTAAGGACGGCGACGGACGGCCTCGGTTAACACCCCGCCTTCACCATACCCGACGTATCCCGGGGGTGCACCTTTTAAGGTGGAAACGGTGTGCGCTTCCTGGAATTCACTCATGTTGATGGTAATGACGTTCTGCTCACCACCGTACAGCGACTCCGCCAGCGCCAGCGCGGTTTCGGTTTTCCCCACGCCGGACGGGCCACAGAGCATAAACACGCCAACCGGCTTGTTCGGATCGTCGAGTTTTGCCCGGGAGGTTTTCACCCGGCGGGCAATCAGATCCAGACCGTGACGCTGGCCAATCACCCGCTGGTTCAGCGTGTCGGCGAGGTTCAGTACCGCATCAATCTCGTTTTTCACCATCCGGCCCAGCGGGATGCCGGTCCAGTCAGAGACTACGGCCGCCACCACGTTTTCATCCACAGCGGCAAACAGCAGCGGTTCATCACCCTGTAAGGCGTTCAGCGCCTGCTGCTGCTCTGCCAGTTGGCTGCGCAGCTCAGCGGTATCCTCATCGCCCGCCGCAAACAGTGCGGCACGCAGGCGAATGATCTCCTGCACCAGGCTACGCTCGTCTTCCCAGCGCCGGGCCAGGGCCTCACGTTTCGCCTCATACGCGTCACGCTCTGCGGTTAATGCCGTGACGCGCTCAGATTCCCCTGCACCGACGCGCGCTTCGCGCTCCGCTATCTCAATTTCCACGTCCAGCGCCGCAAGATGGCGCAGGCAATCTTCCAGCTGCGCCGGAGGTGCACTCTGGCTCACCGCCACGCGGGCGCAGGCCGTATCCAGCAGCGCAACGGCTTTATCCGGCAGCTGACGGGCTGGAATGTAGCGATGCGAAAGCTTCACGGCTGCGCTAACCGCTTCGTCGAGCAGTAAGACCTGGTGGTGGGTCTCCAGCGGCGACACGGTGCTGCGCAGCATCAGAACCGCTTTGGCCTCATCGGGTTCATGTACCTGCACCGTCTGGAAGCGACGGGTCAGCGCCGGATCTTTCTCGATGTATTTTTTGTATTCCGCCCAGGTAGTGGCGCCAATGGTACGCAGTTGTCCACGCGCCAGCGCTGGCTTCAGCAGGTTGGCGGCGTCACCGGTGCCCTGCTGACCGCCCGCACCGATCAGGGTGTGGATCTCATCGATAAACAGAATGACTGGCGTGGCGCTGGACTGCACTTCATTGATTAATGCCTGCAGACGGGCTTCGAACTCGCCTTTCATCCCGGCACCGGCCTGCAGCATACCGATATCCAGCAGCCACAGCTGAATGTTTTGCAGCGGCTCCGGCACATCGCCGTCGGCGATGCGCAGCGCCAGCCCTTCCACCACCGCCGTTTTTCCGACGCCGGCTTCCCCGGTCAGCAGCGGGTTGTTCTGGCGACGACGCATCAGGATATCGATCATCTGGCGGATCTCTTCATCGCGCCCAACTACCGGGTCAATTTTGCCTTCACGGGCACGGGCGGTCAGGTCCTGACCATACTGGGCCAGCGTTCCCTGGGCAGCAGGCACCGAACCGGCTGGCGCATCCACTGCGGCAGCGGCCTGCTGCGTCTCTTTGCTGTTGGCACAGATAGTATCGAACTGCTCAATCAGCACCTCGACGTTAAGACGGGTAAACTGCGCCGAGATGCTCTTCAGCACGTTCGCCAGATTCCAGGTTTTCAGAATGCCGATCAGCAGATGGCCACCGCGGATACGGCTGACGCCAAACTTCAGCGATCCATAGACCCAGGCGCGCTCGACGGCGCTGTCGATATGTTCGGAGAGATCGGAAACGGAACTGGCTCCGCGCGGCAGGGCATCGAGCGCCGCCACGATATCGTGCGTCAGCTGCTGTTCGTCGAGGGCAAAATGACGGATCACCTGTTGCAGATCGCCATCCTGCTGCTGCATCAACTGATGCAGCCAGTGCACCAGCTCGACGTAGGGGTTGCCGCGCAGCTTGCAGAACGCGGTGGCGCTTTCCAGAGAGGTAAATAACAGCGTATCCAGTTTGCCGAAAAGCACGGCACGGCTAATTTCTGACATGTTAGTTTCCATTAACAATGATTCGGTATACGGAAGGATTACCGCTCTGCGCGATACACCAGATCGCCACGCGGGACAGGCTGCGGCTGAAGGCCCAGCCAGGTGTTGTACCCCAATCGCCCGGTGCTGCCGAGCGTGGCGCCCTGCACGGCGTCAGCGCGCAGGATCACCCGTGTTTCCCATTCAAATTCCACCCCTGCGTACTGGCGTACCCAGTCCCGCAGTTCGGTTACCCATGCTTCACCGGGCAAAAACCGGTTGTACTCTTCCGCGCTGAGTGGGCCAATCTCGATGCGAAATTTATGCTGCACGTCGCGGACCGCCACGCCCAGAAACGCAGATTCGCCCATCCGCGGCACGCGGCGTCCTGCTCCCAGCTGCGCCTGCTCGCGCGGTGAAAGCGGCATCCACTGCGGTACGTTGGCGATCAGTTTGACCGGGGCTTTAAAATAGTTACGCAGGATTTTTTCCAGACCTTCAGGATCCCGTCCGTGGCGGGTCAGGTGTCCGGCGTGGGTAAAGCGGGCATGGGCGCTCAGGCTGCCTTTGTCCATCTGGCCGGGCTGCCCCATACCAATCAACGACGCCAGATATCCCTCAAATCGTTTATTGTCGGCGCGATCGAGGGAGACGGCAGGCTGCGCATCGGCCCAGGCGCGATAAAACAGCAGCGTCAGACGATGATGGAACAGATCGGCAAACGCGCTCAGGCTCGTGTCCTGATGATGATGGATCCGCTCGCGGGCGTACTCGGTCATGTGAACCGGCAGCGGCCCATTAGGACCAAACAGGCCGAAGCTCAGAATGGAGACCTCGTGCAGCCCGTTGCCTTCGCGCTGGCGTACCTGCGCCACCGTCGAAGGCGCAAAACTCATCGACGGCTGCTGGCCCAGGCGTAGCGGCTCGAATTTTGGTAGCGGCGCACGCCCCAGCGGGTAGCGCTCCCCGCCCTGAGCATCAATGCGCCTTAACAGCTGGAACAGATCGTAGCGCCATGGCGTCTCGCGAACCCCGCGCCAGAAACTGTCCGGCAGCGGCGTCAGACGATGGACCTTCAGTGGCGCAGTGACAACGTCGCTCATACCAGTGCCCTTTTGCCCATACGCGGCGCCCAGTAGCCGATCTCGCCGCGCTGCTGACTTTTCAGGGTGAATTCCGTGAAGCTGTTGATCGATACCAGACGGGCAAACAGCCGCTCCAGCACGCTACCGAAAAGCCAGGGACTGGCACCGGAAAACGCACGTTCATCCACCGTCAGGGTAATGCCGATGCCACGGGCGAAGACGACCGGTCCCGGCTCGGGCACGCGGCGGTGAACCGGCTCCAGCACGCAGTGACGAACCCCTTCTACCTGACGCGCAACCGGCGTCTCCGCAAGATTGGCGTACAGCCCTAACAGCTGACGCAGCGCGGCGGCGCCCTCTTCGTTTTCACTGTCCATCAGGCTGAGGTAGTTCATCTGTAGCTGGCTGATCAACCGCCAGGTGCTGAACCCTTCTGCCAGCGCCGGACGCGGCGGCGTCGGCCCCTTACGCAAGGTCAGCGACTTCACCGGCATGGAGTCAGCCATAATGAACTGTCCCAGCTCCTGCTGCAGCATCAGCGGCAGATCCCGGCTGGTGCACAGCACCTCGGCGGAGATATAGCGCAGGTTCTCCTGCCAGGGTGCATGCTGCTCATCCACCAGCGAGACAAAGACCTCCGAGCCAATGTAGCCGGTGCGGGTGCCGTAACGCAGGGCGTGCTCAGAGAGCACGCGTTGTTCCCGGCGCAGGGAAAAGTAGGCCCCGTAGTTGCCTGCATCGCCGCTCCAGGTGCTCCAGAACGGACGAAACGTCTGGTCGTCGCGCTGACCATCCGCACTGCCGTATATCTTGTTTACCGCGTAAATTTCATAATCCAGCGGGCGGATGTTATCCACCACCAGATGGTATTCATGCTGGCCTTCGCTCAGCTTCTGACGCGCCGCTACCTTCGGGAACAGGTTGATCACTGGCGTGCAGTGCAGGGCCAGATGGCTGGCATCGACAACGCGCTCCAGCTGTTCATCGGTTTTATCCAGCAGAATGAAGATATCGAAGGCTTTTTCGTTTTCGCAGCGCTGGATCAGTTTGCTCAGCCCGCTCAGGCTGATGAAGCGGAAACGGGCCGGAAAAGCAAAGTACTCCTGCAGCAGACGGTAGCCGTCAAAGTTGCGCAGATCGTCCGGGAGTAGCGACTGATCCGCGTCAAACCCTTCCTGACGCAGGGCATCAGACGCCAGCACATCACGCTGCGGATGTTTGCTGACGGTCTGGCAGACCACCCCGACATGGTGCTCCATCACCAGCTCCAGCAGCTTTAACGCCTCGATATCCGGGCCGCTAAGGAAAAACTCCAGCCGGTCAAAATCAAGGTGGCCGAGGTTTTGCGGACCGTCGCAGGCAATGCGGATCCGTAAGGCGCTGCTGATCCCCTGCTGGCCCAGACCAAGCTGTGTCAGGGGCAGGTCGGCAGGCACACCGCCCAGCTCAACCTTGTCGATTTTCAGCGGCAGCAGGTTCACCTCATGCGCCGTGGTGTAGCTGCAGGTCACGCCGGTTTTCTTCAGCGCCAGGCTGTCCATCATTGTGCCGCGCGGCACGATAAAACCGTTGCTCAAATCGCCACGGCTGCTGTCAGGCTGAATTTCAGCAATCGCCATGGATGGAGTGGGCGCGAGATAGTTTGGCGCAATCATCTCCAGCAAGCGCTGGGAGAAGCGCGGAAACTCCGCGTCCATTTTCATCTGCACGCGCGAGGTCAGAAAGGCAAAGCCCTCCATCAGTCGTTCGGTGTACGGATCCGCCACTTCGATGCCGCGCATGCCCAGCCGTCCGGCCACTTTGGGATAGCGCTCGGCAAATTCGGCGCCCATCTCACGCAGATAGGCCAGCTCACGGTTGTAATATTCGAGCAGTTTACTTTCCACGATCACCCCGCATCTTTCAGTTCAAAGTGGCCGTTTTCCAGATCGACATCGGTACGAAACAGAAACTCCAGCGGGTACGGCACACACCACAAACGCCCTTTTATCTCGATGGAGAGCACGTTGTGCAGATCCAGCGAGGAGGTGTCCGACACACAGCCGACCTGCAGCCCCTGGGGCAAAATGCGGGGTTCAAAGTTGACAATGGCCTCGGTGAGTTTGCGCTGAATGTCGTGCCATTCGATATCCGACATGCGCTTTCCGGCCAGCGGCGCAACGCCAAAATTCACCACTGAACGGCTTACGTGTGGCAGCATGCTCAAATCGCCGGAGGCGTCGTGGTTGATGGTATTAAACAGCCACTGCAGATCCCGTAGCACGTTGCGACGCAGCGCGGCATGGGTGATCAGGTTGCTGTTGGCCGACTCGCGCTTTTTCTCCGGGTCGTTATCGGTGAGGCGATCGAGCAGCGACGGCTGCATTTTATCGCGCGCCCCCACCTTCTCCTGCTTACTGCGGGCTTGCCAGCCGCTGCGCAGCAGATCGCCTTCGCCAGCAGGATTACTCATGGGCTCCATCCGTTGCAAAAGTAACGAGACTCAGCGACAGCAGCGGGCTTTCGCTTTGCTCGCTGAGCCAGGCTTTCTGCCCCACCCCTTCATACAGAGTGCCGTCATCATCAAGCGGCAGCCACTCGGTGGTGCGTGCGAGTTTAACGGCGTCAGAGGCATCGGTGGCAAAAGGATAACGCGCCGGGATCTGACACACCTGCTCCGTCCCATCGGTCAAACGCACCAGCGCATGACGCCAGACCAGATCGGTGACGCTGGCCGGCGCCTGGAAACGGATCTCCGCGATAGCGCTAAACGGCAGCCAGAAGTAACGGCCATTAACAAGGGTTTCGCACACCGGCCCCAGACGGGCATCGCCGTCCATCAGCCATTCAAAGATCTGCGTCTCATCATTCTCTAGCGTCCATTGCCCCGCGCTCGCCTGCGCCTGTTCAAGGGCTTCCAGACGCAGCGCGTGAGCGCGTTCATCGCTCTCGCTCAGCGCGGCGGCAAGGGTGGTCAGCCATGGCCACTGGGCTTCCGGCATGGCCGGACGACGTTCTCCCGCCATCACCTGCGCGCGCTGCAGTTCTCCCTGAATGCACTGCTCCAGCAGGGTGACGGTGGGTTTCGCCTGCGGCTTAAGCGCCAGCCAGCTTTTCAGCTGGGTCAGCGCGCGCGTCCAGTTACCGCTGAGGGTGAGAAACTGCACGAACGCGGCACGGAGATCGGCATCCGCCGGACGGGCTTTAATCTCGTTTTCAAGACGCACCAGCGCGTCGCTGAGCGACTCACCCGCCAGATGTTGATAGAGCGTATTCATAGCCATTCCTTAGTTTGCCGAGCGCCAGGCGCCCACTGCCGGGTCACGCAGTTGAGGACGCAGGGTATCAATCAGGACAATATTCATCGTGGTGCCAGGGGTAACCCAGGCGCTCCAGACCTTCTTCACTGCAGCAATACGCGCCTGCAGTTTTGCATCGTCGCTGGCGGTTTCACGGGAGATCTCCACGGCCACCGTGCCGTTGCTTTTCCAGCCGTTCAGGGCGCTGTCGTAAGGCAGGATCATCCAGCTCTGGTCGCTGTTCGGGGTGCTGAAGACCATACGCTCTTTGTTGACGGAGGTGATCAGGGCATGTTCCGGGTCGACGCTTTGATTCAGCCCCATCACCGGGAAGCCGTGAATGTAGGTCACCGCTATCTCTTTTTGACCGCCGCTGCGGGTCTGCGAGATAACCGTGTGGCCGCTCAGCCAGCTGCCGTTGCCGCAGCGGGTCGTGTCGGAATCCGGAATAAACAGCGCCGGCGCGGAAGATCCCCCTTCCCAGAAGGTGCGCAGATGGCAGCCGTCCTGGAGGGTAAACTCCTGCCACGGTGTGCGGTCAGCGGCCACCGTGTTGGTTTCAGCGTTCTGGTCAGGTGGCAGTAACGCGCCGCTGGTCTGGGTCGCAGTGGGTGCCGTCTGCTGCTGTTTCACCACCAGCTTCCACTCCTGAGCTTTGTCTGCCGTTCCCTGCGCAAGCGTAGTCCCTGCCGGATCGTTGAGAGCCCAGCTCAGCTTATTCACTTTGCTGCACTGGTGTTCCAGCAGCGAGCCGAGACGTGGAACAAAGTTTTCCAGCACTGAAACGTCTTTATTGCCGTTCGCCACAATGCGCAGCGCAATCTCTGATTTACACCAGCTCTGCGGGGTGTTGTCTTTGATGTTGTCGATCCAGATATCCAGCTTCTGCGCAGGAGACTGCACGATGCGGAAATTTTCAGCCTGGGCGGTGGAGGCCACCGCCAGAAGTGCCAAACCCGATAGCCAAAGTTTCATATCGTTCCTTGTGTGTCTAGTCAGTTCCGCAGGGAAGAAATTGTGCTGCGTCAGAGAGCGTATGCAGCAAAGTGGTGTCCTGAGGGTTGCCCATCCATACCGCCAGCGCCGTATAGTTATCCTGAGCATTCCCCTCCTGTTCAGCATTCTTTTGAATGATTTGGTTCATTAAGGTCAGCCACTCCTGTGGGGTGTTGACCATATGCAGCGACTGTTTCATCTGCTCTTCGCTGACGCCGTGCCAGAAACCGTCGGTGCAGAGTAAAAAGGCATCGCCGTCTTCAACCTGCACCACGTCGCTGTAACTCGCTTCCGGGCCACCGTTTTCAATACCCAGCGCCAGATACAGCAGGTTGCTGTTGAGGTTATCGGTCTGGTGGCCAGCATCTTTCATCTGCTGAACCAGGCTGTGGTCGGTGGTGACATGCCACAGCCAGCCGCGACGAAACAGGTACAGACGGCTGTCCCCGGCGTGTGCCCAGTAGGCCAGACGGTAATCCCGGTCGATAAACAGGCTGACCAGGGTGGTACCCATCCGGCGATAGTCCTGCACCGCCTGCTGTTCGCTGAGAATGGTGCGATTCGCGGTTTGCACATAGTCACGAATATGCTGCGCGTTAAGGTGTTTGTCGCCATCAAAACGGGAGATGATGCTGTTGCGGGCCAGTTCAGCGGCCACCTCACCGCCCGGCAGACCAGCGATGCCGTCACAGACGACAAAGCAGGCTGAACGTTCCCCTATGGTTTCTCCCGTCTGGTCCTGATTGCTGGCGCGCGTTCCCTGGCGGGAGAGAGAAGCCGTTGCGATATTCATTTTTCTTCCGATCCGCTCTGTGAGTCTTTGTACTGATTGACCTCCATGTCATAGGCATGAAGGAACGCTTCGCCAAACAGGGTGTGGAAGTCATCCTCAATCTCACCGGCCGTCTCGCCATAGCTGCGAACAAAGTAGTCCCACAGCGCGGCTTTGCGGCTGCCCGGCAGCGCCAGACGAGAGGTCATGCCGTTCTGCTTCGCCTGCTCTTCCAGTTGCTCCGGGTTAAAGGACTGCAGCATCGCGGCGATGATGGCGCGGATACCGGAGATCATCCCCAGCTGATGCGCCTGCAGATCGATCAGCGCGTCACGCACTGATTTGGTGGGTGGCATAAAGCCCGGCATCGGCGTACCGAACATCTGAATCAGGACCGTTTTCCCGGTCGGCAGCAGCTTGAACGGGTTGTTGGCATCGTCCAGCACCATGGTCATATCGGCTTTTACGCCGCGCTTGAGGATAGAGCGCGAAGAGAGCAACGCCACGGTGCCCTGCGAGAACATGCCGAGGATCTGGCCCAGTTGACGCATATTTTCACGGTCAAACTGCGGCACCGGCTGCATTTCGCTCAGGCCCATCCCCTCCAGCAGCGCCTCCAGCAGCTCGCCCTGCAGCACCTCGCCTTTCTCACCGTTTTGCGCCGTAGCGCTTGGCACAGCCGCGTTTTTGACCGGGTCGATACGCAGACGTCCCTTCGGCGTCTGTGCGCTGCTGCGTGCGACGGCCTGCGGCGTAGGCATGGTAAAGCCTGCGTAATCGGTACGTACCGGCTCTTCCTCTTCCGCACGCGGTGGATCCTGTGGCTCAGGAGCAAACAGCGGAGAATCCGCCAGCGGATCGTCCTGCGGCACGGCCTCTGGCTCTGGCGCGGGTGCAGATGTCTCAGGCACGATCTCATCCGGATGGGTTAACGGCGCCCCGCCCATCAGCCCAAGCGGATCATCGTTACGCGCGGCTGGCGCGCTGGCCGAACCACCAAACAGGGCCAGCGGGTCGAGTTCATCCGTCGCCTCTTCTGCTGGCGCAGGTTTGCTCTCTACCGGCGGCACCAGCGTTGAAGGGGTGACATCGTCAAAAATGCTCTCTTTTTTGAACAACGCTTCATCGCTGAACAGCGTGTCGGGATCGACATTCTTACGCTTAAGCTTCGGCTCGCTGTCGTTGAACATTGCCAGCGGATCTTCAGCGTTACGCTCGGGTGCCGCGGGTTGCGAGAAAGGATCGTGAGACGCCGCAGGCTGCGGTTTCGCGCGGTTGCTGGAGATGCTGTCAGAGATAGAGAACTCCTGCATCAGGCTATCCCAGATTTCCGACGGCACGGCCGTTGGCTCCGCCTTTCCGCGCGGTGCGGCACTGGCTGGCTTCGGCTGCGGAGCAGGTGTCGGCGCCACTGTCGGGCGAGCCTGCTGCTGCATACTGGCGGCCATGCGGCTCACCGGCTGCGTGTCGTGGATAAGTTCCGTCACTTCGATGCGGTAGTCATCAATACCGAGAATATCCCCGTCCTGCAGCTCTACCTGACGCCCCCGCTCCAGCGGGATGTCGTTCAAAACCACGCGGGTGACGCTGCCACGGTTGGTCACGCGGCATTCGCCCTGGGCGTCAACGTGAACAATAGCCTGCAGGCGCGAGATGGTACGGTCATTGTCCGGCAGTACCAGATTGTTATCCGTACCGCGCCCAATAGTGCCCCCGGGGGCATAAAAATCACAACTGCTCTGCGGCGGCTGATGACCGGGTTTCGTAGAAATAATCGTGAATCGCATGGCGTATTCCTGCTGGTATGATTAGCGCTCAAACGCTGCCGCTCTCAGGGATGAGAACGGCGGCGTTTGGGGCCGATTTCATCTTTACTACTTTGAGGATTTGAGTGGTCGAATAGCGTCACTATTAGCGATCAAGGTGCACTTCAATATCTGATAATGACCTGGCTCGGTACCACCTACCTTCTGTTTCAGTAAAGAAACAATCACCTCATCAGCTTTTTCAAAATTCTCAGCAGGCAGATTGCTTGCTTCCAGCCATGCCGCGGCGCTGGCATCAGCATCTTCTTTCAGGCTTTTACTGTCCGCAATCTTACCGATGCATCGATTCTGCACCCAGTTTTCGAAGATTTGTTGTTGAGAAAAAGTACTGATATCAGGCAACGTCTGGGCATTTGCGGCGGAGGCAACGAAGGCTAAGACAAAGAGCAATGGCTTTTTCATTTCAGGCTCCAGAAGGTTGCGTTAGTAGGGATAAATGAACCATTACCCGGTGAGCCAAGGAAATGACAATCATCCGAACAAATATTTCCGTTCCAGAGTGTTACATGCCCGGTTGCATCAAGCCAGCCATGCCCGGTAAAAATAATAATACCTTGCTTGCCCGCAAATTGTGCTGGGGTTGGAGAAGAAACAGATATGTCAGCTTTTCCCAATACCGTGGGTAAAAAAGCAATCATATCTTTAACACGGAACATATATCGCTTCTTGTCGCTCCCGGTCACAGTTGCATATTTACTATTAGAAGGAACTGGAATGCCACAATAATTTAAAACATAGCTCATACGAATGGGGCAGGCATTTTTAAAAATACCAGCATCTATATTATGCTGAACTTTCCCCCCCAATAACTTGCCAACCTGTTCTACGTTGACGTTCACTTCTTTAAATCGGTTCCAGGCGGCACCAAAAGCAGGACGCATATGAGACATCTTGTTTCTCCTTGAAAAGAAGCTCAGGAAAAAGTGGGCCCTTTCGGACCCACTACTATTATGCTTCTTTGTTTTCTTTGATGTTCCAGCCAGCGCTGCTTTCAGCACCTTTACCACCAGAGGTGGTCTGCTCCCAGTACTGCTGTTTCACTTTCGCAGCCTGGAATGCATAGGTCACACCAACGGTATCGCCGTTGTCTGCACCGGTGTACTGAACAGACGTTACCAGAACGTCTTCCAGGGTAATGCGAGAGTATTCCACCTGCTGGCCACCGGCTTTACAGACGGACAGCTCAACTTTGGTCAGGTGTTTACCGCTGGCGCAGTGTTTCAGGATTGCTGTGGTGGATTTGTCGATCAGAGCGTTAACGTGCAGATCGTTAAAGTTAACTTTACCGGCACCGCCGCCACCGCCAACGCTCATATTACCTGGCTGGGAAGCGCCCCAGGAGAAGGAGGTAATATCAGTCCAGCCGGTGTGGTTAGAATCTTTAGATTCGCCCGTAACACCCTCGACCTTCAGAAACATATCAATAGCCATAATATCTACTCTTCGTGGATGAACAATATTGCTTTCGAAAAAGCACTTATATGGCAAACAGGAAAGCATGGGGCTGAATAAAACCGTCCATATTTTACCTCTGCCTCACATCAAATGACCCGTGTCATTTGACAGTCTTACATTCCCTCCCGAATAAAAGGAAAGAATGAGAAGTCTTTTACTACCGAGCGTTATTCCGGAACCTCTCAGGACCAGACTTTCTTGCCGGGTGGCGCTTTGCTTACCCGGCCTACGCTGTGCAGCGATATCAATATATTTCACGTTGCATTGTAGGCCCGTGCAAGCGTAGCGCCGCCGGGCGAAACTCACAAAAATTACGCGTCTTTCGTTTTCAGCGACGGCAGTTTAGATACCAGACGCAGAGAAACGGTCAGACCTTCCAGCTGGTAGTGCGGACGCAGGAAGAACTTCGCGGCGTAGTAGCCCGGGTTGTCTTCAATCTCCTGCACCTGGACTTCTGCAGCGGCCAGTGGCTTGCGGGACTTGGTCTCCTGAGAGGAGTTGGCCGGGTCACCGTCCACGTAGTTCATGACCCAGTCGTTCAGCCAGCGTTCCATCTCTTCGCGCTCGCGGAAGGAGCCGATTTTGTCACGCACGATGCACTTCAGGTAATGCGCAAAGCGGCAGCAGGCGAACAGGTACGGCAGACGGGAGGCCAGACGCGCGTTGGCGGTGGCATCCGGGTCGTGGTACTCGGCCGGTTTTTGCAGCGACTGCGCGCCAATGAAGGCAGCAAAGTCGGAGTTTTTGCGGTGAACCAGCGGCATAAAGCCGTTTTTCGCCAGCTCGGCTTCGCGACGGTCGCTGATGGCGATCTCGGTCGGACATTTCATGTCCACGCCGCCGTCGTCGCTCGGGAAGGTATGGCACGGCAGGTTTTCAACCGCCCCGCCGGACTCCACGCCGCGAATTGAGGTGCACCAGCCGTACTCTTTGAAGGAGCGGTTGATGTTGGCCGCCATCGCGTAAGCGGCATTCGCCCAGGCGTAGCTGTTGTGGTTCGCGCCGTCGGTCTGCTCTTCAAAGTCAAAGCTGTCGACCGGGTTAGTACGAATGCCGTAAGGCAGGCGCGACAGGAAGCGCGGCATCACCAGGCCCAGATAGCGGGCATCTTCCGATTCACGCAGTGAACGCCAGGCGGCATATTCGGTGTTCTGGAAGATTTTGGTCAGATCGCGTGGGTTAGCCAGCTCCTGCCAGGACTCCATCTGCATCACGCCCGGTGCGGTACCGGTGATGAACGGACAGTGAGCCGCAGAGCCGATACGCGCCATTTCACCCAGCAGTTCAACGTCCTGCGGGCTGTGGTCAAAGTAGTAGTCGCCGACGATGCAGCCAAACGGCTCACCACCAAACTGACCGTACTCCTGCTCATAGATTTTCTTGAAGATCGGGCTCTGATCCCAGCCCACACCCTTATAGCGTTTCAGGGTACGGCCCAGCTCCTGCTTGGAGATGCTCATAAAGCGGATCTTCAGCATCTCGTCGGTTTCAGTGTTGTTCACAAGATAGCTCAGACCGCGCCAGGCGCTCTCCAGCTTCTGAAACTCTTCGTGGTGAATGATCTGATTCACCTGCTGAGAGAGCTGTTCGTCGATACCCGCAATCAGGTTCTGGATGGTGCGATAGGTGTCGTTGGAGAAGGTAACGGTGTTTTCCAGCGCCTGCTGCGCCAGAGTTTTTACCGCGCTCTCGACGGCGGAACGCGCCTGGTCAGTTTTAGGACGGAACTCTTTGTTCAGCAGTGCGCTGAACTCGTCCTGACTGAACGCCTGACCTGCCTGCTGCTCGTGTTGTTGAGTCTGGTTGCTCATCGATTACTCCTCGCTACCTTTCGCACTTTCGTCATTTTTCGGCAACTGGCTCAGGGATTTGAGCAGCGTCGGATCCTGCAGAATTTTAGCGATCAGCTCTTCCGCGCCGTTTTTACCGTCCATGTAGGTCAGCAGATTGGAAAGCTGAGTACGCGCTTCCAGCAGCTTGTTCAGCGGCTCAACCTTGCGTGCCACCGCATCCGGCAGGAAGTCGTCCATGCTGTCGAAGGTCAGGTCGACGTTGAGCTTGCCTTCGCCGGTGAGGGTGTTATCCACCTGGAACGCTACGCGTGGCTTAAGCGCCTTCATGCGTTCGTCAAAGTTATCAATGTCGATTTCGAGGAATTTACGCTCATCGACGGCCGGCAGATTTTCCACCGGTTTGCCGACCAGATCGGCCATAACGCCCATCACGAACGGCAGCTGAATTTTACGTTCTGCACCGTAGATCTCTACGTCGTACTCGATCTGCACGCGGGGGGCACGGTTACGTGCGATAAATTTCTGCCCACTGTTACTCATTGCCATGATGTTCTCCATCAAAGATGCGCGGTGAAGGTGAAACGACAAGCTCCGTGCCCGTCGTCATAATGCCTGGACGCGTCATTCGCGGCGTCCAAAAATATTTTCCAGTTGGTTAACGCCGTCTGGCGCCAGGTCGCGAATAATGTCCATAAAGTTAAGTTCTGACAGCCGCTGCACCCGTTCAATCATCAGCGGTGCGGGGTGGCTCGGTTCGTACTGCGCAAAATACTGTTTCGCTTTCTCCAGCATCAGCTGGGCGTCGGCGCGACTGGTAACCTGCACACTGCGCCAGTCGGTGACCTGCTGCACGGGTTGGGTGGCCACCGTCTGCGGTTCAGCGTGGTGTTCCGCCTGCGCATCCCGATTGGGCAGCAGCTTGCTGATGTCGGTCACCTGACAGGCGCTGGCGACCAGGCCCACGGTTTTCAACAACTGCTCCATTTCCGGTACGCCGCTTTCACCAAGGTAACCGCTGAGCAGATCGCGAATGGCCAGCAGCCTTTCATTAATCAGGATGACGGCCTCTGTACCTGGCTGGTCGCCGCGCGCCAGTTCGTCAATCAGTCTTGGGCGGCCGCCGGGATAATCCGGGCATTCGGTTTTGCTGCCATCCAGCAATGCCTGCGCGTCACGCAGCGAAATTTCATCGCCGTTTGAGCGCAGCAGCGAGGCGTTTCGCAGCGCGACGGTCAGGTCAGATTTATCGCTCAGCGCGGCAAGGGCGTTAATGCGATAGAACGGGTCCGTTTCGCCATACTCCTCCAGCAGTGGATAGAGCGGCTCCCAGTAGCGGGTGATCGCCTCCTGCACCAGCAGCAGGCCGTCCGCGTAGCCCGGCAGCCCACGACGTCGGGTCCAGGCATGGGTTAACGCCAGCATGACGCGAAGATCTTTGGTGCGCCCCAGCAGGCTGGTGGCGAGCTTTTCTACCGTATTCCAGTCAGCGGGCTCGGCGGGAATGATCGTGTCGCCGAACTGCTGTTCCGCTTTACCCTGGCTTGCCTGTCCCATAGCCTGAAAATCGGCGTCGTACTCAAGGTTGTCGCCGCAGGGTTTTTCGGGGCTTATCGGCGCGAGAAATTCTTCGATATTCATGTGATCCCTGCTTATTCAAACATAGGCGGATAAAGACCGTGACGGCCTGGTCGGGCGCCGCCAGCCGGATCGAACAGCAGCGTAAAGAGCTGCCCGGTGAAGTTTCCGCTGTGGACGTGGGTGTAGAGCGGGTAGCCGTCGCAGCGGTTGGTCCACCAGTAGCTGGTCTGACGAAGCGGGTCAAAACACTCCGCCGCCTGAGGCCAGCCCAGCGTGCTCTGGCCGTCTTCGTCATAACCAATCACATCAAGGATGTCGGAACGCTTTTGCGGCTCGACGGGCTGCGGCGCCGGAATCGACATCAGCATCTCATCCAGCTGCGAGGCGGAAAAACTGTTGCGCACCGCATGCAGCCCGAGACGGCCAATCTGCTGATACCAGCTTTCAGCCTGGCTGAGCAGGTTGGTCGACCACTCTGACGGGGCGAAGCTGAGCTGAATGCAGATCGGGTACTGTCGGCCCACACTGTCGCGGCCCGGCAGCAGGCAGCCCATCTGGATCATCTGGCTGCCCAGCATCGGCGGGACAACAAAGTTCCACACCGGCGCCTTGTTAAACTGGCGTTCGCCGCTGCGCTGCTCTTCCTGTTGCCAGGCCAGCAGGCCGACCTGAAACCAGTGTGACCACTGACGCTGTAGGGTGTCAGGAAAGCGACGCTGCAAAAAATCTCCGGCGCTGGGTAATTTGCCATACCAGCTGTAGCGGTTCATCGCAGGGGTATTCGTCATACGGCTGTCCTTGCGGTTATGGGCATGAGAAACGAGGAAGCTGGAACGGATTGCGAATGCTGTTCGGCGCAAACTCCAGCGTGACCTGATGGCCATCGACGTTGAACGTGGCCTGACGGCTCAGACTACCTGCCCCAGGGCTGGTGCGCGCTTTATCGAAGAAGCGGTTCAGGGCCCAGGCGCCGTTGGTTACCAGCGTCGCGGTGCTGCCGTTGGCCAGACCCAGCTGCATACGCACCTGGTTGGTGCCGCCCGGCCCTGGCCAGTTCATGATCTGCACCGCCTGTGGACCGTGGCTGTAACGCAGCAGTTGGCCGTCAACGTCCAGCGTCAGGTTAAGAATGGTGTTATCCATCCGCACGGTACGCACCGTCACCTTGAAAGAGGGGGTCGTCGCACCGTTAGCAAAGAAGGCATCGCGAATGGACTGGGCCTGCTGGAACGGTCGCAGCAGTCCTTCACTTCCCGGCAGCGTTTTCCCGTCGATCCCAGGCATAAAGCGCCAGTTCGCCTGAGTGGTATCCACTTTGTTGGTCAGGTTGTCGCGAAAGAAGGTATCCATCAGCCCGGTACCCGGCGCAAACATGCGTGCCAGATCGTCCGGCGTCACCTCGGTGCTGGCGCTGCGCACCAGCGGGTAGCGACCGGCAATTGCCTGACGGCAGAAACCACCCACTTCGACGTTAATGCGCTTACGGACGTTTTCCAGATCGCGACGCTGGGTATCACTGCTGGCCCCCACCGCCATGTTGCTGAACATGGTTTGCAGCCCGCCCGGCAGACGCCCGGCGCTGGCCTGCAGACGGCTGATTGCTTCACCACCCGGGGCTGGCATGCCGCTGTTGGCAGCGTCCTGCACCGCGGTCAGGTAACGATACAGCTCATCCACCTGCTTGAGGAAATCATCAAAGACGATGGTCTTGCCGCCCTTCTCCAGCGGCTGAGCCAGCTCGATCATCGGCGCGTAATGGTCGGTCACCAGCTGTTCAGGTGCCTGCGTCACTACTGCCCCCTGCGTCGGGGCATTGTCGTTATTGCTGAACAGCGCTTCGAGCGTACGAGTGGCGCGGTTACTCTGGTCTTGCGCTTTCCCCGCGTCCTCCGGCGCTGGCGCGTTGCGCGACAGCGTCAGCACCTGGCTCAGGTTCTGCACCAGACGGCGCAGCGGCGAGTTTGCGCCGGAGAGCAGGCGCGCCGTGTTGATGCGCTGCGAGAGATCGGCGCTGTTGTTAAGCTGAATGTCGGCGAGGAAACGATCCCAGTTAGCGATAAAGTCGCGCATATAGAGCTGACGCACGGCGTTATCGATCTGCTGCTTGTCTTCCCCGGAGGTGGTCGCGCCCAGCACCCAGGCATCATCTTCATGCAGCGCCGTGGTCACGCTGTCAATCTGGCTGTTAAAGCTCTTCCAGTAGCCGTCCGGGGTGTAGAGCCCCGGCACGCCTTCGCTCACCGGTTTGCCGCTTTTGCGTGAGAACACCAGTTCGCTCTGCGGGCCACCCAGGTCGGACAGGGAGACCGGCTTCAGGTTTTCGTCATGCTCCAGCAGACGCTTCAGACGCCCATACACGCGGGTGGAGAGCGGCTGCTGGTTGATGAGCGCCCTCTCGCGGGCCACCAGCGCTTCGTCCTGGGCATACGGCGAGGCCTGAATTTTTGGCTCCAGCAGCTGCGTCAGGTGCCACTCCAGCTGTTGCAGCTGCGCCTGCGTCACGTTCTGCGGCAGATTACGCTGCAAATTGAGCATCACCCAGGAATGCAGGAATTTGCCGTCGTAGTGTTTCGGCTGATACAGCATCTGGTAGGCTTTCAGCGCCTCGTAGCTGTATTCCACGTCGCTGCCGTTGTCGTTGCGCAGCCAGGTGGTGATATGCATCGCCACGGCGGGCAGCAGCATCTGATCCAGCGCTTTCTGATACAGCGACTGGGAAGCATCGCTGACGTCATCCCCGCGATAGAGCCCCATACGGCGGGAGACCGGCGGGTCGTTGACATCGAAGGCCTCGCTTTTCGGCAGATCGACCAGGCTGTTCAGCAGCGGCAGGAGCGCGAACAGATCGCGCTGAGGCTGATTCTGTAACGCTTTACTCTGCTGCTCCAGCTGCGGGACTTTAGCGTCCACCTCTTCCAGATAGGCCTTATTTTTGGCATAGCTGGTCAGCCACAGTCCGCCGAGGATCACCAGCAGCGCCAGCAGCGCCGCGTATCCGGACCAGATCACCGCGCGGTTGCGCAGTTCCCACCAGCGGTTTTCACCGGCAATACCGGCTTCCTGGAAAATGACGTTTTGCAGCAGGTTTTTAATGAAGAAGCTCTGCCCTTTTGCACCAGGGATAGGCGCCTCTTTACTGACCGAATCCCACTTCTCTGCCTCTGCCCCTTCCGGCAGTGACAGGGCGCGGTTCAGTTCACCCATGACGCGGTCGAACGGCATGCCTTCCTGGGTGCCGCTGGCGAAGTATATTCCGCGTGGGGAGAACTCGGTCTCAAAGTTAGACCGGGCAAAGACCGTGCTCAGGTAGTCTGCCAGCAGCGGGCGCAGCGCCGCGAACTCCTGCGGGAAGAGATACGCTTCGGCACGGGTTTTGGCGTCATGCTCTTTCAGCATGGTCTCCGGCAGCCCGGCGTCCAGACGCTGCTGCAACAGCGAGAACTCCTGGTGGAAGTTCCCCATCAGGTCGAAATCGGCGTGTTTGGTCTGTTCCCACGGCAGCGTGAAGCCCCAAATCTGGTCGCGCTGCGCTTTGTCGTAGTCAGCAAACCAGGCGCGGAAGCCTTTAAGCAGGTCCGCCTTGGTCACCATCACGTAAACCGGGAAGCGGATACCCAGCTGTTCATGCAGCTCAGACAGCCGCTGGCGCAGGTTGACCGCCTGCTGGCGCGCCGCCTCCGGGGAGAGCGTCAGCAGATCGGAAATGCTGATGGTGATAATGACGCCGTTAATAGGCTGGCGGCGGCGATACTTACGCAGCAGGCCGATAAATTCCAGCCACTCCCCGGCATCCTGAACCTGCTCGCTCTCCTGTGTGGTGTAGCGGCCCGCAGTGTCCAGCAGGACGGCTTCGTTAGTGAACCACCAGTCGCAGTTGCGGGTGCCGCCAATGCCGCGCAGAGCGGTTTTACCGAAGCGATCCGCCAGCGGGAATTGCAGGCCGGAATTGACCAGCGCCGTGGTTTTACCGGCGCCCGGTGCGCCGATAATGACGTACCACGGCAGCTGGTAGAGATATTGCGTACTGAAGCGCTGCGTCCACTGGGCACCGTGTCCCGCTTTGCTGAAGTGGGCTTTCTTCAGCATTTGCGCCGCTTCATCAAAACGTCCGGCGAGGATCTGCTCCTCGCTGTTCAGCCGCTTCTGGGGATCGGCCGCGTCCGGTTTGGCGGTGTTTTCATTGAGCTTGTCCATCAGCTTGCGGTTCAGCCAGGCGTTGTAGAGCCGCGGCAGAATATGCCCCTGCGCCCAGAGCAGATAAACCACCGCAATACTGATGATGCGGTTTTGTTCAGATTCGAGCGGGCGGGTATCCACGATGGATAACAGCGGACCAATCATCCAGATCACCGCCGACAGGGCGGTAACGCCCAGGAAGCTCCACAGAATGCGATTGGTCAGTATGGAAAGAAGAGTCGTCAGCATCCTTAGTTTCCTTGCGGCAATCCGTTCAGCTCAGCCTGCGTATTTTCAGGCGACACCAGCAGAGTTATTTCCACACGGCGGTTACGGGCGCGGTTTTCAGGCGTATTGTTTGGCGCCACAGGATTGATCTCTCCCCGCCCTTCCGCTTTCACGCGGTCAGGCTGCGAGAGGCTTCCCTGCAACATTTTTTGCACGGACCGGGCGCGATCCAAAGAGAGTTCATAGTTGGAGGCGAAGCGCGCACTGCGAATTGGCACGTTATCGCTGTAGCCCACCACCAGAATTTTGCCGCTGACGTTGTTCATCGCCTGGGCAATCCGGTTGATAACCGGCTCATAGCGGTCACGCACCACGGTAGAGGCAGAAGCAAACAGCCCGTCTCCTTTCAGGATCACCACGCTGCGATCCGCTTCATCCTTCACCGCCACCAGACCGGCGTCGATTTCCGGCTTCAGGAAGCCACGCAGGTTGAGCACCGCAGGCAGTTGACGCGCAGGTTGCTGAATGGTGGTTTCAGGCAGCTGAGACTGATAAATCTTCGCCAGCACCGGGTTGGTGTTGTCGCCAAGACGCCAGTTGAGAATGATGTAGAACAGGCAGGCGATAAACCCGGCCAGCGCGACACAGGCCCACAGCGGCACCATCGGCCGCCACAGCTTGCGCAGCACGGGACGATCTTCCGGGTGTGGAGAGAGCGGTGCCGGATAGCTGCCGCGCACGCCACGGATCATCTGCCACAGCCGCTGCTTGATGGTTTCCAGCTGGGTGCGGCCATTATCCAGAACCCGATAGCGCCCTTCGAAACCGAGCAGCAGGCAGTAGTTGATCATCTCCAGCAGGAGGATATGTTCACGCGGGTTCTGCGACAGACGCGCCAACAGCTGGAAGAACTTTTCGCCGCCCCAGGTTTCGTTATGAAACGTGACCAGCAGACCATTGCTTGACCAGACACCGCTGCTGCCCCAGGGGGTCAGCGCCGCGGCTTCATCCAGCGCCGTACAGAGGCAATAGCGCGCCCCGACGATCACCTCATACGCAAGCCCTGCCTGCTGGCAGCGGACTTCAAAACGGCGAATCTCGTCGATCAGACGCTGGCGCAGTGCCACCTGATCGTCATGAGACACCGAATGACGAATTTGCGGAATCGCGTTGAGCAGCGGATTGGCGGCCGCCACCAGCTGATTGTTGCTACTGGCTCCGGTAAACGCGGCATCACTGCCGGTATCCTGTCGTTCCTGCATATTAAGCGCTCGCTTTATTATTCAGTCGGGCTACGGATGGCCCAAAACTCCATATCAAGACCCGGGAACTCCCCTGCGAGATGCAGGGCGAATGCACCGGACTTATCCATCTCGTGCCACAGCTCGCTGCCCTTCTCCAGTTCAAAGTAGCTGTAGCCCGCATGCCATGGGATTTGCGGCGGCGCAACCGGCATGGCGCGCAGCATAATGCCCGGCAGCTGTAACTGAACCAGATCGCGGATTTTCGACACCGGCGCGACTTTCATCTGGGCAGGGAAATGGGTTTGCAGGTGTTCGCCCGGCACGTTGGCTTTGACCGCCAGGACGAAGCCGAACTCGCGCACCATGCTGGTCTCCGGCACCGTGGCGATGTTCAGGCCATGGGAGCGCTCGTTCAGCGGCAGCTGAATGGCCTGATCTTCCATCACCAGCGACAGCCCCTGACGCAGCATCAGCATCAGCTTGCTGAAGCATCCCGCAAGGTCGTCGTGATCGTAAATCGGCAGCACGCTTTCGGCGGTGCGTTGCGAGGTCCAGGTGGCAAGCTCCGTGGCAAACGGCAGCCAGCTGCGCCAGAGCGTTTCCGGGTGCAGCAGCGGGAGCGTTTTTAAATGGGAGACTTCGCCCAGGTGACGGTTAACCAGCGACAGCAGCGTAAATTCGATCAGCTCTGAGGTGTTAAAGCGGCCAGGCTGGCGCAAACGCCCCCCAATCTGCTGGCTGCGCTGCACCAGCAAGCCGTGGAGATCGTTGACCATGCTGTAAAGTTGCGGGCTGTTGCAGGCATTCAGCATCGGCGGAATGTAGCTGCTATCCAGACGCACATGGTTGTCGTTGCGCTTTTCCGCGACAAACGCGATGCCAATCGCCGTCCATTCGGCCGTCAGATCTTTTTCCAGCATCAGGGTCAGACGTAAACGGCCAAACTGCACCGTGGCATCCCCCACCGACATGGCGTTATCGTCTTCCACCTCCTGTTCGAAGGCGATAAAACGCGCCAGTGACGCGGGCTCTTCGCTGAAAATAACCTCTTCACGCTCTCCCCTACGTACCGGCAGCGCGAGCACCACCTTTTCGTTGGTGAGATTGTCAGGAATTTTCAGCGGGGCCGGGCCATTGCGCCCATTGCGAACCTGGAAAAACGTACCGTCGGGTAGCACGCCGCTGGCATAGCTCAGGGCAATGCAGCCCTGGCGAAGCATCGCTTCGTCCAGTTCAACATCGAGGAAGCCCCAAAGATACGATCGCTGCAGCGCACCCCATTCCCGAACGTGGTTGAGCAGATAACTTTCTGTCCGTTGAAAATGGTGTGGACGCAGGAACATGCCTTCGGTCCAGACGACCTTCTCTGCTTTGGTCATGATAGGTTTCCTGTTTTTAAGCGCGTTACTGGCTGATGACCCGGATGCCATTTATGTCGAGAAAGACATTGGCCTGGAGTTCATCGGATGACCATTTCCAGAACTGGTAGAGATGGTTTTCGCCCGGAACAGGCAGTGGGAGTGAGACACGCCATTTCTTTCCATCCAGCATCTGATATTCGGCCATAACACCGATATAGCGCGCCTCGGGTGAGCTTTGTCCGCTAAGGGTTTTTGAAAGCTGGCCCGGCATCAGGAAGAAAACATCGCTGTTCAGCAGATTTGCGCCAAGCGTGGCTGACGCGTTGTTCTGCAGGGAATAGAAGTCACTGGACATGAAATCCGCATCGGACTTCAACAGCAGCACTCTGACTTTAAGCGGCGCAGAATCATTGATTTGTGGATGAGCCTGAAACTGCAGATTGTAGCGGGAGGGGTCGCTGTGTGAAGACGACGAACAACCACTGACCAGGGCGAATATCACCGCGTAAAAGACGAACCACAGCTTATGAAAATTTTTATTATTCATAAAAATACGCTCAGAAAAGCCGTTTAGTTCAGGATCCAGGTACCGTTAGCGCTGTCTTTGCAGGCTTTGCTGTTACCATCGACATCGACACAGGTCGCTTTTTTACGCGCCTTAGGACGAATAGCCTGTTTACGCACGGTGGCTTCGTACTGATCGGCTTTGATTACCGCACGCATTGGAACGTAACCAATCAGCTGGTCTTGTCCTTCATCGGCAAGCGCCATCCAGTAGTGTTCAACCTGCCCCAGCACCACGTAGGTTTTACCGGTGACAAGCGTACTGACCACTTTCCCACCGAAATCAGGGCGGCTCATCAGGGAGGCCGGATACATGGCACGGTATGGCTCGTTAACCTGAGTGAACTCAGCAGGAGGCGTGATGGCATGACGGTGGGTTAAGGTGACGCCGTTGACCTGGCTGGTCACGATCGTATCGTCGGTGATCACAGGTTTCTGCGGCGCTTTACAGCCCGCCACCGCCATTACAAACAGAAGTGAAAACAATACGCGCATTTTCATATGCTTTTCCGTAGCGATATTTCGATGATGAGATAAAGGGGATGAAGTTTGACTTAAGTGCTATCGTTAAAATAGCCAGGATATTTTCGGGGCGTTACTATTATTCGGGCATAGCTACCGCACGAGCCCTTCAGAATAAGGCCCAGCGTCTTCCTGACATATTTTGACAAACGGTAAACAAGTTTACATGAGCTTGTCACCAATTCAATATTTCCTTCCTCACAACTGCTGCTTAATGAAGCACCCGACTCATTATAGGATTAATCTGAGAAAAAAAGCTTACTTTGCTGAATTTGTCTTATTATTACGCGCTCCTCTAACACAACCCATTGATTCAGAAATGAAAAAACCAAAAGAGAACCATTGTCATTAACGCAATACTGCTATTATCGCCACTACCATAATTAGTAGAATGGGGATTTTTTCAGGGGGAGTATGAATATATCTTCCATGAATTATTTGTTGCATTGATAGCGTATCTTTAATAGCGATGACTTTTCCGCCCTGAATTAAGACAATTCATAGACGATGAAAAAAATTAATTTTACGGCGCAAAATAACCTGGTGCCTTTAATCCCTTAGAGGCACGATTTACACCGCCCGCAGTGAATTAACAGTTAAGCAGGACTACATCTTTATTCCCCGGCACATTGTTCACTTTATCGCCTTCAGCATCGACGGGTAAATATATTGCAGGTTCCCCTGCCCGCCTTTCGTTTGAAAATTTTACTGTCACTAACATTGTCGCCTTCACGCCACCCTTGTCAGGACACATTATCGACATGATAAAAATTTGTTATGATTTCTTTAATTTTTCTCAGCCGCATCATGCACGACCGGCGGTCTAACAGGGTAATCTGGAATGAATAACAAACGACGTGCCGTTCCCGGCATCAGACCTTACGACGGCCCTGCAGGCGGCTGGGGAGCATTAAAAGCGACGGCAATTGCCGTGCGAACACAGATGGATGCCCTGGATGCTCCCGCCACGCTGTTGCGCACCAACCAGCCTGACGGCTTCGACTGCCCGGGCTGCGCGTGGCCAGACAAAGAGCATAAATCCACATTTCAGTTCTGCGAGAACGGGGCAAAAGCGGTCACCTGGGAAGCCACCAGCAAACGGGTGACCTCTGAGTTCCTCGCTCATAACACCGTTACGTCGTTACTGGCAAAATCTGACTTTGAGCTGGAAGGATACGGGCGCCTGACCCATCCTCTGCGCTATGACCGGGCAAGTGACACCTTCCGCCCCGTTGAGTGGGAGGATGCCTTCGAACGCATCGGCGAGGTTCTGCGTGGGCTTGAACCAGACCAGGTGGAGTTTTATACCTCCGGCCGCGCCTCCAACGAAGCGGCCTGGCTGTTCCAGCTTTTTGCCCGTGAGTACGGAACCAATAATTTTCCCGACTGCTCCAACATGTGTCACGAAGCCACCAGCGTCGGTTTACCGCGCTCTATTGGTATCGGAAAAGGCACCGTCTCGCTGGACGATTTTGACAAGACGGAGCTGGTGATCTCCATCGGGCATAATCCCGGCACCAACCATCCGCGTATGATGGGCACCCTGCATGAACTGGCGCGCCGCGGCGTGCCGATCATCGTCCTGAACCCGCTGCGCGAACGCGCGCTGGAACGGTTTGCCGATCCGCAGAGCGTGATTGAGATGGCAACCTACAGCTCTACCGACATCGCCTCTACCTACTTTCAGGTTAAAGCCGGGGGCGATGCCGCCGCGCTAAAAGGCATCGCCAAACACCTGCTGCAAATGGAAGCCGGGCGTGGCAACGTGCTCGACCACGCGTTTATCGCTGAACACACACAGGGCTTTGAAGACTTTGCGGCAGACATTGCGCAAACGAGCTGGGACGCCATTGAGAGCGAGTCCGGGCTGAGCCAGGCGGCGCTGAAACAGGTTGCCGATGCCTACGCGAAATCGAATGCCACCATCATTACCTACGGCATGGGCATTACGCAGCATAATAAAGGAACTTCCAACGTCCGCCTGATCGCCGATGTGCTGCTGCTGCGCGGCAATATAGGCAAGCCCGGTGCGGGGATCTGTCCGCTGCGCGGCCACTCTAACGTTCAGGGAAACCGTACCGTCGGGATAAGCGAGAAACCAACCCCGGCGTTTCTGAACCGTCTTAAGGAGGTGTTTGGCTTTGAGCCGCCCTCTCACCATGGCCATGACGCAGTGCAGGCAACCCAGGCCATGATTGACGGTCGTGCCAGAGCGCTTATCTGCCTCGGCGGCAACTTCGCGGTGGCGATGCCCGATCACGAAAACGGCTTCCCGGCGATGAGTAAGCTGGATCTGAGCGTGCACGTTGGCACCAAGCTGAACCGTACGCACCTGCTGGTGGGTAAAGAGACCTTCATTCTCCCCTGCCTTGGCCGCACGGAACTGGATATGCAGGCCAGCGGACGTCAGTCCATTACCGTTGAAGATTCCATGTCGATGGTTCATGCCTCCTCAGGCAAGCTGAAACCCGCCTCTCCTCTGCTTCGCGCCGAACCGGCTATTGTGGCCGGCATGGCGAAAGCGACCCTGAAGACAACCCGCGTGGACTGGATGCACCTGGTTGCGGATTACGATCGCATTCGCGATCTGATTGAGCAGACCATTCCGGGCTTTGAGGACTATAACGCGCGGATCCGGGTACCCGGTGGATTCCGTATGCCGCTGCCGCCCACGAAACGTATCTGGCCGACGGCGACGGGCAAAGCGATGTTCTCGGTATTTGAAGGGGTCAATGAAGATGCCAGCGGTGAAGGCGATAACGTCCTGCGTCTGATCACGCTGCGCAGTCACGACCAGTACAACACCACGATTTACGCTCTCGACGACCGCTACCGGGGCGTCTTTGGCCGTCGCGACGTGCTGTTTATGAATGAAGCGGATATGGCGCAGTCAGGACTGGAGCACGGCGACCGGGTGGATATCGAAACCGCCCTGCCGGGCAGCGCTCAGCGTCTGGAAGATATCACTGTGGTGGCCTATGCCATCGCCCCGGGCTCGGTCGGGGCCTACTATCCTGAGGCTAACGTGCTGGTTCCGCTCGACTATCTGGATAAAGAGAGCGGCACGCCGTCGTATAAATCGGTGCCCGTCCGCCTCACCCTGCGCTCGAAAGAGATCCGTCCGCTGTAATCCCGGTTAACACAGACCAGGCCTCACGCGCCACGACGCTAAACCCGCCGATAAACAGCGCATCACACACGCCCCGGTATTCCGGGGCGCTCACCAGCGTGGTTAGCGCATCACGGATGGCATGAAGCGTTTCGGGGGTGGTGCCGGACGCAGTGATCAGCGGCAGTCCTGGCGTAAGGGGCGTCTGGTCAATCACAGTTAGCCCCGCCAGCAGGGTCGGTTCATGCCGCTGCAACAGCGCATACGTCACGCAGTCGATCGCCGCGATATCCCCTCCCCCACGTTTTACTTCGATCAGCGACTGGCGATGGCTGCCGCTAAAGATAACCTCTGAGAACCAGGCGTTTAACGCACGTGACGGCACGCAGTTGCGCAGCGCATTGTAGCCAGACTGGGAATCGGGCGCGTTACATACCACCCGCCGTCCGCGAAAATCAGCCAGCGTGCGGTATTTATCCTCATCACGTACCACCAGAAAACTGCGGTAGTGAATGCCTTCGCAGCCCGGTACCCGGTAGTGAAAACAGCCGACGACCTGCACCTCCGGCAGTTGTGTCATCAGCGGGTAGCCGCAGGTCTGGCTCAGGATAAGATTAGGCTGCTGCCAGTGTGCCAGCAGGTCAGGCTCAGGCCTGCCGGGAATAAGCTCCTCCACCGGGAGACCACGCGCCACCAGCAGACGCTGGACGGCCCGCCACAGGGCAAGAGTATCGGTACTATCCACCGCATACATCGGAAACGCCAGCCGGTTATTCATGTCCTTCCTCCTGTTGACGCCAGGGATGTACGGTGACGTCCACCGACGTTTTCCAGAACCGTCGCATCCATTCGCCATATCCTCTGACCAGAAACCCGTGGTTACGCTCCCGGTACGCCTGCTGGTTTTGCAGATAGATCGTCTTCAGCCCGTACCAGGGCACGCCGGGTAAATCGTGATGTACTGAATGGTAGTTAAGATTTAAAAACAGCACGCGCCAGAACAAGCCTGCTTCGTTAATCACCGAACGCGCCAGCGGGTCGTCCGCCGCGCGATGTTCCAGAAAAGAGCGTACTTTTGTCAGCGCCAGCGCCGGGTAGCTTACCGCCAGCACAAACCAGAGCGGAGAGAAACTGTTGTGCATCATCCAGGTAAAAAGCAGCGCCAATAACGCCATATGCACAAGCCACATCACCATCGCCCGCAGTTGCAGATGGCGAAACGCCGCCACCGCGCTGCCCAGCGTCTGGAGAATATCCAGCAGCGGCGCCAGCAACAGTCGCCCGGTAAAGGTGTTTCGGGCGTGGATCACCCGCTTCTGCCAGGACGACAATCGCGCCCAGCTCGCCTGCGTAAAGTAGTATGACTCCGGGTCATCCACCGGAATGGTGAGATGGTCGTGACGATGGTGGGCCAGATGAGAATCCCGGTACAGGCCATACGGATACCAGACAGCCAGCGGCAGCATGCCAAAGAGCTGGTTCAGCCACACGAAACGCGTGGGATGACCGTGGATCAATTCATGCTGAAGGGACATATACCAGGCGGTAAACCAAATCAGCAACAGCGTGGCAGGCAGCAGACCGAGGGTGTGCCAGAACGCCAGCGTCGAGAACCAGCCGCCATAAATGGTGGCGATCAACAGCCACGTGGGCACTTCGGTTCGCCAGAGAAACCCCGAGGCGAGATGATGAATTTGGTCGCGTTGCTGCGGATGTAAATAGAGGGAGCTTCGTTTACCCATTCCTTCAGAGCCGTTTCGCCAGAGATAATATGCTGACGATCCGGGATAACGCCTGAAATAACAAAGAACTTAAATCACTTTGCTTTGCCAGAAAGGCGCGTAGCGCCCGTTAACTCCCTTGCCCTCCGCTTGACTTATTTTGCAATAAAGGTACTTTTCAGGACATGAAGAAGATCCTGATTATTGTTCCTGACGGCGGCATGTTGTTTGAAGCCGCCGGCATCGCCGACATTCTGATGCAAGCCAACCGCCTGCACCCGGGAGGCCTTGCGCTGCCCTGCTATCGCATCATCATCGCCACGACCCAGCCGCACCAGGTGATCCACGGCCAGTCCGGTCTCAATCTGCTGGCAGATTATCGCCTGCCGGAGCTGGATCCCCGTGAGCCGCTTGATACCATCATCATTACCGGGCGCGGCATGAACGAGCAGGAGAGCACCGCCGTGGTGGACTGGCTGCATCTTGCAGCCCCCCATGCGCGGCGGATCGCCTCCATTTGCGGTGGCGCAATGCTGCTGGCCCAGACCGGTTTGCTTGACGGCCGTCGGGCAACCACCCACTGGCGGCTGCTGGAAACCATGCAAGCGCAGTACCCCACCATCCGTGTTGATGGGGGGCCGCTCTATATTCAGGATGGCCCTGTCTGGACCTCCGGTGGCGTGAGCTCCGGCTTTGATCTGACCCTGGCGCTGGTGGAAGACGATTATGGCTTCAGCCTCGCGCGCGACGTGGCGCAGGATATGGTGATGTATCTGCGCCGCCCGGGAGGACAGCTGCAGTTCAGCCGCTATAATCTGTCGCAGTCCGGCTCCTCCGGCCCCATCAGCGAGCTGCAAACCTGGATCCTGCAAAACCTGACGGCCGATCTGTGCGTCGAAAAGCTGGCGGAAAAAGTAGCCATGAGCCCGCGCAACTTCACCCGGGTATTCACCCGCGACACGGGGGCGTCTCCGGCACGTTATGTGACCGAAGCGCGCCTTGCCGCAGCCCGACAGTTGCTTGAACAGACCGAGGATCCGCTGTCCGTTATCGCCGAGAAAAGCGGATTTGGCACCAGCATTAACCTGCGTCGCGTATTTGAAAAACAGCTCCACCTCACACCCGGTGAATACCGTCAGCGTTTTCACTGCCGCAAAATGGCGTAATATGATCCTTTTTTGTCGTTTACGCCATCCGGCCTGAAGCCTACAGTGACTCCAGACAACAGAGATAAGGAGTGCATTATGGTTAAGGTCGGCATTAACGGTTTCGGCCGTATCGGACGTAATTTCCTGCGCGCGGCGCTGGGCAATCCGGACCTGCAGATTGTGGCGATTAACGATCTGACGGACAGCAAAACCCTCGCCCATTTGCTTAAGCATGATTCCCTGCTCGGCACGCTACCGGCACCCGTTGAAGCGGCGGACGGCACGCTGCAGGTTGACGGCCAGCGCATTACCGTCTTTAGCGAACGCGATCCGGCGAATATTCCCTGGCGCGATGCGGGCGTTGACGTGGTGATTGAAGCGACCGGTTTCTTCACCGAGCGCGAAAAAGCGCTGGTGCATATCACCCAGGGTGGGGCGAAGCGCGTCATCATCTCCGCGCCGGGTAAAAATGACGATCTGACGGTGGTGATGGGCGTTAACCACGAGCAGTACGATCCGGCTAAGCACGTGGTAGTAAGCAACGGGAGTTGCACCACGAACGGCCTGGCCCCGGCTGCTCAGGTCCTGCATCAGCAGTTTGGTATTGAGCATGGCCTGATGAACACCACGCACGCTTATACCAACAGCCAGGCGCTGCACGACCAGCCGGAAAAAGATCTGCGCGGCGCACGTGCAGCAGCCCTGTCGATTGTGCCGTACTCCAGCGGTGCCGCGAAGGCACTGGGGAAAGTCATCCCGTCTCTGGACGGCAAGCTGACCGGCTATTCCCTGCGCGTACCGGTTCCGGTGGTCTCGATTGTGGACTTAACGGTGACGCTGAGCCGTGACGTTACGGCCGAAGAGGTGAACGATGCGTTTCGCAAAGCCGCGGCCAGCGGCCCACTGAAAGGCATTCTGGGATACAGCGATGAACCGCTGGTCTCCAGCGATTATCAGGGCGACCCGCGCTCTTCGATTATTGACGGTCTCTCCACCCTGGTGATTGGTGGTCGGATGGTGAAAATTCTGGCGTGGTATGACAACGAGTGGGGCTTCTCTAACCGCCTGGTGGATCTGGCGGTGCTGATGGATAAGAAAGGGTTGTAAGGTTTAAGCCGGGTGGCGCTTGCGCTTACCCGGCCTACGGATTATGTCACCATCCTCGCAGAATAAATAATACTTGATAAGATTAATTATATTCATCGTTTCCAAATTCATCACATCAATTATATATAACCACCAATTTATTTAGAAAATAAATTGGTGGTTATTCTTGCTTTCACTTTTTATAAATGCGAGTGTGATCACTGTCCCCAGTCGACAACGTAGCCCATGATAAACTCTGTACACAACAGGGACAGGCTATGTATTACAGTAAATCGATTATCGAAAAAATTGGGTCCGATAAAGAACTTGCATTAAGGCTTGATCGTGCCGTAGCTGGGGTGAAAGATGGAGCCCTAGAATATCTACATAATCTTGGCGATGCGACAACGCGTTTACTCTATTATACGTCTTGCTTCACTGAAAATTATTTTGATGTATGCAAAAATTTGGCTTCCGAAGATAAAAGGTTCATGCTTGGCATTGCAGAGCTAGTTAAACACAGGGATTTAATATTTCGCATGGTTAAGTTATACATTGAAACAATACTTAAAAACAGAAGCGAAAATGAAAAGAAGACCATACTCGAAAAAGTCATACCCTTCACAACACACTATTCAGTTAAACAAGCATCCAAATTGAGTTTAATTTATGCTGTCGCAAAATATATATGCTATAGCAATCAAATGAATGCTGCAATACAGAGCGCATTGATGAAAAAAGTTGCTGGAAGAACGGGAGGTGCATTTTTAGTGCTTAACGCTTACGCATTGGTCCAACGAGCGGCAGACAGCGCCAATAATCTCAAAAAATTCTTTCCATTATTTTATCATGCATTATATATGGAGAAACTTGAAATGATGTACTTCCTCATCGAACCAGTAATAATGAAAGCTGGTTACCTGAATATTTACACAGCATCAGATCATGATATTACCAATGCTTTTATAAAAATGGCTCAATAATGAGGAGGGCCATAAAGACGATTTTTAAACTTCTTCTGGAAGACTTGAAGAATGATTTAAAAGCATATACCGCGATTTTTGTTGTTGTGATTCTATCAATGATACCAGCAACCTTAATTGAAGACGATCAAACAGCAATGCTTATTGTTGGGGCTATAGTAGTAATCGTTTTTTATATAGCCTATTTCTACGAACCTAAAGGATGAATAAATGTCTACACCAGCATATATATGGTTTACAGATGAGAATAACGCCCCTGTTACAGGTGAATGTTTAATGCCCACAAGGTTGGGCTCTACCGAACTAAAATCATTTAACCACTCGGTCTGGATACCGACCTGTTCCAACACGGGTAAATTAACAGGAACACGACTTCATGTCCCCATCACCTTTGAAAAAGAAATCGATCGCATCACACCCTATCTCTTTCGTGCCGTCTGTACAGGTAAAACCTTCAAAACGGCATTAATCAAAATGTATAAAATTAATGACGCCGGTATCGAGCGTGAATACTTCAACATCATTCTGGAAAACGTCAAGGTAACAAGGATATCGCCAGTCTTGCATCCGCTAGGGATTGCAAGTGCCCACCTTGAAGAAGTTGAAATACGTTATGAATCAATTGGGTGATGCTGCCAACTTACTGATTTAGTGTATGATGGTGTTTTTGAGGTGCTCCAGTGGCTTCTGTTTCTATCAGCTGTCCCTCCTGTTCAGCTA